>CAZUBG010000281.1:0-5806 GCA_964618545.1 uncultured Bifidobacteriaceae bacterium | reverse complement strand
TATGAATGTTATTTGTGTTTGACCGTCTGCCTACCAACAGCAGATTCAATGCCGATTTAAGCCAATTGGCCTTGACGGAAACTCAGGATAAGGACACGGCGGCGGCTGGCAAGTGATTTTCTCATTTTGGATGATTTTTTATTAAAAATGGGCGGGGTCATTTCACCTGGTCTTCTGCTGGTTGTTTTTGTTCTTACTGCCATTTTTTCTCCATCCTGAAAAAAATAAAGCAGCCGTTTTTTTGCGGCCAGTTCACTTGAACCGGTGCCGGAGACCCGGCGGTGCGAAAGCCCGTGTGACATTCCACCAATAAACATGCGGTTTTCCATTGCATCGGGACGGTTTGAGGCTTTAAATGAAGCCTCGAACAGCCGTCGAACAACAAAACACTAACAGATACCGATAGAAACTTATGGCCAAACCACTCACCAAATCACAAGTTGCCGCCGAAATCGCCGCCCAAACGGGCGTCACCAAGAAGGCGGCGGGCGAAATTCTGCAAACGCTCGTCGAACTCGCGTATAAGAACGCCAAGAACACCTTCACCCTGCCCGGCTTGGGCAAGCTGGTGCTGGTCAACCGCAAGGCGCGCATGGGCCGCAACCCGGCCACGGGCGCGGCCATCAAGATTGCCGCCAAGCGCGTGGTGAAATTTCGCGTCGCCAAGGCGGCCAAGGATGCCATCCTCGGGGTGAAGAAGTAATTTCCAAGATCACTGGGGAAAAGCACGCCGATGAACTCGGCGTGTTTTTTATTTTCCCTTCGCATTCCAAATTCCAAGCATGTCCGCCGAGCCCTGGGCGCGCACGCCGTTGTCGGTCAGAATATCATCGGTGGCGGCCACCATTTGAGCCCGGGGGAAGACCATGGTTTCACTCAGCCGGGCATCGAACTCCACGGTCACAAACTCAGCCTGGCAATCCCGGAGGACCGCCACCAGATGGGCCAGGTTTTTGATGCGGATACCGTTGATGGAGCGGATCACCTCCGACATGGGGCTGGAATAGCCCTGCGCGAGTTTGTGGGGGAAAAAGGGGCTCGCCACCACCACCAACCGCTCCCCGTCAAACTGCGGCTGGTCGTCCATGCGCGTCACCAGCGGATTGCCCAGGGCGCTCAGCCGGGTCAAAAAGGAGCTCCCGTACTTGGTGCGCGCCCAGCCGTCCAGATAGTCCTCCGTCGCCTCGGAAAACACCATCGGCCCGTAGATGAAATAAGAGGGGTAGCCGTCACCCAGAGCAGGGATGAGCTTGGGATAATCCGGCGAAACCGGCTGTTCAAGGTTCATCTCCCGGCTGTGGCGCACCACGGTCAGGGGCACCTTCCCGTTTTTGGCCAGGAGCTGAACCTCATAGAGAAAGGACAGCCGCAATTGGTCGCCCAGCTTGATCATGCCCTGGTCGTCCACCGGCAAATCGCCGATCTTGGTGATCACATCCCAGGTCTTCAGCGGATAAGCCGCCTCGGCCCGGTATGGTTTGCCCACCACCATGCCGTGGGCCGACGGGTCGAGTTTCAGAAAGGAGCGCAATGCGGGGTTTTCCAGCGTTTGCAATTCATCATACAGGCCCGGTTTGCCCTCGTAATGACCGCGGGCGACGCCGTCCAAAAACAGGTCAATCTCCTCACTGGGGATGATGTACCCAATATTGTCCGCTTCGGCGAGCCGGCTGAATGTCAGCCCGATCATTTTGTCCCCCACCACGGCGGGACCGCCGCTGTTGCCGGGGTTGATGGCCGCGTCAATCTGAATGCGCAGGCCGGCAATTGGAAAGTGGTAATAGGCAAACTCCACGCGCGAGACGATGCCCTTGGTGATGGACAGGCTGTTGCCCCCCTCGGGATAGCCGTACGCGAGCACCATGTCCTTGACCCCCGGCAGGGTTTTGGCCCGGGGCAGCGCGGGATGGGTGTCGAAGAACTTTTCGTCCTCCAGCTTGAGGACCGCCAGATCCATGTCCGGGGCCATGGCCTCGACGGTGGCGAAAATCTTGTCCCCGGCCTGGTTGGCCTGGATTTGCACCTGGCTGGCATGGCGGACCACATGCGCGTTGGTCAGAATCCGTTTGCCCTCGATCACCACGCCGCTGCCGGTGACGTCTTCCGGCGATTGCTTGGTCCAAGGCTTGTACAAATCCGGCAAGCGCAGCGTGGAGAACACTTTCACGACCGAATCTTCAATGGCCCCGTTTTTCTTCTCCGGCATCGCCGCCGCCGGATTGGTGACGGTGCTGGAACTTCCGGGAAAGACGGGTTCCGCCGCCCGGGTGCGGAACGGGGCGGCCAACAGTCCGATGGCAAATAACACGGCGACCAGGGTTTGGGGCGGCAATAATTCTGAACGCATAATAATGGGCGGAGAGCTTAATCCGGCCCGACCCGGCTGCCAAGCAAATCACCGACCCATCAGACGCGGAAGCGCAGCCGCAGTTCGGACAGCAGTTGGATTTCGACGTTGGAGACATGGGCGTCGCCGGCAAACATGGTTTGCATGGCGGCATAAACTTTCTTGTGCTGGGGACGGTTGGTGAAGGCTTGGGACAGGGTGATCAACTGGTCGCGCGCCCGCTGGACCGGCCGGGCATGGGGTTTCATGCGCGCCACCGAGGCCTCAAATTCCCGCTGGCGCTCCGCGTCCGTGTTGCACCCCAGCGTTTTGAACAGCGAATCCAGCCGCGCGTCACTGGCCGCCGGCAGTTGGCCGTCCGCATCCAGCGCCAACACAAATAGATCCAATAATGCCCGCTGCTGAAACGGGCTAAAATCAGAGACGTCAATGTCCATATCCCCAGTTTGCCGCATCTCCCGGGATAATTCAAGAACAGCCCGGAACCTTGTGTGGAGCGCACCTTGCCCCCGGGGCGCTGCCATTGAGGCCGCTTCAGGGCACGAATGGGCATGGGCGGTTCGACTGGCGTGCGGACTCCCGGACGTTGAAGCGGCATAAATGCCGCGCTCCGGCGGCGCCCGGTTCAGTTCCGGTTGGTGGCGACTTGCGGGTGGGCTTTGACGGGCGGATGCACCCGCGGTGGCAGCGGCGGCATGATGAAATTGGGCGGCAGCGGGGGCCACTCGGGCACGCGCGCGACCAAGTCGCGCCAGGTCTGGCGTTCCTTGGGGGTCATTTGCGCCCAGCGTTCGGCGTTTCTTATAAACTCGGTCCGCTCCGCCGGGCTGAGTTCCGCGAATTTCGTGAAGGCTTGAATGCATTGGCGTCGTTGGGGGGGCGACAGCTTTCCAAACGCCTCCAACGCGGCCTCCATCTGGGCCCGTTCGGCGACCGAAATGGTCTTCAAGGTGCGCTGCTTCTCGTCCGGGGTCAGTTCAAAGAAATGGTTGAATTGTTCGGCGATTCTTTGGTGTTCCGCCCTGGCCTCGGCCGTCGCCTGCTGATTGGCGGTGTCCACCACGGCGAAATAAGGCAGGGTGCGGTTGTTGGCCAGGAATTCCTGCTGCAACGCCGGGGACAGCTTGTCCCATTCGGCCAGGCGGCTTTGGACCAGCGGAGCGAGATCTTCCGGAACCTGGGCCAGCCGGGGGGCGCGGTCCCCCGGCGGCAGGCGGAGCAAGGGGATCAACTGGTAGCGTAATTCCGTGGCGCGCAGGCGCAGTTCCCGGCTGTCGGGGTCCATCGCCAGGTATTCCTGGATTTTGGCGCGCAGGGCAGCGCGGATTTCCGGCGGACGGTTCGTCAGGTAGTTTTCCCGCTCGCGGGGGGGCAGGTCGAGCAAATGGCGGAACTGGGCCACCGGTGAGGAAATGGAGGGGGCCTGCGGAATCAGGGGCATGAGGCGGGCGGTTTCGGACCGGACGCCATGCTGGGTTTGAGGGGGAACGTCGGTCAGTGCTGATGGCATCTCCGCCGCCGGGGCGAACCCCGCCAGGCCGAGTCCAAGGCCCATCAGACTAAACCGGAGTCGCTTCATTGCATGAGCGTCAGCAGGGTCTCATCCGCGTGCTGGGCCTGGCTCATGCGTTGAATCACCTCATAATTATTCAACGCCTCAACGCCGGGCAGCGACGAGGATCCCGCCACCTGCGCCACGCTGTGCGCCAGGGCGGATCGTTGGGCGTAAACGGCATGGCGTTCCCAGAAGAGGGCGGCGCAGGCGATCACCGCCGCCGTGACGGCCACGCGCGGCAGCCAGCGGGGCCAGGCCCAGTGCCAGGCGGGGCGGTTCCCCCGGGCTTCCTCACGGTCAATGGCCTGCAGCACCCGGGCGGTGAAATTGGAGGGGACATGCATGGCGGGCAATTGCGCCAGAGCCTCGTTCAGCCGGCTTTCGAGTTCAAGCTCGGCCAGCGCTTCGGGCCGGCCGGCGGCACGGGCGCGTTCGGCGTCGGTTAACCGGCCTCGCCACAACAACTCGCGCAGTTCATCGGGTAACGGCTTGTCTTTCATATCCACCAATCAGGTAAAAACCGGGGTGGCGGGAAAGTTGCGGTTTTTTTGCACTGGAGAAGGCCCGGAAAAAAGAGAAAGCCCGGACACAACTCCGGGCTTATCACACACGCACTTGAGAACCGAGTGCGCTAACACAGCCCTACCTTAACAGAATGCGGGGCCCCGGCCAGTCACCAGTACTGGTGACACGCCGGGGGGTCGTGCCACGGCCGGCAGGGTCGGGCGCGGGGACGCCGGAAGGTCACGGGCAAAACGGGCTGGAAGAAAAAAAAACAAACCGGTCATTTTCGTTACTCAGTAACGCGATCAGGCGAGTATTCCGCTTGACATCATTGGCAACCCGTTGGTTTTAAGCAACTTGTGACACAAACGCTGAATATGACCCAAATGGCAAAATCGCGTTACTGAGAAACGCGACCAGGCAAGTCGTGATTTTTTGAACCGCGATATATGCGAAAAACACAAACACAGACGGGGAGTTTGGACCGCAGATGGGCGCAGATTCGGGAAAACTCAACCATGACGGGGTGGGGACGGTGCCGGCTGATTCTTTGAAATGAGCCTCCTGACGTCGGCTGCCACGGAGGTCAGGGGGCCGGGAATGCCGGGGTGATCCGTTGCGGCGGGAGCCACAGCGGGCGGATGAACAAACCGCCCCTGCCCCATCAGGGATCGCCGTCAGAAAGGAAATATCACAAAATCAAGACCCGTTTACGCTTTTCCCGGGGCAGACGAGGTCCGGGATTCAGGGCAGAAACAAATCGGCGGACACGCTGAAATGTTTGGCCAGGGTGCGGACGTGCGCCAGCGTCAATTGCCGTTCGCCGCGCAGGATCATCGCGCCCAGAGTGCGGTGGACGCCCAGCAGCCGCGCCAGGTCCGCGGCGCCCAGGTCGTGCGCGTCCAACAGGTGTTGCAGGGCCTCCAACGCGGTGACTTTGGGCTGACTGAGTGACAGGTGTTCCTTTTCGTAATCTTCAATCAGGCGGCAGAGCAGGTCAAAATAGTCCTCCTGGTCCGGCGTCAACTCATGCCCGGCCAGGGCGTCGGTGATTTCAACCACGCTGTCAAACTCAATTTGATCATGGATTGGGCGCGGCGGGAGAACCCGGCAGAGGCGGGGGTAATCTTTGGGCAGCCGGTTAAACTCAATTTTCGGACAGGTCGTTTTCATAAGGTCTCTTTCCAGCGGTCTTTGCTGTATTCGGCGTGCGTCATAAAACGCAGCGCATAGACGATCGGGCGGTTGTAATGTGCCGCAGCAATCAGCCGGTCATCGTTTCGGCGAAGATTGAAAATCAACACCGTCCGCCCGCTGCGAACTTTTACCGCATCCGTGCCGGGGTCACTACTGTCCGGGTATTGAGAGGAGTGATTGCGAGAATGTGCTGTATTTACAGA
>CAZUBG010000280.1:0-5894 GCA_964618545.1 uncultured Bifidobacteriaceae bacterium | reverse complement strand
TCCTGCGCGGCTTCGGCGATTTTCTGCGCGTTTTCGGTCTGCGCGTGTTGCTGCCAGCTCACGCTCACGGAACGCAGCAGCGCGATGAGGGAGGCGGGCGTGGCCAGCAGAATCCGGCGGGCGGCGGCCCAGATGATCAGATCATGGTCATTCTCCAGCGCCGCGCTGAACAGGGATTCCGCCGGCACGAACAAGACCACATAATCCAGCGCGTTGGGAAATTCGTGCGGATAATCGCGGTCGGCCAGTTGCTTGATGGTGGCCCTGAATTTGGCGGCGTGCGCGGCCAGCAATTCCGCCCGCCTGGCATTGTCCGCCGCTTCCAGGGCGCTCAGAAAATCCAGGTCCGGCACCTTGGCGTCCACGATGATGAACCGGTCGCCGGGCAGGCGGACGATGAGGTCTGGGCGGTTTTCGCCCGACTGGGTCTGTTCGGTGAAATCGCAATGGGCGCTCATGCCGGCCGCCTCGACCACGCGCCGCAGGGTTTCCTCGCCCCAGCGCCCGCGCGCCTGATTGGACTTGAGCACCATCCGGAACTGCTGGGTCTCGGCGGCGAGGGACTGGCTCTGCACGGAGAGCAAATCCAACTGCTTTTTCACCTCGCCGAGGGTGGAGGACTGGGCGCTTTCGCTTTGCTGCAACCGTTGCTGGTAGGTTTCCAACTGCTGTTTCAGCGGCTCGACCAGGGTTTTGATGGCTTCCTGCCGTTTGTCGAGGTCGCCCTGGGCGGTGGCCTGAAACCTGCCAAAACTTTGCTCGGCCAGGCGCAAAAATTCCGGGGCGGTTTGTTTGAGCGCGTCGGCGCTCAAGGCCTTGAAGGCCTCGCGCAAGTCCGTCAGGGCCTTGTCCTGGGCCTGGCGGGCTTCGGACAAACTCCGCTCGTGGATTTGTTTTTGATCGGCGAGCAGTTGTTCGGCGGAACTTTGCCGGGCGTCGGCGGCGGCGCGGGCGTTGCCGGCTTCGGCCAGTTGCGCGCGCAGTTGCGTCACCTGCGTTTCGCGCTCGGCGAGTTGCCGGCGCAATTCCTCCTCCAGCCGGGAATCCGCCGGGACAGAGGCGCGGTTGTGCGGGAGGAGCCAGCCGATGAGCAGGCCCAGGGCTCCCCCGATGAAAAAGGCGATCCCGAGTTGCAGGGCAGTGGACACTCTTCGGTTTAAAAGTGCGCGACGATCTCAATTTCCACGCTGGCGGCCTTGGGCAGGCCGGCCACCTGGATGGTGGAGCGGGCGGGGAAATCATGGGTGAAATAATGCGCGTACACCTCGTTCATGCCCGCGAAATTTGCCAGGTCCGTGAGAAACACGGTGGATTTCACCACGTTGGCAAAGGTCAGTCCCTGATCGTCCAGAATGGCCTTGATATTCAGCAACACGCGGTCGGTTTGCGCCTTGATGTCGCCGAGGAGGAGGTTGCCGGTGGCGGGATCAATGGGAATCTGGCCGGCGCAGAACAGCAGGTCGCCGACGCGCACGGCATGACTGTAAGGGCCGACGGTCGCGGGTGATTTTGCGGGTTTGATGATCGTTTTGGTTGCCATAAAGCAGGGCAAGGTCTAGCGGCTTTGCCGCGGAAGGTCAAGTATTTGCAGGAGCCGAATGCTTGAAGCCGGAGTGGCGGATGTCCTGGGCTTCGCAGAGATAGACGACTTCCTCGGCGATGTTGGTGGCGTGGTCGGCGATGCGCTCGAGGCTTTTGGCGGCGGTCATCCAGTGCAGACAGCGGGGGATGGTGTCCGGATGTTCGGCCATGTGTTGCATGAGGACGGCTTGAATCTGGCGGTGGATGGCGTCGGCCTCCGGGTCCCGCAGGATGACGGTCCGGGCGGCGGCGGAGTCCCGGTTGACAAAGGCGTCGAGCGCGTCATTGAGCATGGCCAGGGTGAAGGCCGCCAGACGCGGGAGGTCGGCGGGGAGACTGACCGGAGGTTCCTTCGCCAGGTCGCGGGCGCGCTTGGCGATTTTGGCGGCTTCGTCCCCGATGCGTTCGAGGTTTTGGGCGATTTTCATGACGACGGTCACCGACCGCAAATGCACGGCGAGCGGCGCCTGGGTGAGCAGTTGGACGGCGAGTTCGTCAATTTCGACCTCGCACTGGTCAATCAGCTTGTCGTCCTGGCGGACCTTCAGGGCGAGGTCGAGGTCGCGTTGCAGCAGCGACAGGACGGAATCGCTCACCGAAGCACCGGCGCGACTGGCCATGAGCAGCAGTTTTTGGCGCAGAGTTTCGACGCCGGCTTCAAAAATATTATCCATAGGCTCGTTGTGGCAAAACCAACCCGGCCGGGCGAATGCGACGGCTTGCGACCGGAAGGGCTGGCGGCAGAAACTTACCCGCGGTTTTCGCGGACGGCAATACAAACTTGCACGCTGCCAAATAAACAGCAAAATCGGTGCGGACAACGATTTATCCGTCTGCTACAGTCATACCACGATTATGTTTTCACTCCAGAAACTGCTGGGCAAAGAAGATAAGTTTTTCGTTCTGTTGGAAGCCAGCGCCATTGAGGCCCGTCTCAGCGTGCAGGCGCTGGTCAAAATGAGCGGGGCCACGGATCAACCCGTGGAACTGGAGGCCTTTGCCAACTCGCGCCGCAAGGACAAGCAGATCACCAACCAGATTCGCAATGCCCTGTACACCACCTTCGCCACGTCGCTGGATCGCGAGGACATTGACTGTCTCTCGCTGGCGCTTTACCGCATCCCCAAGACGGTGGAGAAGTTCAGCGAACGCGTCAAGCTGGTGCCGCAGCATGTGCGGGGCGTGGATTTTTCCGGGCAGATCAGCCTGTTGGAACAGGCGTCGGAATGCGTTTTGCAACTGGTCAAATCCCTGCGCACGGGCATTAACTTTGAGGAGATCAAAAAATGGAACGACCGGCTTCAGCAAATTGAAGGGGACGCCGACAAGGTGATCCTGGAGTTGCACCGCGATCTGTTCAGCGGCCGCCACGAGGCGCTGAAAGTGCTTGTTTTAAAGGAGCTATACGAATTGTTGGAAAAAGTGATTGACCGCTGCCGCGATGTGGGCCTGGTGATTTTGCAAATCCTCCTGAAAAACTCCTGACGGCCATGCTCCTGGTATTTACCGTCATTCTGGTGGCGTTGATTTTTACGTACACCAACGGGTTTCATGACACCGCCAATGCCATTGCCACCGTGGTGGGCACGCGGGTGCTGACCCCGCGCCAGGCCATCGTTCTGGCGACCATCACCAATCTGCTGGGGGCGATGTGGGGGGCGGCGGTGGCCAAAACCATCATCACCGGCATTGTGGATGCCAATTTCATCGCGCCGGGATTCGCCTCGCAGATGCTGATCTGCGCGCTGTTGGCGGCGATTTTTTGGAATTTGCTGACGTGGTATTTTGGTTTGCCGTCGAGTTCCAGTCATGCGCTGATCGGCGGGCTGATGGGCGCGGCCGTTGCCACCTCTCGCGGGAATTGGCGGGCCGTGATCTGGAGCCATGCGCCCGCAGCGGGCCAGCCTTGGTGGACCGGCGGCGGGGTGCTTTACAAAGTGGTCATTCCCATGGTCATCTCACCCGTGTTTGGGTTTGTCATTGCGTTTGTCCTCATGACGGCGCTTTATTTCATGCTGCGAAAAGCCCGTCCGATGGCCGTCTCCCGCACCTTTGGGCGGCTCCAACTGGCCAGTTCCGCTTACATGGGCTTTGCCCACGGCACCAATGACGCGCAAAAAACCATGGGCATTATTGCGCTGGCGCTGGTGGCGGGCACCAAGTCGGGCTCGTTTGACACCCTGCCGGACTGGCTCGGTTTTTTAAAGACGGTGGAACCCCTGCCGGGGGCGAAGCTGGACATCGCCCTCTGGATTAAAATCCTCTGCGCGCTGACCATGGCCGCCGGCACGGCCAGCGGCGGCTGGCGGATCATCAGAACCCTGGGACACAAACTGGTCAAGCTCCAGCCGATCCACGGTTTCGCCGCCGAAACGGCCGGAGCCACCGTGCTCTTCGGGACGGCCGCCATGGGGATGCCCGTCTCCACGACGCACGTCATCACCGCCTCGATCATGGGCGTGGGGGCGGCCAAGCGCTGGACGGCGGTGAAATGGGCGGTGGTTGAGGAGATCGTCTGGGCTTGGGTGCTGACCCTGCCGGTGAGCGCCGCACTGGCCTACTGTCTGGTGAAACTGGTGGAACGATTCTGACGGCCACTTATTTGGAGACGACCCGGTACGCCACACTGGCGCTCACAATCACGGAAACGATATTCAGCACCGGGAAATCGCCGTAGATAAAAAACAACGTTCCGACCACCGACCCCAGGGCCATGACGGCGGAGATGATGGCCAGCGTCTGATTCGATCCTTTGGCCAGTGTCTTTGCCCCCAAAGCGGTCAATAACCCAATCCCGACTCCCAGGAGGGGGAAGCGGAAGCCGCCCCATTCAAAAATGGCAATCATCAATCCCGCACCAAGGCCGGCACCGAGCAAGGCCCCGACGATTCCCAGTCCGAGGTTGAATTGCCCGGCCGCTTTCGCTGCGGGCGCGGTCAGGCCCGGACGTTTGGCTGAAATGGAGGCTGGGGCGCCCGTCGGCGCCGCTGCGCGAGCCGGCAGGCTGACCTGCATCCGGGTGACCGGCAGTGGGGGCGGCACCGGACCGGCTTGGGCGATGAGAGTGTTGGCCGCATCGGTTCCATCCTTGCCGCAAACCGGACAATTCACCTGGAACGGCATCAGACCGTTTACCGGGACAACGTCGAATTTGAATTTCTGGCCGCAATTGCACACCACTTTCAATTCCATAGGATGCCTTGGTTGTAATGGTTGCCGACACGCAAATACGGCCCATTGACGATGGCTGTCGCATTCGCAACTGCTCTGGTGATTTGCCAAAAAATATTCCCCGTGAAGGGAGTTGTCCAGATAATTTGCAGGCTGTTCAGAGATACTTCGCCAGCAACGGCGCGAGTTCCTTCTTCGTCTTCGCCGGCCAGAGTTTTTTGCCGGTCAAAATGGCGTTTTTCAGCGCGGAATGGGCCGGCCAGGAGGGTTCCGCCGGAACCTGGGGGATGACGGCGGAGACCATGGCCCGGGCGGTGTCGGCGTTGCGGTTGAGGTTGGCAATGATCATTTCCAGTGACACATGCTCCTCCTCTTTCCAGCAGTCGTAGTCCGTCGCCATGGCCATGGTGGCATAGGCGATCTCGGCTTCGCGCGCGCATTTGGCCTCGCCCAGGTTGGTCATGCCGATCACATCGTATCCCGCGCGATGATTCGCCAGCGATTCCGCTCGGGTGCTGAAGGCCGGGCCTTCCATGCAGACATAGGTGCCGCCGTCATGCACGCGGGCTTTGGCCGCGCGGGCGGCGGTTAAGATAATCCGGCGCAATTCGCCGCTGACCGGATGGGCAAAAGACACATGCGCCACGATTCCCCGCCCGAAAAAAGTGTGGTTCAGCGACTGCTTGGTGCGGTCGAGAAACTGGTCAATGACCACAATGTCGCACGGCCGGTATTTTTCCTGCAGGGAACCCACCGCGCTGACGCTGACGATCCATTGCACCCCGAGTTTTTTCATCGCCCAAATGTTGGCGCGGTGATTGAGTTCGCTGGGCATGATCCGGTGCCCGCGGCCGTGCCGCGCCAGAAAAACCACCTCGCGTCCGGCCAGTTGGCCCGTCAGCAAATCGTCGGAGGGCGCCCCGAACGGCGTTTTGACTTTGACCCATTTCTGCTTGCCAAAGCCCTCGATGCCGTACAGTCCGGTTCCGCCGATGATGCCAATGCGATGTTTTGTCATGGGCACGGTTATAACAGACCGGGTGAAAAAAGTCGCGGGTGAAGTTATGGTCCGGTGCGGATTGTGGGGAAATGGGGTGGCCGACGGGACTCGAACCCGCAACAACAAGCTCCACAAGCTTGGA
>CAZUBG010000279.1:0-6064 GCA_964618545.1 uncultured Bifidobacteriaceae bacterium | reverse complement strand
GGGAGGCTTTTTCACTCGTCACACCCCGTTCGCTTTCGGTCATGGCGGCGACCATCCCAGCTATGTCAGGCGTTCTTTAACAATTTGTTCGATGGCTGGCAACAGTTTGTTTTTGATCACCGACGCCGCCGGGCGCACGACGGGCTTCCAATACGATGCCCTGGGCCGGCGCATTGGGCGGACCCTGCCCGGCGGGCAGACGGAGAGCTTTGCCTACGACCTGTCCGGCAACGTAACCAACCAGCTCAACTTCAACGGGGTGAGCCTCACCAATCAATACGACGTGATGAACCGGCTGACGAATTGTGCGTCGGTCAACGGGTATCACGTGAGTTATGCCTACAACGCGACGAACGGGGTGTGTGACCGCAAAGTAACTTTGGGTCACACACCCTCGGTCGCCAAGCCCTGATGGCGAGAAGTCGGTTTGTCCCGCGCCGCCGCTGGCTCGCACAGGAATTGTTCGGCACGGAGCAAGGCGGCGAAAGCTGAAATTGAGAAAGCAGAAATTGGAAAGTGCGGAAACAGAAAGCTGAAATTCAAAAAACGCAGCGCTGAAAAATCGCGCTTGAATTGGTTTTGAGAGGGTGAGGCTGCAAATATTCCAGCCTGACGGGCTTGAAGCGGGTTGGCCCAATCTTCTGGAGCCTCCTTTTCGTGGTCGCGGATCATCGCCGGGAGCGGGGGCGGCAGGCGCTTTCCTGCGTCCCTTGCGGGACTTGTTTTTTTAATCGCACCCTGCCCATGAACCTCAACAGAAGTGGAGCCACGAGGGTCTTGAACTGCCCGGCCGGGGTTTGCGAGAGTGGACAGGCTTCCAGCCTGTCAATCCCCGGTGACAGGCTGGAAGCCTGTCCCACTTTGAGAAGACACTCCGGTTTGGGGGCGCAATGCGCGAAGATTTTCGGGGCGTTCTTTCCAGCCACTACGTAGCTGGCTACGGTCCGGGGGCCCGGCGGGACGAGGACGCGCGTCCGGCCTCCTGGGGTTCGGTGGCTTGGCCCATTCCAAAGGTCGAGGAACCCGAAAACTTCTCTTAAACAATTCCGACTTTCCCGGTCGTGTTTCTCAGTAACGGAAAATGCGCAAAATTCAGAATCTCCCTTGACATGACTTAACCGCTGCAATCCCAACAGCTTGCAAGCCGTGTCAACCCTAATCCGCACCCCATCGCGTTACTAGGTAACGGGATTTACCGGAAAATTATTTTTTAAAACGGGCTTGTGCTTCAAGGTTGGCTCAAACCATGGCCAGCATGCGGCTGGCGTTGGCATTGGCGGTGGCGACGGCGAAATGACCCCGCACTTTGGCGGTGGTGTTTTCCACGGAGAGCCCGTATTTCTGGCGCAGTTCGTCCGGCGTGGTGGCGTGTTCGATGAACTGGTCGGGCCAGCCGATGCGGATCAGCGGGGTGGTGACGGCCTTTTCACTGAGCAATTCCAGCACGGAGGAGCCGTAGCCGCCCACAATCGTATGATCCTCCAGCGTCACCACCAGGTCGGCCGCCTGGGCAAAGAACTCGTGCGTTCCGGCATCGAGCGGCTTGGTGAAGCGGGGGTTGATGACCGCCACATCAAACCCTTCGGCCGCCAGTTGCACGGCGGCCTTGCGGGCGATGCCGCACATGGGGCCCAGGCCAAAGAGGGCGATCTTGTGCCGGCCATGGTTGGAGAAATTCTGGATGACTTCCGCCTTGCCGACCTCGATCAACCGGGGCTGATCCTTCAACGGCACGCCTTCGGCGGCGCCGCGCGGGTACCGGATGAAGACGGGGTGTTTTTCGTGGGTGGCGGTGAACATCATGTCCGCCAGCTCATCCTCATTGGACGGGGCCATGGCGATGACGTTGGGCAGGCAGCGCAGATAGGCGATGTCAAAAACCCCGTGATGCGTGGGGCCGTCGTTGGCGCTCAGGCCGGAGCGATCCATGCAGAAAATGACCGGCAGGTCCTGGAGGCAGACATCGTGGTGAATGCAATCGTAGGCGCGCTGGAGGAAGCTGGAATAAATGGCGCAGACGGGATGAAACCCCATGGTGGCCATGCCGGCGGCAAAAATAACGGCGTGTTCCTCGGCGATGCCAACGTCATAATAACGGTTGGGCATGGCCTTCTCCAGATGTTTGAGGCCGGTGCCGCTGGGCATGGCGGCGGTGATGCCCACCACGGTGTTGTCCTTGCGGCACAGTTTCACCATGGTCTGGCCGAAAACATCCTGGTAATTCGGCGGCGTGCCCGCCTTGACGGGCGCGGAGTCACCGGTTTTGACATCGTAGGGTCCGGTGCCGTGGAATTTTTCCGGGGACCGGAGGGCGGCTTCATAGCCCCTGCCCTTTTTGGTCAGGACGTGGATGACAATGGGATGATCGCACGTCTTGGCAAATTCCAGGGTGCTGATCAACAGGGGCAGGTCATGGCCGTCAATCGGACCCAGGTAGCGCACGCCCATGTCCTCGAACAAAACCGGCGAGCCGTAACCGCCGCGGCCATCGGCATCCAGGTTGGCGCTGGTCTGCTGCAGACCCACTTCATTGAGGGCGCCCTTGAAGCCCTCCTCGGCCTTGTGCGCGAGTTTGATGGCGAGTTCGCCCTTGGGCAGGCGGCGGATAAACCCTTGGAAATCCCGGGCCAGTTGGTTGTAGCGCGGATGGGTGATGAGGCGGTTCAGATAGGAGGAGATGGCCCCGACGTTTTTGGCGATGCTCCATTCGTTGTCGTTGAGGATGCCGATGAACTTTTTGGTGGTGTGGCTGATGTTGTTCAGGGCCTCAAAGGAAATGCCGTTGGTCAGGGCGGCGTCACCGAAAATGCAGACAACGTTTTCGCGGCCGCCTTTTTGGTCGCGGGCGGCGGCAATGCCCAGGGCGGCGGAGAGGGCGGTGCCGGCGTGGCCGGCACCATAACAATCATGTTCGCTCTCGGTGCGCAGGGCAAAACCGTTCAGGCCGTCCGTCTGGCGGATGGTGCGGAAACGGTCTTTGCGTCCGGTCAGCAGCTTGTGGACATAAACCTGATGGCTGACATCCCAGACAAATTTATCCTCCGGGGTGGTGAAAACGCGATGAAGGGCGATGGTGAGCTCCACCACACCGAGGTTGGGCCCGAGGTGGCCGCCGCCTTTGGAGAGGCCGTCAATCAATTCCTGGCGGATTTCGCCGGCCAGCTCATTGAGCTGGGGCAGGGTCAGTTTTTTGACGTGCGCCGGTCCATCCACCATGTCGAGGTATCGGTTCATATTTTATGTTTCAGACAACTCCAGCGGCTTCAACTTGAAATCGCCCGCCGCACTTTTCTCCAATTGCTGAATCTTCAACTCAGCCTCGGCCAGTTTTTCCTGGCAGATTTTGACCAGTTTAATGCCTTCTTCATATCTGGCCATCAGGGTTTCGAGTGGCAATTCATCTGATTCCATGACTTCAACGACCCGCTCCAGGCTTTGGAGGGCTTCTTCAAACGGCGGACTTTTGGCGGGCTGACCCGGCCCGGTGATCTTTGGATTTGCCACTGGAACAGCATAAGGCAAACCCATTCAGGAGTAAAGTTTAGGTTTCAACGCGGCTGAGCAGTTCGCCGTCGCTCAATTTGGTCCGCAACGCCTGGCCGGACCGGGTTTGCCGCACCTGGCGGATGATTCCGCCGGTGGCGGCATCCAGGGTGATGGAGTACCCGCGGGCCAGCACCTGGGCGGGGCCCAACAAGTTCAACTGATGCTCCACCTGCCGCAGGCGTTCCTGGCGCTGTTTGAGGGCGTGCGCGGGGCGGACGCGCTGGAAACGACCGGTCAGATGCTGCAACGCCGTGGTGCGGTCGCGGGCGGCGGTTTTGACGCAGCGCAACAAACCGGCCTGAAGATCGTCCAATCGCAGCAGGGAATCATCCAGCCGGCGCCGGGGATGCAACCGGCCCAGCCGGGCGTGCAAGAGGGCCAGGTCTTCCGCCGCCGCTTCCAACCGGCGGCGCAACCGGCGGCGCAACAATTCCGGCGCACCGGCCACAAATTCGCGGCTGGCGAAAACGCCTTCGGTGATGATTTCCGCCGCAGCACTGGGGGTGGCGGCGCGAAAATCGGCCACAAAATCGCTGATGGTGAAATCTATTTCATGACCAATGGCGGAGACGACCGGCAGGGCGGATTCAAAAATGGCGCGGGCCACGGCTTCCTCGTTGAAGGCCCATAAATCCTCCAGACTGCCACCCCCGCGCGTGAGCAAAATCAGGTCCAAGGGGGATTGAGCAGCGGCGGCCGAGGCGTTGAATTCGTTGAGGCAGCGGATGGCTTCGGCGATTTCCGCCGCCGCGCCGTCGCCCTGCACCCGGCAGGGAACCAGAATGATTTCCAATCCGGGATTCCGGCGCTGGACGACGTGCAGGACGTCGCGGATGGCCGCGCCGGTGGGCGAGGTGACGAGGCCGATGCGCTGGGGATAGGCCGGCAGCGGGCGTTTCCGCTCGGCGGCGAACAATCCGGCGGCGGCGAGTTTTTGCTTGAGTTTCTCAAAGGCGACCTGCAAGGCGCCAATCCCCTGCAATTCCACCGCGCGGACGATCAACTGGTACTGCCCGCGCGCCTCGTACACGGTCAAGTCGCCCTGGAGCAGGACTTTCCGGCCGTCGGTGAGGAGGTCGCGGGCGGCGGCGGCGGTGCCGCGAAAGAGCACGCAACTCAATTGGGCGGCGGCGTCCTTGAGGGAAAAGTAGGCGTGACCAGAAGCCTGCACGCGAAGGTTGGTGACCTCGCCGCTGACCCAGACCTGGCCGATGGACTTTTCAAGCAACCGCTTGACCTGGGCGGTCAATTCGGTGACGGACAGGACGCGGCGGAGTTCCTCTTGCGGGAACAGTTCGCCGAAGTCCCATTGTGATTTGGTTGGTTTGACCATGGTGTGCGGGGAATGGACGCCGCCGACGGGAGGATGGTAATCTGATGATTTCAAAATCCAAGCGGGAAAGGGAAGGTCACCGTTTCAACCCGAAATGGTTTGACTGGGTTTGACCGGGAGGGTCGCTGGATAAAAAAAGACAGTTCGGATTTGAAGCTGAAGTTTTTTTAACCGTGTTTTTTTGATTTTAATCGTGTTTTTCCGTTCTGGTTCCTGATTCCGCTTAAACCGCAGAGGGCAGGCTCCGGAAAAAACGAACCGACACCTCCCAACGGCTCCAAATCTCGTAGCGGATCGAGGAATTGTCAAGGGTCGAAAATGAAAAAACGAAAACACCGACTTTTAAACCGCAGATGCACGCAGATGAACACAGATGGAAGAAAACGGGAACAGGGAAATCTAACCACAAAGAGCGCAAAGATCACAAAGAGAAGACGGGAACTTTTTAACCACGGATTTCACGGATGGGCACGGATGGGAAAAAGACAAAAGCGGAAAGCGGAAACGGAAAACTCAGGGGAATTTGGCCCACGAATTGGACGAATCTCACAAATGAAGGCGGGAATTTTCCACATGCATGCCGAAAGGGTAAAAGTTGGTTCCGTGGTTTTTGCGGAATTCCACGCGTTGCGGCTCACAGAGCCGTGCTCCGTTGCCGGGCGCGGGGCAAGGTTCCAAAGCGTAAGTGAAAGGAACATAGGGACGGGTTGGGGCAAAGACAAATAGTGGGCGGTGCGGCAGCACCGCCCTACCAGGGAAGCGTCCGCCCATATCCCGGCCTTCCCCCCCCGGGGAGAAGGGGAATGGTTCGACCGGTGGTTGGACGGACTGGATGACCGGGGAGAACAAACAGTTGCCCGCCAAAGCGCCAGAGGGCTGGCGCACTACGAGACGCTGCGCGTGGATCAACGTCTGCCAGCGGGCGAAGGCTGGGGGACGCCCGGAGGCCCGGCCGATTGCCAATCGGCGATACAGCGGACGGCCAGTCCGCGCCACGTTGCCGGGCGAGGCAACGCCACCCGACCAGGGACTGCACCCGACAGGCAGCTTGGGCGGGCTGCCGCAGATTTCCCAGCGGGCTGGCCCGACGGTCTCCCAATCGGCGGGTCTGTCCGTGGAGCGGACGCGCCAGCCTCAGACATCCTGATCCGCCGCACGGTTTTTGATGGACGTGGAAGATGAATG
>CAZUBG010000278.1:0-6138 GCA_964618545.1 uncultured Bifidobacteriaceae bacterium | reverse complement strand
GGATTAGGTCGGATTAGGTCGGATTAGGTCGGATTAGGTCGGATTAGGTCGGATTCACCTTGATTTGGTTTTACCTGGTTTGACCCGGCCTACAAGCCGGTCATGTGGGGACGAGCCGTCCCCACCCCAATCACACCCGGCATATGTCAAAGAACGGCGGCTGGCATCCAGCCAATCGCCACCCAAGGCCGAAGCCCTGAGCTTTATTTAGATACGGTCGTTTTGGCATCTGGTCAAATTTTGGCGGCACTTTTAAGCCGGCGGGGGTTTGTTTTTTAGCGTTGCTACTGAAAAACCCACTGGTTGCGCGTCTTACGCGGAAACGCGGGGGGGAATAGTGCGGCGCTCGCCAGAGGCACCGCTACGAAGGCGGAGGGGAACGAACATTCCCTTTATTCAATGACTGCGGGCGAAAACGGGGCCAGGGTGAGTTTGCGGCCACCCAGCATTGCGGATACGGAACGGTCGGCTTCCAAGGCAGTGACCCGCCCGTTTCGAAGCTGAAGAATAAACGCGCATGGCTTGTCGAAAATGACATCGTCCCTGCCATCTCCAGCCAAATCAATTGCCTTGCCAAAACCACCCGCAGAGGTGCGGCCCACATAGAGGGTTCCCTGCACCCGGCCGAGCACCGAGGAAAAGTCTTCTCCGTTGCGAACAAAGCTGGAGCGCACGCTTTCCGCCTCCGGATCGCCGGCACTGCGCGGATAAACGAACGTCTCGACCGGGCCGCCCTGACTTTGATCATCCGTCACCCGGACCGGCAAGAAGTCGCCATAACCGCCCCGCACGGCCGGGGCGGAAGCGTCAAGCTGGTGAGTGGGCTGGAGGGCGATGAAATTTTCCTGGTCGGGCTCGGTGGTGGAACGAAGCGCGGGGTGGACCCGCAATTCGTCCACGGTCAGGCCCTGGTCGTTGGAACCGGCGTCCAGGCTGATCGTGTTCTTGGTGCCTGGGGCGAGCGTTACCGGCACGTACAGTTGGTGACCGGACTTCAACCCACCGGTGCTCAGGAACACCAACGCCGGCTGCGCCACACCGTTGATCATAAGTCCGGCCCGCCGGGTGGTTTTTGCACCCGGTTCGAGCGCGTACTGGAAGCCAATTTCGGACGCCCCACCCTCCCCGCCATCCACGCCACGCCAGACCTGATGCGCGTCACCGGGCAGCCGGTTCACCACGCCGGAAATCCGGGGATAGGCGGTGGAGGCAATGAACCGACCGACCTTTTTATTCAAAACCGTTCGGCCGTCAAATTCCAACAGTGGCCACACCACGCCAAACTTGTTGGTGCCGGACATGCGAACCGTGTCCACCAGCGCGCCATCCGGCGTAAGGGTCAGGTGCATTTGAAAGGCCGGTCCGGTATTGGTCCCGACCGGGGCGATGGTGTATACGCCGCGCAAGAGCAGCGGATGCACAAATTCCGCCTTGAAGCCGCCCTGAAACCGTTTTGGTTCGAGGCAAACGCGCTGCCACTTGCCTGCTTCGAAAAACACGGGCGAAAAACTCACGCCGTCGCTGAAATCGTTGTTCACACACCCGGCGCCCGGTCCGAGCCGGCCGTCCCAGCCGGTCCGGCTGAAACGAGTGATGCCAAGCGTGTGCCACTGCACGAGGCCGTAATTGTCGGTCTCCCCGCGCGTGCAGATCTGCATTTGCAGGCCGCCGGCGTTGAGAAACACCTGGGCAAAAGACGGGTCCAACTGCATCGCATAGCCGCCGATCTCAGCGGGCGCGGGCTGTTCGGCAATGTTGGCCTGGTCCGCGAGCAATGTCCCGGCGAAGCAGCCCATGTCAAAATTCTCATAATTGACGACCCCGCTCCACGTCGCGTAGTGAACCTTCCAGCTTGCGGGATACTGGTTTTTGGTGATGGAAAACAGCCCGTTTTCCTGTTGAAAGCGCGCGTGACTTTTGAGCAGCAACCCGGCCGCGTGTTGAAACTCGCCGGCCAGCCGCAGGTTTCCCTCACGCTGCTCCCGCCGGGCCATTAATTCAAAGGCATTCGCATAGATGGTGTCGTCCCAGCAGTGCTCGCCCGTCCGTCCGCCGGCCGGGGCTTCGCCGGAGCCGCTCAACAGCAACAGGGAGGAGCGCATGGAGCGACCGAGAATTCCGCTCATTTCGTCCGCCGACGGCCCGTTATAGCCCTGGGCCAGCAGGTCGAGGAGGTTCGCGGCCACCGCACCATTGTAAGTGAATGTCTGGGGGTCGGCCCCACTGTAGGTGGGTGAGTTGGCCCTGGAACCCGGCGGATTCGGCCGGTTATCGTGGTAAAGGTAAAAGCATGGTTTCAAGTGATATTGATCCTGGTCCTCCAGGAGGCGCGCGCGCTGGTCGCCCTCGTCCCAATTGGTCCAGCACTTTTCTATCCAGTCCACTCCGTCAGTGATGTAACCGTCCTGCTGCCGCAGCCACTCGCCATCCATCGCAAACGTGCGCCAGTTCTGCCGGACGCGCAGATACATGAAACTGGTGCGCGGCGTTGCCAGACGCTCTTTCCAAGTCTTCAACCTTTCCGGGGTGATGACCTCCGGGTACCTTGACTGAAGGGCTTCAAGCAGGCGGATCGCCTTCACCATCGGAGCGCAAAAAAACTCACCATGCCCCTGGTTGGCATATCCGGTGGCGATGTTCAGAGTGGAGCGGTCCAAGGCGCGGGCGCCCTGCGTGACGAGATCGGCGGCCCGCCCCTTGCTCAACAACGCGGCCACATTGAAGGCAAACGTGGGTGTCCCGTACTGGATTTCGGTGTGGTCAATGGGGTCAATCAGCGCGCCGTTCTGCACGTCGGCGGCATTGGTCGCATCCCAATACTGGAACGGGGCCAGGGCGTGTGCCGCCTGGTCCATCTGATCCAGCAATTCACCCGCCCGGGCGTTGACCGGTTGCCAGGGCCGCGCAGTCAAATGCCAGTGGAGGTCCGGCAAATCGGGCGGATGGCTGTCCGGGGCCGGCTGCGCCAACAGAGCATGCCCCAGGGCCAGGACAGCAAGACCGAGGACAAAGCGCAGGTTCATTTCAAGGAGGGCAGCAGAGCCTTTAATGCGGCATCAAAATCCGATGGGTCTTGATACCAGTAAATCTGCGTGGTGGCCACGCCGGAGTATTGCGTCAGCTTCCACATGGTGGAAAACTTAATCCAGGCAGCCGATCCATCGGCAAATCCCTCATTCCCGCCATCCGCCTGATGGCTGTTGGAGGTTGGATGCGGCGGGATGTTCATATAAAGCGGCGGCCGGCCGGCGGTTTCATCCGCTGATGACATCCAACGTCCCGTCGAGTTCCAGAACAGGGTGTCAGCCGTCAACACCCAATAGGATTTGCTGTTGGCAAGTTTGATCGGACTATGAGCGGTCATGGCGGTCCCCCCGGGATACCAAGTGGGGATCCCCCCAAAATAGCTGTAGCCGATGTCCCATTGGGTGTAGGTTTGTTCCCAAGCGGGCAGTCCTGGGCGATTGGGACAACTCCAGATCGAAGCGCTGTTTGTCAGCACCATCAACCCGACCATTTTTGCCACCTGCGCGCCAGGGTCACTGAGAATATAGGGACAAGGCTCGCCATTGCTGTCCACCGCCGGCAAAACCAAGTCCTGGTAATCGCCGGCATAAATCGTCATTCCAACCCCGATTTGTCGCAGATTGTTCATGCAGGCGATGCGCTTGCTTTTCTCCTTGGATTTGGCCAGGACCGGCAACAGCATGGCCGCCAGAATGGCAATGATGGCGATCACCACCAGCAGTTCAATCAGCGTGAACGCTCCTGGGATCAGGGTTTTCCCCCGGCCTTGGATTGGCCGGAACGACGGCGGGACGGGAGCCGACAGCAGTCTGTGTTTCATGTCATTATAGGCGCAAAGCTGGAAATACGAATCATCCCGGCGTCCCCCAAAAAAAGTGAGCAGGGAACAAATCATTGCTCAGACTTCAACGGATAAGTCTTTATTTTCACCCACAGACTAGCACCACAAAACGAACCGCGTCCATCACTCAGACGGGTGAAACTGACAACGAATTGATTCCGCAAATCGAGCACGACCACGGAACGGCCCCGGATCGGATTTTCGTTGGCCACTCCCCCGGCGGATGGATGGCCATGGATGGTTTCCGGCATCGCCCTTCCGAACTCACGGATCAAATTCCCTTCGCGGTCCACCGGCTGGAGCGGGCGGCCGTTCGGCATCAGAACCGGCCTGAATGATTCAAATGGCCGGCGCACTTCCGGAGGATGAAGCAGGCGTGAACGCCGCGCTCCGAATGGATTGCCAGCGTCCATTTGCGGTTTGACTTGCTGGCGGGGCCGGGCGCGGCTTGAAAGCGGCATCCGACCGGTTCCGCGTGGAGGTGAAAACCATGTGAAAGGGGACTCTCTCACCGGCTTTTTTGCCCCAAACGACAACCCGGCCACGACCCTGCCATCGGCCATCAAACTTTGGCGCGGAATCCGCCCATCAGAAAAACAATGAGGCAGATCAATAAAACCAGGCCGAATCCGCCACCGCCAATCATGGGCCCGCCAAAGTAAAATCCGCCACCACCGAACAGGAGGAGCAGCACGAGTAATATGAGAATTAAATTCATGTCCCAACCATAACGCAACTCCCCATGGTTTCCATGGGGTCTTCACCTTATGCCCTCCCTGAATGGAAAGTTGAGGCAGGGTGTGGTTACCGGAGGCTCCGGTCATCCCTAATAACGGGTCCTGGCGATTGTCATTCCAGCGTCGCTTGGGACGCGCCGCTTTTTTAACGGCCTCTTCAGCAGCCACTTCGTGGCCGGCTGCCATCCGGTTGTCCCTGCCGCACCAAAACGCGCGGCCCGCCGCCCACCGCGTGGCAACGCCGCACGTCCAAAGCCGGCTGCCAGCCGGCGCTCCGGCAGGCAGTGTGCGGAGGCGCCCCGGGTTCGTTACCTGGTAACGAAATATGGCCTCCGCGTCAGGTTTTCCTTGACAGCCCTTAAACCATTGGAAACCAACGGTTTGCCAACGGTGTCAAGCGGAATCTGAACGCGGGTTCGTTACTAGGTAACGAAAATGACCGTTTTATTATTTTTGTTTCGGCTGATTTTGCCCGGAGCCTTCCGGCGGCCCGGCGCCCGGCGCGGCGCGGTTCCGCGCCTCCCGAAGTGGTGGGGGAGACACCCTCGCTCCGTTGTCATGCCTGGGTCAAGGTTCCGAAACGCATTCAAACAGACCACCGGGACGGGCTGGGGGAAAAAGACAAATCATGCACGGCGCCGCAGCACCGCCCTGCCAGGAAAACGCTCATCCACATCCCGGCCCTCTCCCCGAGGACAGAACGCCCTGAAAATTTTCGCGCATTGCGCCCCTGAACCAGGGTGTCTTCGCCAAGTGGGACAGGCTTCCAGCCTGTCACCGGGGACTGACAGGCTGGAAGCCTGTTCCACCCTCGGAAACCCCGGCCGGGCAGTTCAAGACCCTCATGGCTTTTCGTCCCGGCCAAAAGCGGTGACTTGTCCTGCACGTTATACGCGTCTTGTGGGGGCGTACCGCAGGTTTCCCAACCGGCTGTATCGCCGATTTCCCAACCGGCTGGCCTGTCCGTGGGTCGGACGCGTCAGGCTGGCGGTCGGTCTGCGGGTTGGGAAACCCGCGATACCGCAGACTTGGAAGTCTGCGGTACGAAAGAACCGCCTCGTCCGGGCCGTCGGGTGTGAAAACCAGGAAATGCCCGTCAGGTGCAGGATCGGTCGCCGCAATCCCAAATAAGCGCACTTGTCGCGGACGGGATTTTCGGTAAAGATGACCTGTCAAAATGACACGTCTTGATCAAGCCCTGGTGGAACACGGTCTGTGTGACAGCCGCGAGCGCGCCAAGCGGTCCATCCTGGCCGGCCAGGTGCGGATCAATGCGCAGACCGCCCGCAAAGCGAGCGACAAGGTGGCCCCGGGCGATCTCCTGACGATTGACGCGCCGGAGAAGTTTGTCAGCCGGGGGGGCCACAAGCTGGAACACGCGCTGACGCATTTTAAAATGGACGTCACCGGCCTGCAAACGCTCGATCTGGGGGCTTCGACGGGCGGTTTCACGGATTGTCTGCTGCAACACGGGGCGGCCCGGGTTTATGCGGTGGATGTGGGCCGGGGCCAGTTGGCCTGGAAGTTACGCGG
>CAZUBG010000277.1:0-6213 GCA_964618545.1 uncultured Bifidobacteriaceae bacterium | reverse complement strand
CTGGCCTGACGGGGACTTTCACCCCGCTGCGTTGTCGCCTTCACAGCCGCACTCCGTCAACCCGGTGGGTTGCCAGAAATTAGCCGGAGGTCGGAGCGGCGCGCAGGCCTCCGGTCTTCGTGCCACCACGGGCGGCACCCCGGCGGGCGTGGCAGACATGGCCCGTGCCTCTCGAAGCGGTTGGCCGTGTTCAGGCCGAAGGCAATTTTGGAGTGCGGCAACATGTCGCCGCTTTGGGACTCGACGACACGTCGCCGAGTTCAAAAGCACGTGGCTGCCCGGTCTCACCAACAACTTCAGTCTGCACGGGGGGATCGCTGCCGTCTGGAAATCACGGCGACAAGCTTTGAAAATCCAGTTATATTCATTTTGCCAGCATGAAACCGGGCGTTCAAATTAAGAACACCGCCCAAGCCCGGCGCTGGGCCCGGCGTTTGGACGCACGCGTCGGAAAAGTCCTGGCCGCCCACCCGGACGCCGATCCCGAGAACGTCCGTCACACCCTGATCCTGCTGGAACTACCGCCCTTGGAACGATTGCAAAGGAGCCTGATCCGCAGCCGCGCCACTGCCATTTTCCGAAAGTGAACTCCGCCGGCTGCAGATTTTGCTGAAACGCAAGGCGCGGTTCATGGTGGTCGGGCTGTCCGCCGCCACTCGACCCCGGCTTGACGTTATTACATTTGTGGCTACATTGGTTTCATGATGCTGGAATTAAAACTGCGCAAGGTCGGCAACTCGGTGGGCCTGGTGCTGCCCAAGGAGGCGCTCGCCCGCTTGAATGCGGCCGATGGCGACGCCGTTTATCTCACGGAAACCACCGATGGCGGCTTCCGCATCACGGCGACCAACCCCGAGTTCGCCCGGAAGCTGAAAGTGGCCGGGCGGCTGAGCCGCCGCTACCGTAACGCCTTGAAGGAACTGGCCAAATGAAGCCGCCGGTCTGGCTGGACCGGGCCGATGCTCTGGCGATTCAGGAAATGTTGCTGGCCCAATATGGCGGGCTGGCCGGTGTGCGCGACGAGGGGTTGATGGAATCCGCCCTGGCCAAACCGAAAAACCTTTTTGTTTATGGTGCGACCGCCCTTCCGTCACTGGCCGCCAGTTGCGCGGCGGGCATCATCCTCAAACACCCCTTTCTGGACGGCAATAAACGCACCGGCTTCATGCTGGCGGCAACCTTTCTGGAAATCAATGGTCTGGAGTTCACCGCCACCGAAGAATCCGTGGTCGAAAACACCTTGGCGCTGGCCTCCGGCCAGTTGCCGGAGGCGGGTTATGCGGCTTGGTTAAAAGTGAATTCGCGGCCGGCATAAGTGTCGGTGAAACCGGCTTCGCTGCGATTGTCGGCCGGAAACCTCCCCCTTGCCAGTGTCACCCATCCATGCGAATATGGGTGGCCATATCATGAAGACAACCATTGAAATCGCCGACGATCTGTTTGCCCGCGCCCAGCGGACCGCCCGCCGCGAGAAGACCACCTTCCGCGCCCTGACCGAACAGGGCCTGCGGCTGGTGCTTGATGAAAAGCAGGCCAAACCGAAAAAGCTGCCGCCGCTCGCCACCTTTCGCGGTGACTGGTTGACCGATGAATTTAAAAACGCGGGCTGGGATAAAATCCGTGACGAGATTTACCGGGGGCGCGGTGCGTGATCGCGGTTGATACCAATTTGCTGATTTATGCCCATCGCGAGGAGAGCCCGTTTCACGCATCGGCCAGGGATGTAATTGATTCGCTCCGCCATCAATCCATGCCGTGGGCCATCCCGTGGCCGTGTCTGCATGAATTTATCGGCATCGTCACCCATCCCAGGGTTTGCCAGCCGCCGACGCCGTTGAATGAAGCCATGGCCGTGCTGGAAACCTGGCAGGCAGGCGGCAATTTGCATCTCCTCGCCGAAAGCCCCGGTTATTTTGAAAAGCTGCGCGAGCTGGCGCTGGCCGCCAAATTGTCCGGCCCGCGCATCCACGACGCCCGCGTTGCCGCCCTCTGCCTGCACCACGGCGTGCGCGAACTCTGGACAGCGGACAGCGATTTCTCGCGGTTCCCCAAACTCAAAACCCGCAACCCGCTGGTGAAAAAATGAAAATCACCCGCAACGGCGCATTTTAAACGCCCCCTTGCGCAAAGACACGATGAGGCATAGAGTATGAGCGATGAAGCTGAGATTGGATTTGCTGGAGCAACTGACCGACCAGGACATTCTGGAAGAAGTTCTGGCGAACAATCACCGTTACAAACCCGAGCCGCTTTTCTCAAAAACCGGAGTTGGGAGCTTGTCACCAGCCTCAACCGAGGAGCGTGCGCAAGAAGTGGCGCGCAGCACGGCTTTAATTCAGAAACTCAAAGAACGACAGCTCAAGAATGGGAAGCCCGGCGAACCACCGTCCTCACCCTCGACGAAACCTTAGAATATCTCCGATCCTGTCACCGTCGCGCCCCTTTTCTTTTTTACAACGGCAACACTTTCGCCGACATTGGTCGGCAGATTGCCGCCGCCGTCTTCGCCGACCTGCCGCCATCAAGAGTGCGCGAAATCATTTCTGCCATCGCACATTTTGTCGCCGGCGTTCTCGACCACGAATCCATGGCGCAGATGGTGGAAAATCTGTGTGAGGCCGCCGATTTCCACCCCGGCGACCGCGTGGCCACGTTGCGCGGCTCGATGAGCGGAACCATTCTCAAAATATTGCCGGACGGACGCCTCCTCTGGCGGGCCGATTCAGGCCCGGAACTCACGGCCCTGCCGGAAAGCCTGATTTGCGAGAAGAACAAGAAACATTCATTCACCACTCCCATCCAACCATGCTAAAAACTCCCTTCCCCCTGCTCCTTTGCCTCGCCCTGCTGCTGCCCGGCTGTGCCACCCGACCCGTCGTTTCCCGCCCCCCCGGTTACAAGTTGGTTTGGTCCGATGATTTTCGCGGCCATGCCTTCGACACCAACAAGTGGGATTACTGGCTCACCGGCCACCGACGCAACGCCATCAACACCACCAATGCCATCTCCATCGCCCACGGCAACGCCACCATCACCACTTACTCGGAGGATGGCAAACACTACACCGGCATGATCAGCAGCGAACACAAATTCGCCCCCGTCCACGGCTATTGGGAGGCGCGCATCCGCTATGACGACTCGCCCGGCATGTGGTCCGCCTTCTGGCTCCAATCCCCCACCATGGGCCGCCCCATCGGCGACACCGCCACCGCCGGCATCGAGATAGACATCTGCGAGCACCGCGTCATGGACAACAAGGGCGCCAACCTCGCATCCGAGGTGCAGCACACCCTGCACTGGGACGGTTACGGCCGCTACCATCAAAGCAAGGGCCACCTAACCCCGCCCATGAACCTCGATCACGGCTTCCACGTTTACGGCTGTGAAGTCACCGCCGACGGTTACCGCTTCTATGTGGACGGCCAGCTCACCTGGACCGTGAACGAAGCCGTCTCCAACGCCCCGGAATTTGTCATCCTCAGTTCCGAAGTTGACGACTTCGCCTGGTCCGGCCACATCCCCCCCGGTGGCTACGGCGATTTGAAACACAGTCAGACCAAAATGATCGTGGATTACGTCCGCTATTATTCCCGCGAGTGAGGCACCGCCTCGGCCCGTGAAAATTTCCGCTCCAAAAGCTGCGCCCGCCGCCAGCCGGGAGTTCCCGCCCGGCCGGCTCGTGCGCCTGGTCGGCTGGTTGCTGGCGCTCGTCACCGTGCTCGTTTATCTGCCCGTGGTCTCGCACGACTATATTTTCTTTGACGATCCCAGCTACGTCTCGGACAACCCCTTCGTTTTGTCCGGGCTCACCTGGTCCGGCTTCAAGTGGGCGTTCGTGGGGTGGCACGCCAGCAACTGGCACCCCCTCACCTGGTTGTCGCACCAATTGGACTGCCAGTTGTTTGGGCCCAACCCCGGGGCGCATCACCTCGTCAACGTGCTGTTTCACGCCGCCAACACCGTCCTGCTCTTTCATGTGTGGCAGCGCCTCACCAAAGCCTGCTGGCCCAGCGCCCTCGTCGCCGCCTTGTTTGCCTAGCATCCCCTGCATGTCGAATCCGTCGCCTGGGTGGCGGAACGAAAGGACGTGCTCAGCACCTTCTTCGGCCTGCTCGCTCTGCTCGCTTATGCGCGTTATGCCGAACCATCCCCCGTCCCGCGTTCGGCATCCAAGATTTATTATGGCGCCAGCCTCGGCGCGTTCGCGCTGGCCCTGCTGGCCAAGCCCATGCTCGTGACCCTGCCTTTCGTCCTGCTGTTGCTCGACTACTGGCCTCTGCGGCGCTGGCCGGGCTCCTCCCTCCGGGAAAGCGCGCGCCGGCTCCGGGAAAAATCGCCGTTCTTTCTGCTGGCCGCCCTTTCCTGCGTCGTCACCCTTTTGGCGCAGCACCAAAATGCCATCGTCTCCCTCCGGCATTATGGCTTTGGCTTGCGCTTGGAAAACGCCATCGTTGCCTGGGCCGGTTACTGCTTCCAAACCCTCTGGCCGGTGAATCTCTGCGTGTTCTACGCCCTGCCCAAACACGTCACCGCCATCCAAGTCGCGCTCCCCCTCGCCGCCCTCATCACCATCACCCTGCTCGCCTGGCGCGCCCGCCAATACGACCGCTGCTATTGGACCGGCTGGCTCTGGTTTCTGGGCATGTTGATGCCGGTCATCGGCCTCGTCCAGGTCGGCTCCCAGGCCATGGCCGATCGCTACACCTATCTGCCCATCGTGGGATTATTCGCCGCCGCCGCCTTCGGTCTGGCCCGGGCGCGGGAACAATGGAAAATTCCGGCCCGCATCGCCGCCCTCGCGGCGATCCTAGTCCTCGGGGCCTGCGTGGCCGTCACCGAACATCAATTGACCTTTTGGCGCGACACCGAAACCCTCTTCACCCGCGCCCTGGCCGTCACCCGCGAGAACGGACCCGCCCACATGATGCTGGGCGTGGCCTTGGAACGGCAGGGACGGACCGACGCCGCCTTGGAACAATATCAGGCGGCCCTGGCCATTGATCCCACCATCTTGGTCCAGTTGGCCGGCGGGGGCAATCTTCCCATCGCCGCACAAGTCCAGATGTTGCGCGGCCTCTCCGCCGAACAGCATGGTCGCGGGACGGACGCCCTCGCGTATTACCGCAAAGCCCTGCGCCTGGATCCCAGCCTCGTCGAGGCTCACAACAGCCTGGGCAACCTGCTCGACCAGCAGGGCCACCCCGACGCCGCGTTGGAACAGTATCAGGCCACCGTTCGGCTGCGGCCCGGGCTGCCGCAGACCCATGAAAACCTCGGCACCCAGCTCGTGGAAATGGGCCGGTACGACGAAGCCCTGGCCGAATACCAGACAGCCGCCCGGCTCTCCCCGGCGGACCCGCGGCCGTTTTATCTCGCCGGCAGAGCCTGGCTCCGCCGCGGCGATCACTCCAAAGCCGTCGCCGCCCTTCAAAACGCCTTGCGGCTGGCCCCGTCGGACAGCGTCAGCCTCGTGTTTTTGGCCCGCCTGCTCGCCTCCGATGAATCCCCGCAAATCCGCAACGGCGACCAGGCCGTCGCCCTCGCGGAAAAGGCCAACGCCCTGATGGACGGCCGGCAGCCCGTTGTGTTGGGCACGCTGGCCATGGCCTATGCGGAAGCCGGTCGCTTTGCCGAAGCCCGCCAAACCGTCCAAACAGCCCTCAGCCTCGCCACCGGTGACCAGGGCGTCACCTCCAACCTGCAAGCCCAGTTGCAACTCTACGAAGCCGGCCACCCCTTTCGCGATTCCTTCGCCCCCCCGCCTCCGCCCTCCCCGCCGCACGCCAGACCCCATCCCCCAGACCCGAAATAACCCTCCGCCTGCCCCGCCGCATTCAACCGCGCTGGCACCCCCACCGACCGCAACGCCGCCACCGTGATGATTTCAAACCCCGGCGCATCCGTGATCTGCCGCCGCCAGATCTCCGGCACCGCGCGCGGCGCCCCCGCCAGCGCCGCCACCGTCAACCGCTCATGCAAATGCCACACCACAATCCGCGCCGCGTCCTCCGGCAAGATTCATGCCGGATGCGCGGATAAAACTCCTCCCACAACACCCGCCGCCAATCCAAATCCTCCACTTTCAACTTTCCGCTTTCTGTTTTCCGTTCTCTGCTTTCTTCTTGTTCCCCTCCCATTTCAGCTTTCTGCTTTCCTAATTTCTGCTTTTGAATAATCCCCGGCTCCAGCACATACCCCCGATACAGATCATCA
>CAZUBG010000276.1:0-6220 GCA_964618545.1 uncultured Bifidobacteriaceae bacterium | reverse complement strand
GCAGACCTTGAAAAGTCTATCTTAACGCCTGGTCCAAATTTTGGGGGCCAGCTCAGATCTTGAGCCATGACTGCGGGTGCCAGGAAAAAAAAGCCGGCCGGGTTTCCACGCGGAAAACTTCAATCCGTGGTGAGGGAGGTTTTGCCCAAGGGCGCCGATTTTCGCCTGCAAGTGATTGATTCCAAAATCGGCCGGATGAAAATCGTCCGGGTGGTCACTCCGGCTTGGAAAACCCTCACCACGGCTGACCGCATTCTAAAAATCCTAAAAGCGGCCAATTCCAGACTCTCTGAGGCCGAACGAAAAGACATTCTCCGTTTCAGTGTTTTAACGCCCAAAGAATTGGACTTGGTCAACGGCAAATTCTCCAAAAAAGCGGCCACCGCAGCGTAAAGGGGTTTTGTTTCGTGGACTGAAGGCCAGTTTGGGGTGGCGCAAAGCAACCGCCGGCCAAATCTCACCTGGCGGGCTTTTTCAACCGGCGGCTGGGAAAAGCATCTCATTGCGCTCCAACGACTTGCAAACCAGGGCTGCTCTGAAGTCTGGCTACGTCTCCGATCAGGTAACGGAGCACCAAATCAATGCGGCGGCTCATTTTTTCCTGGAAGGCGGGGCAGGTGCTGTCGCGGGCCTGGCGTTGCCGGGCCGCCCAAGCCCGATATTCGCCTTGGACCGCGCGGCGGAGAAGGCCCAGCACGGTGGCGGCGACGGGGTGACGGACGCGGACCTGTTTTCAGCTCATTTTTACAAGGTTTGGCCGTGTCCGATTTTACCTGAAGCAGTGTCACATTGATGTAACACACACATCCTACCGAAGGGTGTAGGATTATCGCACTGGGAAGACCGGCTGATGGATTTCGACGGTTCTCTCTTATCATATGGCAACCTGATGAAAGAGGTTACTGGCTTTGACAGATGCGGAAAACACCGGAGTTCGCGCGGGGCGGGGGCGTTCACTTTAATTGAATTGCTGGTGGTCATCGCCATCATCGCCATTCTGGCGGCGTTGCTGCTGCCGGCGGTGGCGGTGGTCAAGGACAAGGCGCGGACCATCAAGTGCCTGAGCAACCTGCGGCAGTGGGGGCTGGCGTTCACCCTGTACTCGCAGGACGACCATGACATGGTCCCGGAGGAAGGTGATATTGGCAGTTCCATTGCCAACCCGGGGGCGGACGGCACCACGGACAATCTGGATTATGCCTGGTACAACGCCGTGCCGCCGATGATCAACTGTCCCAAGCTGGTTTCGCTGTATGGCGGGTTTCACAGTCCGACCAACACGCCCTTGCCCGAGAGTTCGAGCATTTTTTCCTGCCCCGCCTGCGGCGAGCCCATTCTGAGTCTTGGCTACACCCGCCCGCTGAGCGTCGAGAAAGCGTTCTTCATGTATGCGGAGAACTGCCGGATTTGCGTGGACGCAGCCACGGTCGCCGCCGGCGCGCGGCAGACGCACCTGACCGACGTCCTCCATCCTTCGGCCACGGTGTTTGTGGCCGAAAACAACCCGAATCCCACGGATGGTTCGACGGTTTATCCCTCCGAATCCTTGACGAGCGCCCATGCCGGTTACGTGGACGGTCGTCACAGTTACCGCCGGCGGGGCAACCTGGCCATGGTGGACGGCAGCGCGATGTGCGCCCTGACGAATAATTACATGGAGTCGGAGGATATGGCGAACAGCGCGGCGTTGGAGTGGGCCTCCCCGCGCCTCATCTACTGGTATCCCGCGCCGACGACGCCGAACTGAAACATTTTTGTGACTGGAAAGCAACGGGAGTGGAAACAACCAAACACCAAAAAGAAATAAAACAGACGAAAGTCAGAAAACAAGGAGACGAAAGAAAAACAACATGAAAACTTTAGGAAAAAAACTGATGCTCGCCGCCCTGCTGGCCGGCGCCGCCCTGCCGGCCATGGCCGGCCCCTTTTTTTTTGACCGGCGAGCCAACCAGAGCACCGGTAAACGGGTCCGTGCTTGAGATGGTCCTCCTTTCTTCTGTCGGCGGCCGATTGGGGGCGGGCTTGTTTTCGCGTGTGAGCATTGGCTCTCCGGGAGCAGCCATTCACCGGGCCATCGTTCACTTTTCAACGCGCTGCGCCCGGGGATGGACGCACTCCACCGTTGGGCAACACGCCGTCACGTCGGCTGCGACAAAGAAAAACAGGGGAAGTCAGGCGTCGCTCCGCGACGCAAACGTGTCTCCGGCTTTTTCTTTCCGTGGGCTGAAGCCACACGGCTACTCTCATTCGACCGCTCCGCGGCCCTCCACCTGCGGTTCGGAGGCGTTCCCCCGCGTCCGTCACCCCGTCGCCGCCACCGTGCTGGGCCTTCTCCGCCGCGCGGTCCAAGGCGAATATCGGGCTTGGGCTTCCCGCCAACGCAAAGCCCGCGACAGCACCTGCCCCGCCTTCCTGGAAAAAATGAGCCGCCGTATTGATTTGGTGCTCCGTTACCTGATCGGAGACGCAGCCAGACTTTAGAGCAGCCCTGCCAGGGCGGGCCGGGGGGCGTTTATTATGTTGATTTCGCCCGGCAAACAGTGGCTTATGGGGGGCGGACCCATCGGCTTTCTGAACTCCGTCAGGACCCGTTTATGATCCATCCTTAAACCCGTCGTCCGCTACGTTTTCGGTTCGAAACGCCTGATCTCCTTGAACTTGTCAAAGTCACGATCAAAGGAGGCCACCGCCTCGCCCAGTTGCGCCGCCCGCGCGGCCATCCAGGCGTCCGAAAAATCCACTTTGACGGTCGCAAACCGTTGCAAGGCGTCAGTGACCACCACTTCCTCCATCGTTTCAACGCCGGCATTCTGGATGATGGCGAGCAGGACGTCGGCCACCTCGATCCGGCTCCGCCCATACCGACCGAGCAGGACATACACCGTTTCCGCCACCACCAATCCCTCCAGATGCAGCACGACTTCCCGGCGCTCCGCCTTTTCAAACAACGCCGTGGCGGCCGCGCCCTGCCGGGGATCGTCCTGAACCAGAAACCGCACCAGCACATTGGCATCCAGCAAAAGTTTCATGGCTTCTGTCCGGCGATGCGGTCATGACGATCCAGGGCGGCTTGGGCAAAAGCCCTGGCGGACTCCGTCCTTTCATCCGCCGGTGTTTCCGACTTGAGGCAACCCGCCAGTTCGCGGATCGCACGGACCCGCCGTCCCACCAGCTTGTCTCCCGCAACCTCCCAAGCGATGCGCTGGCCGATTTTAAGCGGGATTTCCTTTCGCACGTCCTCCGGTATGGTCACCTGCCATTTGGAGGTTATGGTTGATATGGCATTACTCATTTAACGCAGCATACCATTGTTAAACCTCCTTACACAAGATAAATCTCCTTTCTTGCGGGCACAGGAGAGGAGGACAAAATGCCCGCCCACTGCGTCCGAGTCCCCAAATCCCAACTCCCATTTCATCACTCATTCTTGGGGCGGTCGGGAAGCCGAACTTCGGCCCGCGCCGCCCTAATACTGCCGTTGTCTTCCCCAGCCGCCGGGGTGGGGCTCGTCCCCACTTGGCCCGCCCCGCCGCCAACCCGGCCGGAGCGCCGGCTGGCCGCCGGCTTTGGTCGTGCGAACCCGGCGGGTGGACTCAACCGGGCGGGTCGTTGGACGATATCAACGGGACAGCCGGAGCGCGGCATTCACGCCGCTTCCGCGTACGAATGAAAGCCGGGCCTGCGAAAATCCTGAGCCAGCCCTGTTTCCAACGGTGAAGCGGGCTGAAGCCCGCGCCCCGCAGCCGAAGCGCAGGGACGGCTCGTCCCCAGTGGCCCGGCGGAATCCGCTTCAAGCCCGTAGGGCTGACATCTTTGTAGCATCCCCGTCCCAAAACCAATCCAAGCTCCGTGGGTGCGGCATAGTGGCTGCGACGTCCCGCCGCTGGCCGGGCGGCCAGAGGCTTGAATGGGGTCAGGGTCATGAACGCCGGGCCGATCCTTTCCTGGGGGAGCCAGCGGCGGCGCGGGGAAAACCGACCCGGCCACATCATCGGCCGCCGTCAGACAAGAAATATGCAAATGTCAAGAACTGACCCGTTGCCGTTTCCGGTAGTCCAATCATCAAGTGACGAATGAGCGGTAATTTTCAAAACTGCAGTTGGCAAACCGGGCCGTACTTGCTGGAACTGGCCAATCAAGATGGCAATCCACGATTGAACCACCAAACTCGGGAGAATGATCTTCTTTCAACTCTAGCTGCTGCTGGGTTTAAGGAAGCATCGGCATGTGCTCTTGATCTCGTCTTCAATGATGACCAAGGCGATGATATTTACGATGCTTACGCAGCGTTTTCCTTTTGCCCGATTGATAACCCACCTGCAAAACATAGGGCAATGTTCCAGGAGGTTGATTGGACCTCCGATACACCGTCCAAATGCCGTTATGCAATTATCCTGGCGGGTTCAAAAGCGGAGTACGATCGGGATCTTTTATATAAACTTTTGAAGACGCTGCATGGCGACTTTCGTGATGCTGCCTTGTACGCGGCTTCCTCGTTTTCAGAATGGCGATTCATTGAAATTGTTGCGTCCATTGCCTTGAGCCTGGAGTCAGGACAGTTGCAGCAGTTGCCAATCTCGTTGGCCTCATCGCAGCGGTGCCGTAGGTTATGGAAGCGGCCAATGAATTTTATTGTGTGCCGAGAGCGGGAGACTCTGCCATTTCCCGAGGAGGGAACATCTGGCAACCAATAATTGGGGCGGATGCACCTACCCCAGCGGTTACCGATACGATGACGGGGTCAAGCAAGTGCCAGTTCTCACTTTTTAAACTGGTGACAGCAGCGGAGTGATTTTGCAGCTTCGAGGGCGTGCCGCGTCAAATGCGCCGTGAATATGCCGGAGCGATCTACCATGGCCGCCCACCTCAGGAAAGAAACGACGATGAGCCTCAAATGGATTGCGCAACCTCCGGCCATGGGCAGTTGGATACATGTTTCCAATCTGCTCGCTGCGCGGCGCAAACAGGAAAGTTTAAAGAGTGAGAACCGACACATGCTCAACTTTTCGGCCGGACGCGATGCCTTTGATGGTGGAAATCTCGCGCTCGGTGATCAGGCCGCGCCGCCGCGCTTCCTTGGCGGCCGGTTTAAGGTCGTCAATGCTGTTCGGATTTGAACCGGCCAGGTCACACAGCGCCCGCAGCGGACGGCACACGGTGAGACCTCGCAGTTGAGTGACCTCACCAGAAGCGAACCTGGCCCGATGCAGCACGACCGATTTGGGAGGACGGCTGTTGCGGCGGAAGGCCGGCGGCACGGTCATATGGATTTTGGCCGGATTGAAATCCCCCAGCTCGAACAGACTGAGCGCTGTTTCATGCGACAGGGCCGCCATTGGTTGCTCGTCACGACCGCGTGACCAAAGCAGCCAGAGCATCATCTCGCCATCTTCCGGCTGCGGAAGATGCGTCATCCGATAGATGCCACGCCGCACCCGTTCCCAATTTTCCGCCCGGACATGGTAGGGATGCGTGTTGTCCGCATAACCGGCCTCAATGGCCTGCTTCGTGGTGAAATACCCTTGCTGGTCCTGCGCAATCGTCATCAGGGCGGTAAAAGGATCTTTTTTCTTCGCCATGCACACATCCTCAACTTTCTTGAGGAATTGTGCAAGGGTCAGTCTTGGAAAAAGGACAAATAGTTTAATAAATCATGGTGAATCGTGGAGCCGGGCGGAGTGTGGTTCCGGAGGTGGGTGAGAGCCAATACGGTCACTGTTCCTGGAGCCTTTCGCAGTTTGCCCGACAGTGTTTAACAAATCTGGCCCCATTGTTTCGCCCCTGCGGGGCTTGGACCTGTCTTGACGACTGTTACCCTGGGCAGCGTCGCGTTGCTCCTTCCCTTGGGCTGATCTATTGCGCCCCGTTGGGGCTGGGGACGCCCGGTGAGGGCACCGGGCCTACAATCCCGGTGATTTCCCTGGAAATCCTGTTGGCGGTGTGGCTTTGCCCCCCGGCTACGACCGGAGCTTGGATTGGTTTTGGGATGGTGAGGCTACAAGTAGGTCGCGCCTCACGGGGCTGACGGACCGACCCGATCGGGATGATAGTGCGGCGCTCGCCAGAGACGCCTCTACGAGCGTAGATTGGAAAACGCCCGGTGCGGGCACGGGGAGGCAAGGCGATGCCGCTCCGACGGAGCTTTTGGGGTTAGTGGGGTGTGGTGCTACAAATAGGTCGCGCCTACGGCGCTGCAAGGCCCCGGTTTAACAAATTTGGC
>CAZUBG010000275.1:0-6224 GCA_964618545.1 uncultured Bifidobacteriaceae bacterium | reverse complement strand
GGGGCAAAGTGGCCATCGCGGTGCGGTTGCGGCAGGAGAGCACGATGACGGCCCGCTGGATCGCCGAACACTTGCAGATGGGGACCCTGGGCCATGTGAACCACCTGTTGTATCGGAACCGAAAAAGGGGTGAAAAAAAACGTTCCTAATGAAAATATGCAAATATCAAGAACCGACCTCTTTACGCAGCACGTTGAAAACTGAAGGAATATGCGGTTTTCTGCTGCTCCCGGATGCAAGGAACGCCTTGTTTTTGGCTTGGGCAACACGCCCTTACGCCGGCTGCTATGCGGGCCGGAAGAACGCCCGGTCAGGGCACCGGGCCTACAGGGCGGAGGGCGCCAACCTGTAGGCCGGGTCCCCTGACCCGGCGTCGGCCTGCCGGAAACGGCTGGGCGTTTTCATCCTTGGTGGGGAACGCAGTTCAGGAAAACTTCTGTTCAGCAAACGCGACTTCTTCAGTCGTGTTTCTAGGTAACGAGATTGGGTCCGTTGCGTCGGGTTTGGCACTGTTGCCGTAAGTGGCTTGGAACCAACGGGTTGCTCATCGTGTCAAGTGGAATCCGCCCCCGGGCCCGTTACTAGGTAACGAAACTTTCCATGTTTTTTATTTTTTCCCAACCGGACGGGCGCCGCCCCCTGCGGGTCTTACTTGCTGATTCCCCGCTCGCTGGCGCGGACGAATTGGATGAGATGCAGCACTTCCGGCAGCTTGGGCACTTCGGCCTCGATTTTGGCCAGGGCGTTGGGAATGGACAGCCCTTCGCGAAACAGGATTTTGTACGCCTGCTTCAGGGCCGCCAGGGCCGCTTCGGTCGCACCGTGGCGCTCCAAGCCCACCTTGTTGACGGTGCGCGTCTCGGCGGGATTGCCGTCGGCGATCATGAAGGGCGGCACGTCCTGCACCACCTTCGAGCAGCCGCCAACCATGGCAAACCTGCCGATGCGGCAAAACTGATGCACCGCCGCCAGCCCCCCGATCACGGCGTAATCCTCCACGATCACATGCCCGGCCAGCGTCGCCACATTGGACATGATCACATGGCTGCCCAGCGTCACGTTGTGGGCCACATGGCAGTAGGCCAGAATGGTGTTGTGCGAACCCACGGTGGTCGCCTCCCCGTCGCCGGTCGCGCTGTGGACGGTGACATATTCGCGGAAGGTGTTGCCGTCCCCAATCTCCGTGCGGGTGACACCGCCCTTCCATTTCAGGTCCTGGGTCTTGAGCCCGAGGCTGGCAAACGGGAAAACCTCATTTTCGCTTCCCAGCGTGGTGTGGCCGTCAATGACCACATGGGAATGAAGCCGGCAACGGTCGCCCAGAAGGACATGTTCGCCGACGACACAGTAGGGTCCGATTTCGCAATCGGCCCCGAGTTGCGCCCGGGGATGGATGATGGCGGTGGGATGATGCATGGAATCAAAGATCGCGGATCATGAAGGTCACTTCCGCCTCGCTGACGATTTCGCCGGCCACCTTGCAGACGCCGCTGGCCTTGCCGATTTTACCGCGCACCCTGGTCAGTTCCACCTCGATGACCAGGACATCGCCCGGCACCACGGGCTTGCGCCATTTCACATCCTCGGCGGACATGAAATACGCGACCTGGTTGACCACCTCGCCCTGTTTGATGAGGACGATGCCGGCCACCTGCGCAATGGCTTCCAATTGCAGCACGCCGGGCATGATGGGATGCCCCGGGAAGTGTCCCTGGAAGAACGGCTCGTTCATCGTCACGTTTTTGATGGCGACGATCTTGTTGCCCTCAATCTTGAGCACGCGGTCCACCAGCAGAAACGGCGGGCGATGGGGCAGCATTTTCATGATCTGCTCAATCGTCATGGCCCCCGTCTCGGGGAGCGGGGCTTCGGGGGCGGCCACGGCGGAAGGCGGCGGGGCGAAGGTCTGGGCGGCCCGCAGGGGCTTGTTCATTTGGGCCGCAATCAGCCGCGCAAAACCGCAATTGGCCTCGTGGCTGGGCTTGACGGCAATCAGATGCCCGTGAATCGGCCGGCCAATCAGGGAGAGATCCCCCAGAATATCGAGCATTTTGTGGCGGACGAACTCCTCGGGATACCGCAACGGTTCGGTGGTCAGCACGGCGTCATCGCGGATGACAATGGCGTTCTCCAGACTGCCGCCCTTGATGAGGCCGTTCTTGATGAGATATTCAATCTCCTCGTAAAAGCAAAAGGTGCGCGCGTGGGACAGTTCGGTTTCCCAGGTTTGGGGGTTGATTTCGGTGCTGTAAAACTGGGTGAACCGGCCCTTTTTATCGGCGCTGGTGCAGGTGATTTTGAAGGCCGCATCCGGAAAGAGGGTCATGACCGTCTCGCCCGAGCGCAGTTCAATGGGCTCGGTGGGGGTGTAAAACTCGCGCGGCTCCGCCTGGGGGGCGAGGCCGGCGGCCTGGATGATTTTGCAAAACTCGCGCGAACTGCCGTCGGCGATGGGCGGTTCGTTGGCATCCAGTTCCACCACGGCATTATCAACGCCGCCACCGGCCAGCGCGGCGAGCACATGCTCGATGGTGTGGACTTTGACGTTGCCCTTGGCAATGGTGGTGGAGCGGTTGGTCTCGCTGACATTCTCCACGCGGGCCTCGATTTCGGGTTTGCCTTCCAGGTCCCCGCGCCGGAACCGCACGCCACTGTTGGCGGGGGCGGGGTGGATGGTCATGTTCACCCGGTTGCCGCTGTGCAAGCCGGTGCCCGAAAAACTGGCCGGACGATTGAGAGTCTGCTGGTTAAACACGCATGGATTAGACCAAATTTCAGGCCTGATTGGCAAGCCAATGCGGGGAACGGCTCCGGCCGGCGCCACGCTCCGCCGACCGCCGGGCGAATGTTGATGGAAAAAATGACAAAAGGTGTGATATTTTGAAAGAACGCCGTTTTTCGCGCGTATTAGTAGTGAGTGGTTGAAGTTTTTTAAAATGAACGTGCATCAGGTCAGTGAATACGAGATGGACCAAAGGCTCCTGCTGGATAAAAAGCGGGATGCCCGGGGGGGTTGCCGCGATTTCGACCCGGAACCGGAACCCCCCGCCGGTTTTTATGATGTGCAGGAAACCATCCGGACTGAGCTGGAAGACGCCTTTTTTGCAAATTTTGACGATGGCATCAACCGCGCCAAACTCCCGTCCTGGAAAAGAAAAGCAAACGAACTGTTTTTCTTTCCGGAGGAAATGATTGAGGCGGAGCGCATTGTCATTGAAATCAGCAGTGAAATTCTCGGGGACAAGCTGCTCGGCTTGATTCTGTCCCGCCTGGAGAAGCACGGGCCCGGCTATTGCGTGATGCTGGCGGTTTTTTACGGGGAACAAAAGGCGAGCAATTACATCGGCCGGCTGCTGATCAACCTCGACGAGATTGCCGTGGAGGCCTCGCTCTGGGAGATTTGGTCCAAAAAAGTGCCGTCCTTGGAAGTGGCGGCCAGGGCGTAAACCGTCGGCGGGCCGGAACCGTCCGGCGGCCGGCCAGTGGCAAGCGCGGGCGGGCGCGGTTCCCACCCTCTTTTTCCTGACCATGGAAACGCCCGAACAATATCAGCGGCAGATTTTGGAGCAAAGCGGCCGCCGCCACCCCCACGCGCCCATCAGTCCGGCCACGGAACGGGCCTTTCTCGCCAGACCCCGGCACCTTTTTGTCCGGCGCTATCGCGTGCCGGGCAAAGCGGAGTGGCATCAGGTGACGGCCGAAAACCTCGCTCAACACCTCCCCGCGTTGTACGCCGACCATCCGCTGGTGCTAGCGGGCGAGGAGGACGACCATCTGCTCTCCACCATTTCACAGCCGTCGTTTGTGCTGCGCATGCTGGATCTGCTCCAGCTTCAACCGGGACAGACGGTCTTTGAACTGGGGGCGGGCAGCGGATGGAATGCCGCGCTAATGGGACAGTTGGTCGGGCCCGCCGGCCGGGTGTACAGCCTGGAGTTCCTGCCGGAAATCGCCCGGACGGCGGCGGAGACGCTGCAGACGCTGGGGATTGCCAATGTCAGCATTATCACCGGCGATGGCGGGGACGGCTGGGCTGCCGGGGCTCCTTATGACCGGGCCATTTTCACGGCCGGGACTTATGACCTGCCGCGCGCCTTTTATGACCAGCTTAAAGAGGGCGGGCTCCTGCTGGCGGTCATCAAGCTTGAAGGCGGGGGCGACTGCCTGTTCCTGTTGCGCAAGACGGAACACCACTTTGAGTCCGCCGACTCGATGTTGTGCGCCTTCGTGCAGTTGCAGGGGAAGCATCAGATGCCGGGCCTGGAGCCGGCGACTCTGGAGAGCTTGCCGGGCTGGGCTGAATTGCAAAAGCAAGAGGTGTCCCGGACCCGCTTCTGGTGGGGCGGCCGGGGGCCGGAATCGTTTGTCTGGCGCACCCAGGGCATCCGCTTCTTCCTCGCGATTACCGAGCCCTGCTTCCGGGCCTTCAAGGCCGAAAAAACCGCCGGGCGGCCGCACGAGGATTATTTCTTCGGCCTCTGGGATCAGGACCGGCAATCGCTCGCCCTGGTCCGGGATGATTACCTTATCAGCCACGGGAACGCCTCCGCCCGGGAGCAGCTTCTGGCCCGGGTCCGGCAGTGGACCCACCTGGGCATGCCGGGCGCCGCCAGCTTCCGCTTGCAGGTGCATCCTCATGATGACCCGGTGGCGGCGCGGGAAAATCAATGGATCGTCAAACGCCGGGACTCCACTTTTCTGTGGAGCTTGGAAAGGTAAATCATTGGAATTTTTTCGTCTGGCGCGAGCGTTTTCCCCGGGGGGCCGAATGTTTCCGGTCGGCATTGATGCGGCGCGCAGGAGAGCGCGAGGCGGATTTGCCGGGGGAATCCTTGAACTTGCGGATGGGCTCCACCGATTTGGGGCGGGGCTTGGGCACCAGCAGGATGGGGCAGCCCTCGTAACCAAAGGCCTTGCGCATTTCGCCGGCCAGGTTCTTTTTATAGGAATCGGAAAACAGCTCGTCCCGGTTCACAAACAGCAGGAACGTGGGCGGCGACTGCCGGACCTGGGTGGCGTAGAAAAATTTGAGCCGGTGACCGGACGCGCTGACGGGCTGGCGGCGTTCGACGGCATCGCGCAGGGTGCGGTTGAGCAGCCCCGTGGGAATCTTCTGCTGCAATTGCGCGGCGACATAGCGCACCGCCTCCAGCAGCCGGTCCAGGTGCAGCCCGGACTTGGCGGAGGTGAAGATCACGGGGGCGTAATCGAGGAAAAAGAGTTTCTGCTGCACCCACGAGCCGAATTCGGTGAGGGTGGTGAGAATCTTTGGCTGGCCTTCGCGGCGCACCTTGCTCGTGCGCTTGACGATCTCGGCCTTGCGGGCATCAATTACTTCCTGCTCAAACAAATCCCATTTGTTGACGACCACAATGCAGGCCCGGTGTTCCTCAACGATTTTATCAGCGATCTTTTTGTCCTGTTCGAGGATGCCGGTCTGGGCGTCCAGCACCAGGACGGCGATGTCGCAGCGCGCAATGGATTCCACGGCGCGCTGGGCGCTGTAAAATTCCACCGAATCATCCACGCGCCGGGCTTTGCGCAATCCCGCAGTGTCAATCAACACGTACTGCGACCGCACGCCGTCCGTCTCGACCTCGAAGGGAACATCCACGGAATCACGCGTGGTGCCGGGAATGGGGGAGACAATGACGCGGGAGGATTGGGTGAGGGAGTTGATGATGGAGGACTTGCCCACATTGGGGCGGCCGACAATGGCAATCTTGAGCGGACGGGGCGGCAGGCCGGCCTTCTCTGTTTCGCCGTTCTCGCTGACGGGGCCGGCCGCAGTCCCGGGCGCCGGAACCACCGGGGCGGGCGGGAGAAACGCAAAGGCGGCGTCCATCAGATTTTCAATGCCTTCACCATGAATGGCGCTGACGGGGAGAAAAGTGGGGAACCCGAGGGCGGCAAATTCGTCGGCATTTTTTTCGGCGAGGCAGGTGTCCACCTTGTTGACGGCGACGATGACCGGCTTGCCGCTCTGGCGCAGGCGGACGGCCACTTCGCGATCCAGCGGAACAACGCCTTCCTGGACGTTGACCACGAGAATGATGACGGCGGCGGATTCGATGGCGATTTCGACCTGTTCAAACGCCGCCTGGGTGATGATGTCGCCGGCCCGCTCGCCACGCAGCAGACCAATGCCCCCGGTGTCCACGAGGGTGTAGGGCCGGCCATGCCATTCGGCCTCGACGCTGACGCGGTCGCGGGTGACGCCGGGC
>CAZUBG010000274.1:0-6230 GCA_964618545.1 uncultured Bifidobacteriaceae bacterium | reverse complement strand
AACCCCAAAAAAACCAGCCGTTATTTCAAAATCGAAGAATTTTGTCTCACACCCACCACCGCCGGGGCGTGAGCGTTTCATGGGTTTCAGGGGTTTTGTGGTTCATCGTCACAAAAAAAGCCCGCCAGTCTTCCGACTGGCGGGCTTTTGTGCGGGCGGGTTCAGTTGGCATGGCCGGCGAGGGTGACTTCCATGGCGGGATCCAGATTGTGTTCCAGATTGTAGCCCACCTGCTTGTCGAGTTCGTTTCGGCGGTTTTCGGTCAGGTCGTTGTTCGCCCACGCATCATTCACCTTGAATAACGCGGCGCAGAGTTGGGCCTGACGGTCTTTCGGGACCAACCCGGCGGCGCTGAAGGACGCGGTAATGAAGGCCACGGCGACGTCGAGCGTCAACGGCGTGGTTTCGCGCGGCTTGGTTTCATCGCCGGCAGCCGTTTTGCCTTCGGCAATGGCTTCGGCGTCGGTTTGACGTTTACGGATTTCCTTGAGTTCGGTCAGGGCATCGCCGGGATTGGAAAGCGCATTGATGACGTCGAGGACTTCATCGCAGGTTTTCCACTTGTCGCCGTGCAGCTTGCGGGCGGCGGCAATGATGGCGTTGGCCTTTTCCAGCCAGTCCACGGCGGCGGCGTCATAGTTGGACTCCTTCAACAGGTTCGTTTCGACGAGCGAGTTGAACAGCGCCGCCAGGGCTTCAATCCGCGCGGGCACGGTGCCGCCGGCGTTCTGTTTAAAGTATTCCTTAAACGAGGTGTCGGCGGGAATGTCCCGGGAATTGACTTTGGACGTGTACAGGCGTTTCATGGCGGCCACGACTTTCGCGGAGAACTTGAGGTTCTTTTTGAAGCGGTCGTTGGCCGTCTTGATGGCCTTGTCCATGCTGGACACGCCCTGCGCCTGTTCAAACAGGTCCGCAGGGGCGAGGCTGACCAGTTCCGTAAACGTGAGTTTTTTTTCTTCTTTCACTGTGTTCCTTATCCTTTTGCTTTGAACCAGTCCGAATGTTTCGGGCGTTTCAGTTCAAACTTGATGCCGGGAACGTCGGCAAACTCACGGCCCGCTCTACTCCGAATCGGAGTGGCGCGGTGACCGCCGGGAACGCCATGGCTGGCGTTTCAGGACGATCACCGCGCACCCGAAGACCCGGAACACGCGGGCTAAATCTGACTGTCTTTCAACAGTCTCATCTGCGCATGGGGTGGCCATGCGCAGGGCGAGACGTTTGGCGGGACAGTGGCGGACAGAGAATTGCCGCCGGCAGGGACGCAAGGCAAAGGCACTTGCGCTTTCATTAACTAGGGATTTGTCACCCAATTAAATTGAATGGCCCCAGGGTGAAAGGCAGTGCCTGCCATTACTGGCGTCCTGGCAAATCACCCGGCGGGCAACCGCACAAGGCAATGGCCCGCCAGCTAATCAAACGCGGTGCCATGGCCCGCATGCTTGCGCATGCGATGCTTTGCACCGCGCTTACATATACAAGGGATTTGTGACACAATAAAACCGGCTGGCGGGTTGCCCGGCCGGCTGGCTGGTGGCGGGCAAAGAAAAACGCCAGCCGGAGAAACCCGGCTGGCGTTGCGCTGGCTGGCTGGCTTAGGCGGTTAATGGGAATTGCCAGCCGCCCCGCTCCAGTTCCAAACGCAAGGCACCGCGCGCCGCGCGCGCCGCCAAACGCGCGGGGGATGGCCCGCGCACAATGACCGACCGCACCGCCGCCGCCGCCAGACACCGCGCGCCGCAATGCGCCCCCGCCCCCGCCCCTCCGCGCTGGTGGTGAATGACGGACTCGCCGACCGGCAACGCCGCCGCCGGAATGAACGCGCGGACAAGTTCCGGCACGACTTGCTTTAATCCCGCTTGGGACTTGCCGCGCAACCGGGCGGTAAAACCGGGAGCAATGAGCTTTAGCCGCTTGGCCGCTTGCAAGAATGCGTCCGTTGCGGAACTTCGCCCCCGGTCTTTGAAACCGACCGCCAGCGCCGCCGCCTGTAATGATTCGCCACCCAAAATCAGCGCCGCCGCGTTGCCAACCTTATCCACCGCCGCCGCCCGCCGCCCCCGCCCCGGAGTGACGGTGTCCAATCGCCGCCGCAGCAAGATTTGACGCTGGCCCGCGTGACGCTCAATAAACAGACGCGCGGCCCGCTCCGTGCGGGATTCGCTTGGCAACGCTTGCGCGCACAACCAGTCATCCTCCGCCCCGCCGGTTAACGGGATGGACTCGCCGAAGTTGTCGCCAGATAGGAGGGTGACCGTCCCACGCCAAGCAATCCTTGCCGCAGTGTCGGGAATTACTTCGCCCTGGGTGATGATGTCGCCACCGTCCCACCCGTCCCGCACCAGGCGAACGCCAGACCGCCAGCAAGCCAGGGCGAACGCCCCCGCCGCAATGCCATCCTGTAACCGGTCATGGCCGACAGCGTGACCGTCCGCCAACATGCGCATTTGAAGTTTGAGAGCGCAACGAGTGGCAATGGCCAGATCAATCTGGCCTTGCACAGCTTGCAGCAGTGGCCCGGCTGGACGCTCGCAAGACGCCAACGCCGCCGCCATGGTCATGCCATCCAACCCCAGCGCACGCCCCCCGCCCCCGCCCGTGGTGGTGGCGGGATGCTGGACGCCCGCCGCCGCCAGCGCATCCCCTACACTTGCCAAGCCCCCCCGTACCCGTGCCCGGGGTGCTGGCGTTGCCCAAATTGCCGGAATAATCCCGGCACCCTGCTTTTTGATTTATGTTCATTGTGTTCTAGTCCGCGCGCGGGATGTTGCCGACGTGTTGCCAGCAATTGTTAAGCATCCCGCGTGATGGCCCTAGAATCACGCCTTTGTGTGAACGCAACTACCCTTGCGCACGCGCTTTTTTCCGGCAAACAAGGTGCATAAAACCTGCGCTGGCATTGGTTATTTTTGACCGACCGCAAAACACGCGGAAAGCCTGGTCCCCCGCCAAATGGTGGGGGTGTATTTTCGGATTTTGGCGGGGGCTTTTTAACAGACCTACCAAGGACCTGAAAACACGCATACTTTTCATGGGATCCCCCGGGCGGCCATAGAAGGTGCCAGATGGATTGGATGGGGCGGCGGGGAATTCCCGTTTCACGAGGGTGATCAGGTTGTGCGGCCCGGATGGGGGACCGCTTAAGCATTCGGGTCAGTTTTACAAAAAGAGAAAGTTGCCGATTTCGCGATTTGGGGGCGAACTGTCGGGACTCTCGATAGTCAGCGAGGACGGCGATGGACAACGCCGGGTTCAAACCGGGAGGTGCCTGGGCGAGCAAGGGGCGCGGGTGCGGGTGCATGCCACGGGCCGGTCGTCCGTTGCGGAAATTCCCATGACGAGCCCTGGGCGTGGGTGCGGGGCCATGGCCGGCCATATCCACCGGTCCTGCTGCGAGCGGGTTCCGGAATGGATTCCCGGGGGCCCCGGGGCGGAGTGGGCCGCGGGGCACGGGGGTGTTCCACTGAAAAAATGGTGGAACGGTGCTGGTAACGCGGCAGGCGAAGGCAAAACAGGGATGATGCTTATGTTTAAGTTGTTTATTTTCAATATATTATAAAGAAATAAGAACAGGGCACACAGTTCCACCGTTACCACCGTTACCAGAAAATAAGCGGTTAGCGGGAAGTTGGTTTTTTCTAGCCCCCTCCCCTCCCCCAGCGATAGACAAACCAGGCAAAAACGCTGGGGGAGGGGAGGGGCTTAAAAAATCTCACTCTCTATAGGGTGAAAATTTTTTTGGTAACGGTGGAACCAAAATGGACAAATGTGGTTAAGATTCTGGGAATCAAGAGCTTACGCGTAGGAAAAGACTGGAACGCGAAGATTTTTCGCTCCCTTTTGCTGGCAAACTCAAAATTTTCCGGATCAACGGGTGATGGCTTGAAGGTATTCCGACGGGATGGTGATGTTTTTATCCTTCATCGCTTTCTGGCAGGTGGTGACGGTCCGGCGGATGGCGTCGCTGGTGCAGCCGGCCAGCAGGGCGAAGCCGAGTTCAACCACCTGTTCATGTTTGAGACCGGTAGTGGCGGCCAGTTCTTTGACGGCTTGGCGAACCTCGGGATGCACCCGGACGTTCAGCGCGACTTTTTCATCCCAGTTCAATCCGGTGGCGAAGGGGCTGGCGCTAGTTTTCTGTTTTGCTTTAGTCACAGCAAACTGGTTAGCACGGATGCAAGCAATTGTCAACCTACAAAAATTAAACAATATGATTGACGAGCTTGTGGTCGCATGCTGCCTTGCTAGCAGCGATGGTGATTTCAATCACGGTTTTTCATGAATACAACCGAACAGCCATTGGCTGGCGAGTTCAAAAAATGGAACAAACAACCGTGTCATACTGGCGGCTGCAATTTTGAAGGTTATACCGCATCCGCCCGCGAGCGGGTGGCGGCCGAAGGTTGAATTTGGAACGACAATAAAATCATTAACAAACATTTAAGCTATGCATCATATACACACGTTTGCGTTTGGTGATCAGTTGATCCGGGTATTGGGCACGGAGGAGAAACCGCTCTTTGTGGCGGCTGATATTTGTGGGGCGTTGGGAATTCAAAATTCCCGCGATGCGGTGGCTGACTTCACGGACAAGGAGAGTTGGATATATCATCAATACATTCCTGATAACGCCGAAACAGGATCGGAGGGCGGCCCACAAGATGTGGTGGTGGTCACTGAGCCGGGGCTGTACCGGCTGATTTTCCGGTCGGACAAACCAACGGCGCGAGCTTTTCAGGATTGGTTGTTCCAGGAGGTGCTGCCGGTGATTCGCAAGACGGGGTCGTATGGGTTATCGGGTCGGGAGGAGTGGTTGCGGGAGGCGCTGACGATTGCCCGGACAGGGGCAGTGCAGGAAATGATCCTGCGGGCGCTCCTCCCGCAAGCCGCGCCGACGGAAGCGGTGGGATCCCCAGACGCCCGCGGTTCGGCCCCGCATGGTGAGGAGTTTCCATTTTTTGAGAATTTGATCGAGGCATGGCAGGCGGGGGCGATATCGCTGTTGGATTTCCGGGCGGAACGGACAGGCACCACATTGGATGCATGCTTCCTTTATCTATATCCGTTGAACGTGCTGACAGCGCTTTCAGAGTGGTTGAGGAAGTCAGGGCGGAAGGTGACGCTGCAGCGGAGAGAATTGAGGAAACAGTTCGCAGGAAAAGATTATTGGGTTGGTAAACCGCCCAAGAAGCGATTCGGGCGCAAGAGGTTTATGGCCACCAGGACCACGTGGGGATTCCGCGCAGATTTGCATCCGCTTTGGAGCAGGGATACTGCCGAAAATTCGCCGAAGCCGTCCCGAGCCTCGTTGGTTGAGTTTGTGGAAGCGATTATTAATGGACATTCAGGACAAGCCCAGGGGTGAGTTATTTGCAGTGGCCGGTGCGCTGGAGGAAAGGGTGTCATATGACTGATCAGGAACTGTTTCATTGTCGGCGTTTGCCGGCGCGGCTAACGGTCAGCCAGGCCGGGACCATGCTGGGAATTCACCCGGATGGGATTGATTTCCTGATTGATCTTGGTCTGCTTGAGACTTTAGGAGGATCGCCCCGGGGGACCCAAAGGTTGTTGGCTGCCGTTTACGTCGAGGAATTGGGGCGGGATGTCAAGTGGCTCGCCAAGGCCACCACCAAAATCCGGCAATTTCACCAACAGCGAAACCTGGCCCGCAAGAACAAGGCGGTTGGACGGACAGAATTAGAAGCGGAGGAAGCATTACGTCTGCAATGTTAACTGCGGATGGAGCTTGCTCGTAACCATCATTCCCCGGCCGCGCAAGGCTAATTATGACGAGACCATCGTCCCGAAACGGCAGCACATGCTGGGATGCTCTGGGCTGGTCGAAGGTGGCAGTGAGGTTGCTTCGAATTGACGGACGACCCAATTTACCGTCCGTCAATTCGAAGCAACCTCACAGTTTATCGGTTTTGGAATAAGGAAACAGATGCATGGCGGAAAGATTACTCATTGCATCTCGGGACTCAGCCCGAACGCGAACCCGGCGGCAAGAAAGAATCTTCGTTTCATTATTGGTTGAAAAACTTCTGAGTCACCGGGCCGGCGAACCGGACTTTCGGCTCCACGTTGCGACCCCATTTAAACGCCGCAGCCATCACGCGGACCGGGAATTCCGCGCCCACCAGTATTCTTTCAAATTTCAGAGACACATAGGCTAGCAGCCTGTCGGACTTGAAAACTGCGCGGGTGTAATGACCTTGGTGGCGGAT
>CAZUBG010000273.1:0-6252 GCA_964618545.1 uncultured Bifidobacteriaceae bacterium | reverse complement strand
TTCCGCCGGCTTGCACCGTTCCGTCCACACCGCCAGCACCGCCTGGACTTTGTCCTGGGCGCTGAGGTTGATCGGCTGAGAGGTTCGTTTTTTCCGTTCCGTCTTTTCGCTGGTCGTCACTGGTTTGGCTGAGGTCATAGGTAAGTTCTTGTTCGTGGTTTTGTTGGTCACTGACACTGAGTTTGAGTTTGCCCTTTTCGGCCCGGAGGATGACGGACTGTCCGTCCATCCGTCCGACCATGTAGAAGGGTGCCCGGGGTTTGCCGCGCAGGGCCAGTTCCAAGAGATTTTCCTGAATGCCAGCCTCGATGGTCTTGCGCAGTTGGGACTGGATCTCGAAGAAGCGGTCGGCGGGACAAAGTCCGTCAATGCCCTGATTGGGCCGCTTGTGATTGTAATATTTAATCCACAGCTTGATCCGCTCGCGGGCGGCGTCGAAGCTGTCGAACTGGGCCCGCACCAGGAACTCCTGCCAGAGGGTGGACCAGAAGCGTTCCACCTTGCCGAGGGTCATGGGATGCTGGGGCCGCGATTTGAAGTGCGCGACCCGGTCCTTTTGCAGTTCCGCCTCAAACCGGCTGGTGCCCGCCAACTGGTGTATTGCCGGCCATTGTCGGTCAGCATCTCCCCGGGCGGCTGGAACTCACCGGCGGCCACACGATACACTTCGATCACCGCCGCCGCCGTGGGACTGCGGAACAAGTCGGCCCCCCACGATGAACCGCGAGTAATCATCCAGGAAGGCGATGACATAGGCGTAACGTCCGCCCAGCCGGAAGGTGAAGATGTCCGTCTGCCACATTTAATTGGGCGTGGCTCGTTCGAAGAACCGGGGACGCGTGATATTCCGCTTTTTCGGCGGCGAACTTTCCGGCATCAACTCAGCTTCATGCAAACGCTGCCGCACCGTCTCCGGGCTGGCCGGCAGAAAGAAGCACCGGCGCAGCACCTGGCTGATACGCTTGATGCCGAAGGTGGGATTTTGCTTTTTGAGTTCAACGATCTTCTCCGTGATGGGAGCGGGCAGCCGATCCGGTCGCGGACCCGGCGGTTGCGGCTGCAAACCGGCTTCACCGCCCAACCGATAGGCTTGCAGCCAGTGGTCCACGCTGCTCTTGCTAACGTTGAGCTCCTCGGCGACCAAGGCCATGCTGAAGCCTTCCTCGAGATGCAACCGCACGGCCCGAAGCTTTTCAGCAGCCGTGTAACGGCGCATTTTTTTCGCGCCGCCAGCCCCCCTCGGGGGGCTGTTCCTCTTCTTCTTTGCTACAACTTCCTCATTCATGCCAACACTCCATTCATTATTGGAGTGTCAACCAATTATCCTTCCAAATCAGTCTCACGATCTGGTCGTTAGCACAGTGTTCGGGAACGAGGGGAATGGCCGGTGCGGTGGTCATGTTTTGGAGGGGAAACCGTCCCATTGTTTTCGAGGGAGAGGACTTCCTTCTTAACCAGGGTGAGAACGCGGTGTTTGGCGAGGTAAACCCGGGCCAGGTTGATCTCGAGGGTTTGGGCGACCCGACCAGCGGGCCACTGCCGGAGGACGCACAATTCGAAGATCTGGAAGTGCTCCTCTTTGACCCGGTGTTTGATGCGTTGCACGGCCGCCCCGATGAGGGAGGACTGCCGCTCCGCCTCCCACATTTTTTGCAAGCCGTCCATGTCCGGGCTGGGAATTTCATCCAGTCCGGGCGGAGGGAGGCGTTCGCCGGGCAGGCCCCGGCTGTCCGGCTGGTTTGGCCGGCGTTTGCGCAATTGATCAATAATGCGCCAGCGGGTGAGATTGCGCAGCCAGCCTTTGAAGGAACCGGCGGCAGGATCGCGCTTGAATTTGCTGATATCCCGGGCCGCGCACAGGATCGTTTCCTGAACGACATCCTGCGCCTCGGCATCGCTTAAACCGGACTTGATGGCGATGGAATAGATGAGCCGCCAGTAGGTGTCGAAGAAATCCCGCCAACTGTCCTGGTCGTCCCAATTTTGCAAACGACTCAGCAAGCTGTACCGCGTGGGAATCAAATCTTCCGCCGGTAGTGTTGTGATCTGACTCATCACTGATTAGCTCGTAACAGACGATCCCTTTCTTGCAGAATAATTGCAACAATTAATCTTCGCGCGCAGGGCGGGCGACCCGCCGCCGGGTCAGACGCAGCCGGGCATTGACATCACCGCCTTAATTGTATAACATGGACTCATGACGGGCATTCTGCTTTCCACCATGGTGAAATACTGCGATACGCTGCTGCGCACGGCGGAGATCGGCGATTACGAGGGCGCGGCCAACGGCCTGCAGGTGCAGAATTCGGGAACGGTGACGCGCCTGGCGGCGGCGGTGGACGCCAGCGCGGCCACGATCCGGCTGGCGGTGGCGGCCGGGGCGGATTTGCTGCTGGTGCATCACGGGTTGTTTTGGAGTTCGCGGCAGCCGTGGACGGGGCACAATTATGAACTGATCCGGCTGCTGACGGCGAACGACCTGGCGGTTTACAGTTCGCATCTGCCGCTGGATGCGCATCCGGCGCTGGGCAATAATGCGCGGCTCTGCGCGGCGCTGGGGCTGAAGCCGTTGACGCCGTTTTTTGCGAGTCACGGGCAGACGATCGGGTTTCAGGCGCGGGCGAGGATTTCGCGCGCGGAACTGGGCCGGCGTTTGGCGGAGGCGACGGGCGCCCCGGTGCGGTTGCTGCCCGGCGGCGGGGAATCATGCCGGCAGATCGGCGTGGTGACGGGCGGGGCGGGGGGCGATCTGAAACTGGCCGCCGCCGAGGGGGTGGACACGTTCATCACCGGCGAGGGACCGCACTGGTCGTACGCATTGGCGGAGGAGTTGGGGCTGAACGTGTTTTACGCCGGCCATTACGCCACGGAAACGTTCGGGGTGAAGGCGCTGGCGGCGCACCTGGCGGGGAAATATAAGATTCCGTGGGGGTTCGTGGATCATCCGACGGGGTTGTAAAACCAGCGGGAGATTTTAACCGCAGAATGCAAAGAAAAACCACTCATCTCCGGCCTTGGCGGAATTCCGCGCTCTTTTGCTTCATCTGTGCCTGCACTTGCTCGCCCGGAATGCCCTCGCCCCGGTCCAATTGAGCGAGACCGATCTGAATTTTCTTTCGCACTTCGTCCAGTTGAAGTTCCCGCAGGCGGTCCTGGTCGTCCAGCAGCCGCAGCCCCTCGCAAATCATTTCGCTGGCGGACTGATGGCGGCCACTCTCAACTTTGTCAGCCACCAGTTTTTCCAATTCCGGCGCCAAAGACACCTTCATAACGGCAATTGTTTATTTCCAATCGAGTCCCACAGGCGCGGTGACGCGGGCTTCAAGCGGCAAATTTGAAGCGCGGGGCAAGGCCCATATTCTCGCAGATCACTTTAGTGACCGTAAAGAGGTTGCGCGTGGTCGGATTGCCGTGGCGGCTCAACATGCGATGCAGGGTTTTTTCACCCAAACCCGTTTGTTTGGAAAGCTCCTTGAACGTGATGCCGGCATGAACCAGATCGCGCAGCATGGATAACCCTTCGTCCGTCTCGCCTTCGAGCAGGGCGTTGATGGCCTCCGCATATAACGCCCGGGCAAACTTTGGATCGCGTTTGATGCGCGCCATAACGGTCACTTTATATTCCAGTGTCAGAGCCATGTAAATTCTTTGCTTGTTTGTATCGTTTCCAACGTTCGATGGCGGTGGCGATGTCAGCCGACTGACGTTTCTTGCTCCCGCCGCCTAATAGTATGATGATCGTTTTTCCGTCACGTCCAAAATAAACCCGGTAGCCCGGGCCAAAATCCATTTTTAATTCCGAGACGCCTTCTTGAAGGACTTTGGCCGAACCAAAGTTACCGGCCTCAAGGCGTCGAATATAGCGGTCAATCCGCGCGGCCGTTACGGCATCAAGTGAATCGAACCAGGTTGCGAAAGGTGAAAAATTTCCTGTTTCACGGAATTGCTCAATTCTATAGACCATAATATCCTATTGTGTCTTATTGTTATATTTTTTTCGGTTTGAGTATTCATATTTCATTTTGACCGGTTAATGCCCGGAATCGCCAGGCTGACGAGCGCAGTTCAAATTTACTGCACAATTCGAATAGTAACATAAACGCAACCATTGTCAAGCGACTGTTTTTTACATGCGCACGGCGAGGGTATGGCACGGGCTTTCAGCCCTTTGCCGTCGTTTGGCCGGAAAACCCTGGGCGTTACCCAAGGCCGGTATGAAACCGGGCCTTTGGCCCTGAGAAAAAGGCATCGCCGCCTCTCCGCCACAAGGGATGCGCTCATTTTCCCTTCACTTCCCCATCTGGCCACGGGTGACGCCGAGTTGATGGTGCAGCTTGAGTTCGCGCCAGAGCTGGTCGCCGGTGATTTCGCCGCGCAACAGGGACCGGTATTTGGCGATGACGCGCTCGACTTCCGCCACGGGTTCGGAGAGGAATTCCACCCGGAACCGGCGCACCCCCAGGGCGAGCAGGCGGGCGACGTATTCCGCGCCGGTCTGGGTTTGGGAATTGAAGACGGTGTTGCGGCAGCCGGCATCGGCCTTGAGGGTGTGCTCGGCCCCGACGCGGTCGCGCAGGCGGACCTCGTGCCGGTCGCAGGGGCGGCCGCAATTCGCATAATCGGTGCCGGTGGTGAGGAAGGCGCAGAAGACGCAATGCTCCATGTGAAACATGGGCATGTGCTGGTGAATCGTCACCTCGAACATGGGCGCGGAGGAGCCTTGCAGGAGGGCCTCGAGCTGCGGAAAATTCAGATCATAGCTGGCGGTGAGCCCCTCGAGGGCGAAGGCGGTTTGAAAATAATCCGCCGCCAGATGATTGGCGATGTTGAGGGAATAATCGCCGCGCCTGCGGTCGGCGGCAAAGTATTTCAGATGGTCGTAGTTGCGCACGAGGTAGCCGTCGGCCTGGCTGGAATGGACCTGTTTCAAAATCCATTCCTCGCCGGTTTTGAAGATGCGCGGCGGGGCCACCCAAATGGAGGGCGCCGGATGGCCGGCCCCGGCCGGCCCGGCACAGCCGCAAGCGGTGTGAAAGAGGGTGACGGCGTCGCGATACTTTTTAGGGTCTTCAAACTCACAATAAACCGTCGTCACGCCGCAGCGCAGCGCGGCTTCGAGCTGGGGAAGATTGCGGACGAGGACAATTAATTCAGCCTCGATCGGCGGAGGGGTGCCGGCGGATATTCCTGCGTCCGGGGCGTGCGGGCGCGCCGCTTCGATTTCAGGTCCTGGGTTCAGTTGCCACCGTTGCGGCAGGGAACGCTGGCGGTCCAGTTCGGCGACGACTTCGCGGCGGAGGCGGTTGAGTTCACTGACGGGCAGCAACACCCGGCCCGCCAGTTCGTTTTTTAAATCCCCGATGTGGAACGGCGTCCCGCCCAGCCGGCCCAGTTGCTCACGCAGTCGTTCGGTGGTGAGGGGCTGTTTTTCCGCCGGCACCAGGGCCATGGCGGAAACGGCGCGGGCGACGTGCCCGCGTCCGTCGTTCGCGATCAGGGTCAACGGCTGCCCGGCCCCGCCATGAACCTCCAGATCCATCCGGCGCTGGAACCTGGGGGTGTCGCCCGCAAAACTCTGGCGGATTTTCCGCTCCAGTTCAGGATCACTGGTCTTCCACACCTTGTGACCGGGACGGACGCGCTGGAAATCAATGTCGCCGTGACCGAAACTCAGGCGGGTTTCGCCGTCGCGCGTTTCCACATGGTAAACGCGGCCGCCCTCCTCGGGTTGATCGGGCTGGCCGGCGTCGAACACGATGCCGTCACCGGGTTTGAGCGGCGATTGCAGGCACAGGGTGACGCGGCCATCATCCACCCGGCTGACTTCGCCCAGATAGACACCGCGCTTTTTGCCGAAGCGGGCGTGGACAAGCGCCTGATTGTTGACGCCCTGGAACCAACCGGTGAACAATCCGCGCGAGAACGCCATTTCCATGGCGTATTGCGGGGTGACGTCGTTCCCGGTGCCGCCGGGGGCGGGACTAACCCCGGCCGGCTCAAGGCAGCGATCCAATGCCTGCCGGTACACCCGAGTGATGCTGGCCACATATTCGGGGGTTTTGAGCCGGCCCTCGATTTTCAACGAGGCCACCCCCGCTCGGATAAGATCCGGCAACACGTCGAGCCCGGCCAGGTCCTGCGGACTGAGGAGATACTTCCGGTCGCCCAAGGGCACGAGCTGGCCGTCGGAAATCAGTTCGTAAGGCATCCGGCAGGCCTGGGCGCATTCGCCGCGATTGGCCGAACGGCCGC
>CAZUBG010000272.1:0-6273 GCA_964618545.1 uncultured Bifidobacteriaceae bacterium | reverse complement strand
CCGTAAACACAGGGCATTCACGCCATCGCCCCTTTCAATACCCGGACAGTAGTGACCGAACTTCCATTTACGCAATTGTGCCATTGGTTGGCGCAAGCGATTCAATGACACTCGTGTTTATTGATGATAGCTCGCCACTTCTTCAAACAGTATTCGTTGCATCCGCAAATAGCTTTGCATTCGATTTTGTTACACGCCAAAAGCAAGCTGGCGCTAATTTAAGTTTTTTTGTTAAGCGCCAGTTACCTGTAATTCCGATGGATAAGTTTTCAGAGTTTGCCCCTTGGAATGCTTCTGCAACATTGCGAGATTGGCTTTTTCAACGGGCTTTTGAACTGACCTACACGGCATGGGACTTGGAAGCATTCGCGCAGGACTGCGCATGGTTTGGCCCGCCGTTCCGCTGGGACGAAGATCGCCGTTTCCAACTCCGCTGTGAACTCGACGCCGCCTTCTTCCACCTCTACGGCCTGAATCGTGATGACACCGCATACATCCTCGACACGTTCCCCGTTGTAAAACGGAAGGATGAGGAAAAGCATGGCCACTTTCGCACAAAAGACCGCATCCTAGAACTTTACGACGCCCTCGCCGAATGCCAGTACACTGGTCGGCCATTTGTCAGTTCACTGAATCCACCTCCAGCAGACGGGCGATGCTGTCATCCGCCGAAGCAAGTGGCCGTTTCCGCTCCGACGTGGATGGACAGGCCGTTGATGTTGCCGACGAATCGCCGGGTGGTTCTCGCACCCGACCGTTATCGCGCGACGCTCGTACCTCACCTGCTTTACCAGGCGGGGGGCAGCGTTTCGTTCGAGCGTTTTCGCAAAGCCTATTGGTTGCTGACCGAACCCGGGATGCTGGAGCGTTACGCCTTGGGCTCCGTCGGCGACATCGCGCGCGGGTGGCGACGAACGTTCCGGGATACGTTAGAAAAAGATCGCTTTATCGAGCATCTCAAAGGTGCGGTGGGACGGCAGCTTCATTTCATCCACAAAGGCGGCGAGCGCTGGCTGGAATTGCGAGACCCGAAAGTCGCCAACGACGAGCATGTGATTTTTGATGCGCGCCTCGCACTTTTGGTGGCCGACCTTTGGCCGGTGGCCGAACCAATCACGCCGCTTGCCCCAGCGGAAGAAATCACCATTCAAGAATTGGAAGCCGTCTTATGAGCAAACTCCAACAAGCCCATTTCCTCGACAAGTTGCGCCGCACGGTCGAGCCTGCACCGCAATCGTCCGAACCAAAAGTCTGGTTCTGCGAGGTGCGGATTCTGGAAGACCTATCAATGAAGGAAGGAGTCGAACGTCGGCGTATCGTACTTCATCGCGGACTAAATATTTTGTGGGCCGCACCAGAAGATCCAGACACTGAGCAAGGACTTTATCGCGACGGATTGGCCGGCCACGCAAGCGGCAAGACGCTTTTCTGTCGCTTGCTTCGCTATTTGCTTGGCGAGCAGCCATTCGGCACGAAGGCGCAGCGGGACGGAATCGCCAGCAATTTTGCAAAACTTTGGGTTGTAGCATCCGTGAGAGTTAACAGTGTGAGTTGGGTGGTTGGTCGTCCCCTGGCGTCCGCTGGATCGGATTTCGCCGTGAAAGCAGGCACCATTGACGAAGTTTTGGCCGGAGAACCTCCATCCGGCGGATTTCCTGAATATCTGGAGGCTGTTGGTTCAACCGCCGGTAAAGCTGATGAATTATATCCGAGCGAAGGCTGGCGACATCTTCTGCCGTGGTTGTCCCGCGATCAAGAGGCTCGATTTGGCAGTCTGGCTCAATGGCGGGAATCATCCAGTGAAGGCGATAATCCCCAAACCAAATCAATCGAGCGCCATCAATTGATGCGCGCCACGCTTGGACTCCTTGATTTGAAGGAGCCAAGGCTCCGTATGTCCATCGAAAAGGCACACGCCAACCTAGAAACCGGAATTGCCAAAATTGCACGGCTCGAAAGTGAATTAAACGGAAAACTGGAACTGGCTCACACGGGAGCGCGTGACATTCTAGGGAATGATGCGCCAACGGATGTGGAAGCATTGCATTCCCGGCTTGAATCCATGATTGAGGTGCTCAAGGAAGGACTTGAGGAACTTGAAAAGCGCCCGGAAAAACCAGCCGTCATTGCCGCCAGAGAAAAACTGAAAATAGCTGACGACAAACTGAGGGATACAAAGCGAGAAATCGAAAAACTCCCTGAAACAGTCAAAGAAAAGGAAAGGAGACGGGATGGCGATCTGCTTATCATCAGAAACATTAAGACGGGAAATGTCGAAGACCCGGCACGTGAATCGGGCGGCTGGTGTCCACATACGATCCAGACTGCGGTTGATAACGAGTGCGTTGGTCGCCCCAAAGTGTCGAAAGAATCGGCCACGAACATAGCCGATCTGGAAAAGCAGGCGGCAGCAGCGGATCAGGAAATTTCCACACTGAAGCAACACCAAAAAGAATTGCAGAAGCAACTTTCGTCGCTTGAAACGGCGCAAATCAATGCGAACATGGCCTACAATGCTGCCTTCAAGGAGGCGACAAAGGACGCAACCGCACTCGCTCAGAGAGCGGAACGCGCGGCGTCTGTGAAACGGCTTTTTCAGCAGGCCGACATTACAATCAAAGATTTGGAGAATCAGAAAAAATTCAACTCCGGTTTCGAGAAGGAGATTGAGCAACATAAAAAGGATGCGGCGAACCTGCGCAGCGATTTCGATGATCGGCTCAAGTTGTTCTCCAAGGATTTCGCTGACATTATTCAGGCGGTAATGGGGGCGATTGTTGAGGCCACCATCGCAATCACCGCTGACGGCTTCGCGCCCCACGTTACTCGTAAGGGAGAACTCTCCGGTGCGGCTCTCGACACAATTAAAACTTTGGCTTTCGACCTTGCCGCCGTCGTTTCCAGCATTGAAGGCCGGGGCGATCATCCGCGATTTTTGATTCATGACGGGCCGCGCGAAGGTGACATGGCACGGGTCATTTATGGACGATTCTTCCTTTACGCTGTCGAACTGGAAGCTGCCTTTCCGTCGCCGGACGAAGCGAGCTTTCAATACCTTATCACAACTACTACTCCACCTCCGAAGGACATGCGCCAAGGAAGCCGCTGGATGCTGGATCCGGTTCTCGATTCCCGGAATAAGGATAAGCGGCTGCTCAAGGAGGATTTCTGATGCGTCCAAAACCAACTGCGGCAATACTGTTCTGATTTATGTCAAACCACGGCTACCGAACCGACAAACCAGCGGATACATACAACACTCACTCAATTCAAACCGGCATTGCGCCGATAGCTGACGCGCCGCTGGAGCGGCAGGTGACGCAGAAAGAAAAGGTCGAAATATCGTTCATTGATCCGTTGCGCAAACTTCAAGGCGATGATGGTTTTGTATGCCTGTTCATTTGTTTCCCGCTGATCGAAACCGTGGTTCGATATGAGTTAGAAGTGCCGGATGATGTTGATTTGACTTTTTCAGATAATAGTCCCGCCTTGGATTGGGTCGCAAACTTCCTGACCGTCCCGGAAGCGAAGGCACGCGAAGCCTGGGATGCTTTGCGAAACGGCTTGATGCACCGTGGCATGATAAAGAGTGCGACCTCGTATGTTCTGACAGGCGAACAATCCGGCCGGCCGGCCGAATTCAATGGCGATGTGCTGCGCGTCTATGTGTGGGTTTTGCGTGACCGCGTGGTGGACTTGCTCAGGAAACACCACAAGAGACTTTGGAATGACGGCGGCTGTTTACTTCCGCGAATCACCGTCACCAGCTAGAGAGCAAATAATGCCCGAACGAACGGATAAAAAACTGTTATGCCAACCATTGTCGCATTTCTTGATGTCCTGGGCTTTTCAAACTACACAGACCAAGACTTCGCCGGAGCATTGCGGCTTTTGAGACATCAGGAATTCATCCTTCAGCAAAAGCTCCAGGATGGCAAATTGTATCCCCCAAGTAGCTACCCGGATTCTTCATTGGCGGCTCTTGCTGAATCCCATCTTGTTGACAGTTTCAAACATTTTCTGCCGTTCAGCGACTCAATTTTTATTGTCAGCGAAACACCGGATAAATTTGCCCGTCAATTGAGCCATTTTTTAATTGAATGCCTTTTGTTGATCGGCCATGTCTATGACGATGCCGAAGACCCAGCCCGTCCAGAGGCCGTGAAAATCACTGAGGTCCCAAGCGGGACTACGCATCAAGAAAGGTGGTATCCCCCTCTTTGGCGTGGCGGAATGGCAACGGGAGAGTTGGTCGCCGGTGGAGTCACCGGGATCGAAGATGGAAAAGAAACTCGCGTACCCAACCTTGCTGGACCGGCTGTGGTGAAGGCCGTATTGGCGGAAAAGAAATGTCGAGGCCCTCGCCTGCTTTGTGAAGCCGGTTTCGAGAAACATTTCGGAATAGAAATTCAGCGTTATTTTCGGGATGTGACGGGAACAGTCAACGAGTTGCTATGGCCAGCATTTATTTACAACCTTAACAACGACCCGAAAAAAGAAATGTTTGAATTTCAAAGACTATGGACGCCGGCGTTGGCTCTTTGGAAGTCAAAACAGGGACACGTCGCATTTGAGCACTACGACGAATTCTTGAAGCTCCTCATTCGTTCGTTTTTACGATGGGCAGAAATTGCGGGTTGCGAACACGATGCTCGCAAAAATGTCCGACTATGGCTGGCGATGGGTCTGTCAGAAGATTTGATTGAAGTGTATTTACAATGATTACCTCGCTGTGGACGGGAAAATTCTGAAAGAACATGATTAAATAGCGAATGAAATACTGGCCGCAATGGACTCGCCGCGTGGCGATGGACGGTTCGGGGCGCGACCCGTTGGGTCTCTCCCGCGTTTCCGATGCGCTCACGACTTTCCTGCTGCCGAGCATCATCACCACGACAGACCGGGCACGCTACTACTCCTTCTACACTTGGGCCATCGCGGACATCGAAACGTTGCGGAAATCCAAAGGCGGACGCATCTCGTTTGAGGAAGAATTTCAACGACGCGAAGCGGCATTTGCGCTCGCCTCACGTCTCGGGCAAAAAATCGAGTTGCCCATCGTAGGCGTCCGACAGGTGGATACGATTCTCGAGTCAGCCGACGAAAGCGACAATTTGGACACGGATTTCCGCGTATTGCCGTCCAACTCTACCGGCGGATACGGCCAATACTACGGTGGGTGTTTGCACGCGCTGGACTTGGTTCGGGTGGACGAACAGGGCGAGTGGATCAGCTCAACGGAACGCGGTCGAAAGCTCGCGGAAGCATTTGCGACCGCCACGGCGAAGTCGCCTTATTTGACTGGAAACTGGAGAACTCGTCCACGAGTCCCGAAAAAAGTGCTGCAAGAGTCGGCGGAGGTTTTCTCCCTTGACGCGCTTGGCGGGCGCGCGGCGGATACGGAGCGGGAATTATTGATCAGCATGTTCTTCAATTTGGGGGAATCACCTTCGGCCACGCGACCATTAAACCGTCAAGCGACGTTGGGCATGTTTCTTCATGCCTTGAAGTCTTGCGATGAAGCAGGGGTCAAGGTGACTCGTCGTGATGTGGACGGCGGCGCGGTTTTCTGGCCGCACTATTACAACGGCCTCGCTGACGATGACAATGACTTATTGTCCTATCAGCCCGCACCTGCGTTTGCCGAAGCTCACGCTTTCTGGCGTCAGTTTTGCGCCCACCAGTTTCTTGCCTTCGCCCTCGAAGAATTTCTCGCGGCGGTGCTTGATGCTTTGTCGCCACACCCAGAAGGGCTAACCGAGGCGGATTTGCTTGATGAACTCGTGAGCAAAGAGTTCGTGCAGGATTTGGAAGCGGTGCTGAAAACCAAGGCCGGAACGCCAACCGCGTTGCTCAAGGCCATTGGCATTGCGGGTATTCCAGATGTTGCAACCTGTCTTGAAATCACAAAGAAGTTTGCGGGTGAGGCCCTGGTCAACGAATGGAGTATTCGCTGGGAACACGACGGCTCGCCGCAAACCCGTTTAGGACGCGCCATGCTGCTACTGGCCATGCTCTACGGAAAATGGCGCGGGCGAAACGATGAGGATGCCTTACTCCGGGTGACTGACGAAGCCAAGGGAGAGCTGTGGCTCGGAACAATCTTCCCGTGGTTGGACTCATGGCAGGCCGAACAATTGGACTGGCGACAAGCTGTGGAACGGTTGCTGGAATGGACAGCAATGCGCCACGATCAGGTCAAATTCCAAAAGCGGAAGCTCGACGCCAGTTGGTTTGAACTGGCGAATGGGCGCTTCGTCAAGCAACAGGACA
>CAZUBG010000271.1:0-6348 GCA_964618545.1 uncultured Bifidobacteriaceae bacterium | reverse complement strand
TCAGTTCGATGCCGGGCACGGGCTGGCCGGTGCCGTTGTCAATCTGGAGGCAGTTCTGCTTCACATCCGTGTCGGCCAGGAGGTCGGGCACGAGGCCCGCCTGCAAGACCTGCCGCCAGTTGTTGTCGCCGGTCGAATCAGCATTGATGCGGTAATTTTCGGTGCGCAGGGAGACGGTGGTGCCGTAGCCATCCGGATTGTTGAAGCCCAGACGGCCCTTGAGCACCTGCCAGTCGGCGTTCATCTCAGCCAAGGCGTTGGCCAGGCCGGGATCGCCGGTGTCGGTGCCGGAGATTTGCGGCTCGCCGTTTTGAATGACGCCCAGGGCGCAGGAACTGATGATCTGGTTGAGGAACGCCTGGCCGGCGGGGGTGTTGAGCAGGCCGGTCTCGTAATCATAGGCGTTGGCGGCCATGTAGGCGTATTCGGCGGCGAGATTGAAGAGCGTGGTGTAGCGTTCCAGATCCTCATTCTGGAAGATAAGGAAGGCGGCGTTGGCCACGGTGTCGCCCTGCACCTGGGCGGCGGTGGCCTGGCGGAAGGTCAGCCGCTCCTGCTGAATCCGGTTGCCCTGGGCCACCAGGGCCTGATAGGCGGCCTGCGCGCCGTTCAGCGCGGTCTCGTCCTGGTTGATGTTGCCCAGGTGCCCCTGCACCACGCCCACTTGTGCCGCCAGACTTTGCACCGCATTCTGCTGGTTCAGGTTGTATTGGTTGACGGCGGTGTCCTGCGCCTCAAGAGCCATCGCGTCCTGCAAGCCATTGATGACGGCCTCGGACGCATCACTGTACACCGTGTTGGCCGCCACAATCGCCTCCTTGGTAATATCCAGGGGAACGACCGCGCCGAGAAAAGCCACCTTGGCCTGGTCGCCGCCATCCGCCAGGCCGAAGATGTTTTCACTGGGCGTGGCCGTGGTGATGAGGGTGATCTGGTCCTGAATGACATTGGCGGCCGCGCTGGCCGTCGTATTGGCGACGTTCAAGAGGGCTTGCGCCCCGTTGAGGGCCACCTGCTCATCGGCGCTGTCCGCCTCCAGTCCCAACGTCAGGAGGTTGGTGGCGGTCTGCGCCTTGAACAACGCGATGTCGGTGTCCAGCGTCTGCTGATCGGACATGGCATCGCTTAATTCCTGCCGGAGCTTGTCCTGCGCGGCGTTGACGGCGGCGATGGCGGTTTGGATGCTCCCGATGGTGCCGCGCTCATCCGTCCACGAGGCCGGCTTGCTGAAGCCATCCGGCCCCAGGGTAAACGCGATGAAATTGGTGTTTTGATTGAAATTCTCCGTGACCGTGGCCGAGGTGTAAAAGTCAAAGTTTTCGTAGAAGTTGGTCGCCCAGTCGGACGGCAGTTGCTGGAGGTCCAGGTAGAAGGTCTGGTTGGTGGCGGCATCCGGCAGGATGCCGCCGTAGGTGTTGGTGGCGGGGTCATCCACATACATGTAATGGACCAAATCCGGCCCGGTGTAGCCCTGCGGATAGGTTTCGCCCGCGCCGATGTCATCCGGGTACGGCGTGCCGTACAGCTCAATCAACTGGTCATTGTAGGCCAGTTCCTGGGCCTGGTCGGCGGCCTGCAAATCGGAGAGCGAATTCTGCTGCTGCCGCAAATCCTGGGTCACGTTCTGCGCGGCGTTGAACGCCACCACCGCATTGTTGAGCGCCTGCACGGCCCGCGCGTAAATCTGGTCGAAATGCGTCTGCGGATTCGCCCCGGTGACCTGCTGCGGATTGATGTCGAAGGGAATGGCGTTTTGCGCCAGTCCCAGCGGGGTGAAGCCGGCGTTGGCGTTGTCCATGTCGGTTTCCAAAGCGGCCAGCGTCTGGGGCAGTTCCTGGAGATCCTGCACGGTGGTGCGGTCCACGATCTCAATGCCCTGGTCATTGGGATTCGTGTCCTTGGGCGGGAGGATGGCGTTGCCCACCACCCAGTTCAAATACGTCCCCTGCCCCACGCGCGAGGCCCAGTGATCCATGCCCCAGTAGCGCGTGATATGCTGCGTCTGCTGGTTGTTGTCCGTGTAAGTGTACTGGCCGACGTGATTGGTGGCAAAATAACCCCAGCCGCCGGAGGTGCCGGGCTGGTAATCCTGCCGCCATTCCAAGTCAAAAATCTGCCGCCCGGTCCGCGCCAGGGCCGCCGCGGACGCCGCAAACTTGCTCTCATCCTGATAATTCACCTGCACCGTCGCCCCGAGCACCAGCACGGCCTCGCTTTGCGGCACCCAGTCGAAGTTTGGATTCATGAGCAACTCGTAGTAATTCATCATCGCCGTCAGATAATGGCCGTAGGCGTCGCCATGGCCCTGGGGATACATAAGGGCGGCATCGGCGGCGTTGACCACGCCGTCGCCGTTTTGGTCGGTGATGTTGTAGTTCAACGCGTAGATGACCTCGCCGGCATCAATGCCATAGGTGTAGTTCCACCAGAGGTGATTGTAGACCGGCGGCACATCCACCCCCGGTTCCAGGCTGTCGTCCCGACCGCGCAACAGCGCCAGATTCTGCGCGAGCAGCGTGGGCTCCTGGCCCTCAAACACAAATTGGGAGGTGGCGATGGAGCCATAGGTGGCATTGTCGGTGCCAAAGCCAATGGTCGGGTTCAGCGAGTTGGCCCAGGCATCGTTGCCCAGCGTCATGTAGAGGTCGTTGAGATAACCGGCGGCCAGCAGCAGCGCCTGGTTGGCGGGTCCATAGTTGATCCCATCGTTGATGCTCAGCGCCTTGCCGGTGTCCAGCACCGTCTCGTAGATTTGAATCAGGCCGTTGTTGGTCAGCGTGGCGGCGTTCAACGGCACATCCCCATCCCAGCGCGACCCGGCCAGGGCAATGAGGCTGGCGGTGGTGTTGGCGGCATTCTCGTACAGGTTTTGCGTCTCCCCGGCGATGGGATCAATGTTCTGTGTCACGCGTTTGATCCAGCCTTCGGCCAGGATCGGGCTGGCCCAGTCCGACCAGATGAGCCGCCCCAACGCGTTGGTATAGCCGTAGCGCATGGAGATGTAGTTGTCGCTCAGGCCCTGCACGCCCGTGGCCCCCAGCGTATAGACCGGTCCGGGATGGGACTGGGCCAGCGGGGTCCAGTTGGTCTCCGTGCCCAGCGGCGGCTCCTGCCCGTCCACCGGCGGCTCGATCCGCCAGTCGTAGGTGTAATCGGCGGTCCGACCGGCCAGATCGGCCGTATGCTGGAAGGTGATCAACTGGCTGAAGGGGCTGGCGTTGGCGGAATTGACCACCACCAGATTGCCGGGAAACAATGGCGGGGCCACGCGCGCGATACACACACTGATCGGATCGCCGGCGTATTTGGGGTTAAGCCCGTTGGCGACGACATAGGTGACGTAACCCTGGCCCGGCCCGGTGGCGCTGAGCGCATACGAATCCACCGCCGTGTCCGAGTTGGTGACTTCCAAGAGGTCGCCCGCATACCGCGTGACGGTGTCATCCGGGTCCTGCACATAGCTGCCTGGCACGAGGGGATTCTGAAAAAAGGTGTATTCGTTGGCGGACAAACTGGCCACCGCGTTGGTCCAGGCGGTGTAGTTGGCGTCCGAAGTGACGCACAGGCCGTCCACGGCCGCCAAATCATCCCCGCGCAGCACATTGAGCATCACATAATCGCCGTTCACGGCGTCGGCCACATACTGGCCGGAGAACACCAGTTCGTTGGCATTGGGATCGTACCAGACGCGGCTGATCAGGTTCGGGGGCAGGTTGGGGAAATAATCCAATCCGTCATAAGTGTCGGTCAGCACGCTGGTCGGCAGGCCGCCCAGCACCGCCAGGCTGGAGATTTTTTCCGAAGTCGGGTCGAAGAGCACCACGCTCGCCGCAGTGTTGGTCAGCACCGCGTTGGTGGCAATGGACTGCTGGTAAATCACCTGCACACTGTCCTGACCGCGCACGGCGGTGAGACCGTTCACCGCAGTGGTGAGGGTCTGGCCCTGCTTCAGCGTGGGCAGCGGCTGCCCGTTGATGAGTTCCGGCCAGACTGGCCGGTAGACAATGTTCAGGCTGGGCGTATTGGAACTGGCCGGATCCCCGGTGTAACCACCGGAGCCATTGACCGCCCGGAGGTAGGGCACAATGGAACCCACTGCGGGCGGATTGGCAATGCCCGGCCACGCAAAGCCAGCCAGCGTCTTGTAATAGTACTGCATGGTGAAGCTGTTGGCGGGCGTGGGCGACTGCGCCAGAGCCGGCGGCCGGTTGGTGAACGTGACCACCACGCCGGAATATTGATTGCTGCTGACGATGGCCAGCGGCCCCAGGGCCAGCACCGTGCCATTGGTCACCACGTCGAGCGCGAGCTCATTGGTCACCACGCTCCCATCCGCCGCATCGGCGATCACGAGGCTGACCGTGTTGGAACCGGCGGTGACCGGCGTGCCGGTGATGAGCAGACCATTCGTGCCGGTGGCCAGGGCCAGGCCATTGGGCAGCACGCTGTTATCAACCCCGATCGTGAGCGACCCAATCTGGCGGGAGACCGGGATGAAATAGTTGAAGGGCCGCCCCACGACCGCCACCCCCTCCGGGAGCGGATCAAAGGTTCCAGTGTTCGTGTTGTACTGTCCCGCCTGCAATGGGGGCAAGCCCGCCTGCGGGCCGCGATACACCCAAAACTCACTCTTCCGGTCCTGAAAGAGGAAACCCTGGTAGAGGCTGTACGCCCCATAGACCGCATTGGCCGTCCACCCCGCCGGCAGATCGGCGGACGTGTTGGGCGGCGGGCAGTCATAGTTGGTCAACCCGTTGGGATAGTTGGTGTTGGGCCAGGTGGGCGGCGCCAGCAGCGGCAGCGGCATGGGGGCCTGCAACAGCGAACCAGCGGTCACCACATAATCAAACAGAATCCCCGCCTCCGGGGCTTCCCGCCGCACCTGGAATGCGCTCATGGCCGGCCGGCCGTCGGAGCCCGTGTAATCAATCAGCACAAACGGCGCGGACGAATAACCGGTGACGTTGGTGATGTTCAAATCGTCGCGCAGGGCATACGCCTGGCCGCCGAGCATGACGGCGTGCTCCTCGTTGGGGTTGTAGCCGGGCAGTGTGGGATCATTCTGGTAATAGATGCTGCCCGCAGCCGGCAGGCTGTCGAGCGGGCCGCTCCCGGCATTGCCCGCCAGCACGATCTGCGGCGCGCCCGCCGGCCATTGCAGCGTGTATTCCCCGATCACGGCCGGCCAGTAGACCGGCTGGAACCCGAGCACCGGATTGGCGTTGTTCCGCCGGAACCACCAGACTTCCAAATTATTGTGGCCGGGGATGGCGTTGACCGGGATGATCGAGCCCAGATTCGCGAGATCGAACCCATCCACAAACGGGTCCGCATAAGCCCAGACATCAAACGAGGCGCCGTTGGTCTGATTGATCCAACCCGCCCAGTAATCGCCATAAGTGCCGTTGGTGGAGCCCAGTTCGCCGGCCGGGTCGGGAACGCGGTCGCCCACATTCACCGTCGCATTGGTGACATACGGGGCGACAAAATTGTCCGCAAAGGTCAGCGTGTCATTGGTGGGGTTCCACGCATCCAGATTGGTGGCCACGGAACCGGCCAGCAGGGCGTTGTTCTTGATGCCGGCATCGAGCCAGGAAAACACCCGCTCGAAACGGACGTTGCCATCGGCGTTGAACCGCAGCAGGGCGCGATGGGCGGGTTCATTGGTGTTCAGCCAGGAATAATAGGCATCGCCGGTCGTCAGAAACCCGCGGGGTTGATCCAGGGGATCCTGGTAATCCAGGGAGGGCGATTCCGTGCCATCCAGTTGCACGGCCGTGTCCGCCGCGTCGGCCTGCGTGGGCACCAGCGGACGGAGATAATGGCTGTACTGCGCCGGATCCGACGGCCAGACCAGGGAGTAATTCACAAACAGATCCGGCCACTGCAAGCCCCCCACGCCGGTCGTAAGCCAGTAGACTTGCAGATCGTTCGCCTCGGTGGTGAGCTGGTCGGCATAGAGCGTCTGGCCACTGGCGGTGTCCTGGTCATAATAATATTGGTCGCCCAAGTCGTTTTCGATGGGATAAGGCGTGACGGATTCGCCTTCCCAGCCATCCTGGAAGGGCGTGAGTTCCTCGCCCAGATCAATGGTCACGTTCGCCGGCGTCGGCGATTGATAGACATCCACAATCTCAAACCCAAGGTATTCGCTGGTGCTGCCGCCAGAGATGGGCGCCCCGAGCAGTTCCACAAACACGCGGCCCTCGACGTTGTAGGCGTGGATTTGCTTGCCGGTCGAGTCATACCAGAGCGTGCGGTACTCCTCGACCATGTTGGTGGGGTTGGTGGGCGGAACATAGTTCGGGTCCACGTAGGGCGTGGCCACCGTCTCGGGAAATTGGGAAT
>CAZUBG010000270.1:0-6440 GCA_964618545.1 uncultured Bifidobacteriaceae bacterium | reverse complement strand
GCTTTCGCACCTTTGAAGCGATGGAAATTGCCTTGTATCACACGTTAGGCCGCCTCCCTGAACCTGATGCATTCACCCATAAATTTTGCTGACGATGCGTAATAATATTCGGCGTTGCGCCCAAAAAAATCCAGTAGATAAACCAAAAAGGAACGATGATGCCCAACCATGCCAACGAGTCGTGTGGAATGATACGGAGATGGTCAAGGTAAGCAAAAAACCAAAACAACGGCGTCTGCAAAAAAACACAGAAGGCCGGTCGCGGATTCTGGTAAAGCGCCCAATCCGCAAAAATCGCACCCGCTCCGATGCCTGCCAGCACTAAAAACCATCTTCCTAAAAAACGGATTAACGCACGGCATACAGGCTGGTTTCTGAAAAGCCAGCCCAATGCAACCAGCAAAACGCAGAGCAAGGAGATGTAATAAAGGCGCGTCACTGCCCGATTGACTGCATTGTGTTGGCATCGCCTTCCCAGTTGCGTGAACCGTTCGTGCTGGCGATGCCGCTGAACGTGATATACATGAAGTCATCCGGCATTCTGTTAATGCGGAATGAAAGACCAAGTTTGCCATACACTTGGCCGTTGCGACTCGTCACGAAAAAGCCCTGATTAAATTCTTCAAACCATTTATCCGGCGCGTTGGTCGAAAACATAAAGGCCATACTCTGCTCGTAGCCGTCAGCCGGCGCTGCGCAGGTGACGGCTTCTTGCCCCCCGGAGTCCATCACACCGCCGTTCACCGCTTCAACCCGCACACTCCAAGCCAGCCGATTTCGTCCCGACATGATGCCGGGAGAACGGCTCACCGTCAGTTTGATGTCGCCGCCAGCCGGGACGATTTTCCCGGCCAGCAAATCAAAATTTATCGGTGTATCTGTGTAATGAAGTTTGTAATGCTGGCCTATGCTCACCAACGGCCCTGCGCCTTGCAGCTTCCACATTTTTATTAGGGTCGGATTGTTTTGGTCAGATACATACGGATGGTCTTCCATGTGCGAGTATTTGAACAGCGTCCCCGTTGTCGCCAGCGCGTAGCCAGCTTTTTGCGGAACAAGCCCCAAGTCCTGCCCTTTGTATCCCGTAATGCTGAAAAAGCCATTGTCGTCTGCCGTCACTTGGCCTCGTTTTACGGTGGACTCATATCCGTTATAGACACGCACATTAAAATTGATGGTGGCATCCGCGACAGCCTCACCAAACTGGTCTTCCACTCTGCCGTAAAAATCAATCGGCACATCGTTGGCCGTAGAAAGGATTTCTAACATACGCTGTCCCTTGCTTTCCGGCGGTGATTTTGAAAGGTCTGCGCCTTTAGCCATTTTCGCCACCGGCGCGTTGCTGTGAACCGGCGCGCTCATCGGCGCACTCGGTGCTGCGGCTGCCGGTGGCAGAGTGTTCGTTTCAATCGAAGCAGTCGGCGGCGTTTTCACCGGCTGCTTTCCCCCATGCCACAGCACCAATGCAATCAACGCCACGACAACGGCAACAAGCAAGATAATGGAGCGCCGGATTTGCATATCATTTTAGGTTGAAAGCATCCGAACCCAAAAGTTCGCTCCAGTAACCCTGCATCATCACATTGTCGCCACGAAATTCGGCGCTGTGCCAAAAATGTTCCGTGTAATTATTTCCAGTCGGATCAGGCGGCCAAATCCGTGGAGCGGTTATCCGGCCAAGATAAATGTTTCCGCTCACATTGCCCACACTTGGAGTTGCACCCAGAGCGGTCGTGTAAGATTGCGCTGCGTAGGCCATGACTTCGTAGCGATTGTTCAAGCTGGTGACGATGTTAAAATCGAAAATCATCGAGTTCGTGTCCTGCTTGTAAAAATTATTCCACGGGGCGGGATCGCTGGGACTGCCGTCGTAGCCATAATAACAGTGGTCGCCGTTTTCCAAGACGTTTTGGTCGGGCTTCACCAGTTCGTCGAACTGCCAGTGATAACGGCTTAACGCATAATCATTGGTGTTGTAAAAGTTGACAATGCTGCTCGCACCACCGCCGTAATTTCCCGCAAGCCAGTCTCCATAAATGTTCGGCGTAAATGGTCCAAACGAGATGCCCAAAAGATAAAATGAATAGTTTGGAACCGTGGCATCGTAAGTGTGCGCCGATACTGCGGCCTGGCTTGCTACACAGGTATTGACGACCTGGTTTGCACCCGACAGCCGCAATGCCTCGCCCGCCACGACATTACCCATGCTGTGCGCCAGCAAATAAACATGGCCGGGATATTGGCTGTTCAAGTCGTTCAGCTTGTTCAACAGCCCTTGCGCCGACTGCCATGCCTGATATTCACTGTTATCAAAATTGTCCGCCTCGTTTATGTTCGTAAGCACCGTGGACAGGCCATTAAATCCATAATCGGTCGGCCAGCGAAATTCCCCAAACCGCCCCTGATACCCCTGCCAGTAAAGCCGCTTGAACGCGGACTCGGCAAAGCGGTCCTTATCATAGGCGGTCATGTTCCAGCCGTGAACGAACAGGATGTAAGGCGTATTGGCACTGACGGGCGGGGGATACGAAAACGCCGGCAGGCTGGGACCGGGGGCATTCTCGGTTTCAAGATAAGGGGTGTTTATGGGCGGCAGATTGGGGTCGTCCCCGACGGTCCACCGTTCATACATCTGCTTGATGTCCTGAATCTGGAGGTAAAGCGAGGTCAGCGCCAGGGGGTTGCCGCTGGCATCGGAAATGGTCAGCGTCAGGCCGCCGGTGCCATGGCTCACCCCGCACCAAATGAAATGCATGGGCGCTTGATTCAGCAGGCAAGTCAACTGGATGCTTTGGCCTGGCCCAAGCCGTTGAATGTAAGGCGAGAGCAAAATATTGGTTTGCTGCGCGGCCACGGTGTCATTGGTGAGATAGCCCAGGCCGCCGTCCGCGTCCGCCGCCGCAAACAAATCAATTGTGGGATTGGCGGGATTGGGGTTGCCCACATCCCCCCAGCTCAACGTCACCGAACTGCCACTCGGCAGCGCGGCGAGCAGGTTGGAGGTGACGCCGCAAATCCACAACCGGGTGAAATCCTCCAGATCGCGCTTGGTGGGTATGATGCGGTGTCCAAATTGGTCGGTGTAATTGCAGTCCGGCGTGAAAGTGGACGTGTAACTGGTCCCTTGCGGCACCACATCGTCTTCATAATATGCCGCATCATCTGAATCGTAGTACTGCCGGTCATAGTTGTTGTTGCACCAAAACTGCATCGGCTGCGCCGGGGTGGTGAAATCCGGGCTGCCAAAACTGGGATCAATCACGCCATCGTGGTTGACGTCGGCGGCCAGGGCAATGGCGTAAACGGGCATCCGCCCCTGATTCGTCCCGGCGAATTTGGTGGTGAGAAACGTGTCGCCCGGGTCCGTGGCAAGGAAATCGCCGTACTCGGACAGGATGCCGGTGGGGCGGTTGGTGTTAAAGTTCCCGTTGCTGTCGGCCAGATAGGCCTGGTCAAAATACTGTTCCAAAAACCCGAATTTGCCGGAGGTTCCGTTGACAATCTCCTCCTTTTCCCAGGCGCTGATGAGCAATGGCTGGCTCACGCCCAAAATGACCGGCGCGGGGACCAGGTTGGTGTTGTTGGGGCTGAACCCCTGTTCGCCGGGCAAATCGTCCTGGTTCGGAATGCGGAAAATATAGCCGTCGGACTGGAGTTGCGGCGGGGCCACCTGACTGTAAAAATATTCCGGGAATCCCACGTTGGGAAGGCTGCCATTGCCGCTGTTCAAGGTGTTGATGAACAGGGGGCCGTCAGAATACAAGCGGTTGACCGATTCATAAGGCAGTCCGAAAAGGTTGGCTTGGCCGCCGTTCAGGAACAAATTCGTGCCGATCTCGCTGATGCCCACATAACCCTGGTCGGGACTGGCGGGTTGGTACCCCGTGTAAATCCATTGGTTGTTGGTGGCGGACAGTTGCGGTTGCAGGTCGTTGGTGCCTCCGGTGGTGACGTAATCGTATTCCGGGAACGAAAACAGGGTGTCGTTGGGAATCTGCACCCCCCCGGCATACGACGCACCGGAAGCCAGCGCCCCGGCGCTGTTCACGTTGGTGGCGGCATACACGAAATTGCGGTAGAAATAATTGTCTTCAAACGGCTGAAAGGGATTCAGGCAGGCGATGGGCAATTCGTCCGGGGAAAAATAAAACCCGGCCCAGGCATACTTTTTTTGGAACGCGACCGAAGCGCAGGCCCCGGAGACGGAAAAGGAAAATGGATTTTTTTCATCCGCCGATTCGAGTTGGAACACGAGGTTTTCCTTCAATGGTTCGGTGCCGTCCACAAACGGGATTTGGGCCACGACCGCTGACTCGGCCTCGATGACGGCCGGGGCCTGCCAGACGTTGCTGCCCGGCCCGAAGGAGCCATTGGCACCCAGGGCGCGGCAGGTCATGGAGTAACTGCTGTAATCACCATACGGCGGCAGCAGGGAGGCGGGCAGGGCATATTCACCATTGGGAGTGAAAGCGCTGACGGGCACGTCCACGAGATTGGTGGCGGTGTCAGGGGTGAAATTGTCCACCGGTTGCGCATAGGTGCAAGCGTTGATGAAGTCTTCCGGATAATCAACGCTGTTGGGCTGAAAATACAAACGAATGGCGACCACGCCGGCGGGCATGTTCGGGACCAGTAGCAGGTACTGGCCCTGCGCCCCGCGAACGACGGCCGGGGTGACCGCCAACTGCGGATTAATGGACTGCTGCAACGGCGCCGCTGCGGAACTGTTGGCATAATTGACCTGAAGCCCGTACCACGAATAATCCGCATCCACCGGATCGGTCAAATTCACCGGAGTGGAGTCAGCAAAGTAAAATTGGGTCGAAGGAACGGTGGCGATGGCCGAACCATTTTCGTAGAGAGTGTAGCTGACGACCGCGCCTTGGGCCGGGTTCCATGAGATGACGGCGCTATTGTCATTGGTGGCGGGGGCGACGGTGAAGGTGGGGGCCGGCGGTGGATAGAAGGTGTGGGGGTTCATCCCGTTCAGAAATTTGTAGAGATTGGAATAGCCATCACCGGCCGGACTGGCGTAGGGGTTCACCCCCACACGACCAAAATACTGCAGTTGCCACCAGAGGGGCAGACCACTGCCGTCATCCGCCCAGGACCGGATGCGCAGGAACAGGTTGGTGGTGGGGCTGAAGGCCGCTATGGTCGTGGGCGTCCAGTTGGTTGACTCAGAACCATACACAAAGCCCTCCGAGGTCCAATTGGTGGCTGGCGTCAGGGCTGGCAAACCCTGGATTTCATATTCCACATCTGCCGCTGTGTTACTGATAACCAGATTCACCCAACTACCGGACAGATTCGTGATTTCCAAGAATAAATTCGTCCCGTAATCGGGCGGCGTGTCGGTCCAACCGTTTGGTGAATTCGTAACGTCGTCACTGCCCGCCCCACCGCCCGGCGCGGGAATTCCGTCGCTGGTTGCCCGCGCCAGCGTCAACGACTGCTCGCTTGCCGTCGCGGCCTGAACCTGCGCGATTACATTTACGACGGCCGTCGCCTGAGCCGCCAAATCCGCCTGGGTGACGGCATTTGTGGTTGCGGTCTCGTCCACCAGATAGATGCCGCCCGTAATCATGTACGTTGGATTCTGGCCGGGAGGCGGGCACGGGAACGGCAGCGCCATTGGTCCCGCCCCTGGCATGATCGTCCAGAAGGTCCCAAAGAACGGGGTTTGGTCCGGCGGGATTAACTGCAATCCCTGGGTGTCCGCCGTCAATTGAACGATTGAATCCGAGGAATCCGTTTGAACCACAGTGCGGTCCCCATTGTAAATGCCGAAGGGGGCGATTTGCCCATGAAGCAAATGAACTGACAAAACCAACCCCACCGCCAAAATACTACCAGGGTGATGACTTGTGCTACACCTATTATGTTCAAAAACCCTTGGATTCATTGGCAAATTGAGCCTTTATTTGTAGCCTATCCCGAGTACTCCGTAGTAGGTTTATTATTTTACATCTGTTTGATAAATATTCCGTCTGACCGCCGGATTCTCCCCGATTCCCAGCGGCTGCCAAGCAAAATAATATTTTTTGATCGGTGTCGTTTGGCATCCCTAATGCAAAAATTGCATGGGCAGGCCCAGCGTAAGGGCTTTCCCCGCGCCCTGCGAGCGGCGGTTTCGTTCCGCTCCGGCTCCCCTGCCACCCGCCGAGCCTGCACTCCGCGAAACCGCCGCACTCACGCCGCCCCCCAATTTGACCCCTCCACAAACGTGCTTGGAGGGGTCGTGAAGGGGTAACGGTTTAGCGGGTAGTCACGGTGGTTTTTTATTTCCCCGTTGAGCGTGAAGGGGTTCTTGATTTTGTCATGTTTCCTCCTCCCGCAAGGGACGTCGGAAAAACACGAGGCCAAGCCGGGCGCGGGGCCGGCAGGCGTTTATAGGGGTAGGGACAAGGGATTGACCTTGCCCCTCCCTCCAAACCGGA
>CAZUBG010000269.1:0-6485 GCA_964618545.1 uncultured Bifidobacteriaceae bacterium | reverse complement strand
CGCCGCCAAAGACAAACACATGGAGGTCGGGCCGGGACAGGGAAACGCCGCTGGCAAAGGGCAGGGCCCGGCCGTGAATGAAATGGGCGCCGTGGGCCTGCACGAAATAGGGGAAGCGGCTGGAACAGCCGATGCCGGCGACGGTGGTGATTTTTTCATGCACCAGTTTGCGTTTTTCAATCAGTTTGAAGTAGAGCGCCAGCACGGAGAAATCGCCGCACCCGGGACACCAGGTGGGGTGATCCCCGGCCACGTCCTTTTTGGTCAGGCCTTTGGGTTCACCGGTCACCGGCGGAGTGGTTGAGGTGGTGGCGGTGCCGGCCAGGGTGGCCGGAAGGGGAATCGCGGTGGTTGGACTGGGGGAGGTCAGAATGCTCATAATCTAATCGGTTAAAGGTGATGGGTCTCAGGCTTGGACTCCGGACAGGGAGCCGACCAGGGTGCGGGTGCGATCCAGGATTTCCTTCACCTTCCAAGTGAGGCCGTCGGATTTGGTGATGGCCCGGATGCGCGGGTCGCAATAGCGGGCGCGCAAGACCGCCGCCAGTTGGCCGTAGCCGTAAATGCCTTCATCGTTCAATTCCACCACGAAGATGTGGTTGAAGCCCTTGAAAATCTGTTCCAGGCCATTGGGCAGCGGGTTGATGTATTTAATGGACAATCCGGAGACGGCTTCACCGAGGCTGCGGGCGCGGTCCACCGCCTCGCGAATGGGTCCCTGAGTGGAACCCCAGCCGACGAGCAGGATCTGGCCTTCGTTGGGGCCGTAGGTTTTGAGTTTGGGAAAGTCCCAGGCGAGCTGGCGCAGTTTGTTGCGGCGCTTGGCGGTCATCAGGTCATGCAGCTTGGCGGAGCCCGTGGGATGGCCGTATTCATCGTGTTCCAAACCGGTGGGGATGGGGTAGATCCCGTTCATAATCCGGGTGCCGGGGGGAACGTGATGGGTGAGGCCATCCGTCTTGGACAGGTCGTAGGGCTTGTGTTCGGCCACGGGCAGAAAATCCGGGGTGAGGTCCTGGCAAACTTTTTCCAGATTCGGTTCGGCAAACGCCTCGATGCGGGTGGCGATGCCCTGGTCGGAGAGGATGAAAACCGGGGTGCTGTATTTGCGGGCGATGTTGACGGCCTCGATGGCGGTGTAAAAGCAGTCTTCCACGCCGGTGGGGGCCAGCACGACGCGGGGGGAATCCCCGTGGCCGCCAAAGCAGGCGATGTTCAGATCGGATTGTTCCACGTTGGTGGGCAGTCCGGTGGACGGGCCGCCGCGCTGCACGTCCACAATGACGAGGGGCATTTCGGCCATGGAAGCCCAGCCGAGGGCCTCGGTTTTCAGGGAAATACCGGGGCCGCTGGAACCCGTGACGGCGACGCGGCCGGCATAGCTGCCGCCCAGGGCCATGGAAATGGCGGCGATTTCATCCTCGGTTTGGATGAACAAACCGCCATATTTTGGAAGTTCGCGGCGGAGCAATTCCATGATGTCCGTCCAGGGGGTGATGGGATAACCGGCGCCGAAGCGGACGCCGGCGGCAATCAGGCCGTAGGCGAGGGCTTCGTTGCCGTTCATCACGACCTGATGGCGGTCTTTTTTCTCGGAATCGAAAAACTGGTAGGTTTTGAGGAGGTTTTCCAGGGAATGGCTGTAACCGGCGTTGAAACAGGTCAGGGCGTTGGCCAGGACGGATTGATCCTTGCCGCCAAACCGTTCCTCAATGATTTTGGTGAGCTTGGGGAGATTGAGGTCAAAAATCTTGGCCAGGAGCCCCATGGCGAAGATGTTCTTGCCCTTGTCGCGGCCCGTGCCGCCGATGGCCTCGACGGTCAGGCTGGAGATGTTGACCCCGACATGGCGGTAGGTTTCCTCCCACGCGGGATTGGGCTGGACATGGTCGGCATCGTAAAGCACGATGCCGCCGAGTTTGAGGGATTTGATGTGGTCTTCGTAGCTGTGCTGGTAGAAGCAGAGGAGCATGTCCGCTTCGTCGCCGGGGCTCAAAACCTCACCGGAGCCGATGCGCACCTGGAAAATGGAGGGCCCCCCGGAAATGGTGGAGGGGATGGTCATGAAGGTCATGACCTCCTGTTCGCTGCGCCCGGCCAGCCGGGCGAGAAAGCCGCCAATGGCCTGGATCCCGTCCTGGGAGTTGCCGGCGATGCGAATCACGGCTTCGTTAATCTTTAAAACCCTGCCCGCACCCCCCGAGGGCGCCGCCGTTGTTGCCGTTGCCACAGTTGTATCACTCATGAGACCTCAATTAATGCCGACCAGCCATGCGATGTTTTGTTTGACGGGACGACCGGGACCAGCCGGGCCGCAACCTCGTTACATAGTCATAATAGATTGGAAAGGCGCATGTGTCAATTTCTAATGCATGTTTTATGTTGTTGATAATCAACGACTTATGAATAATTGCGGATTCAAGCGCGGGGAGGCGATATGAATGATTATGCATGCTAATAGACGCTTGCGGTAAAAAATGGCAAACTTTTGCGCAGGCTGGCCAAATTTGGCCAGTTGCAGACATGACTTGCGCCGGCCGTCCGGCGGGCCTAGCGTGGTGGACGGCGAACCGATTATTTCATGACCTTGCAGGAATCATACGACGAAGCGATGCTGGCTTTCAGCCGGGGCGAGTTTGGCAGTGCCATCGCCCGGCTGCGCGCGCTGCTGGCCGCTGAGCCGGGTCATTTTGAGGCCCAACTGGCGCTGGGGATGGCGTATTACCGGCAGGGGGATTATGCGCGGGCCATTGCCGAAGGGCACAAGGCGGAGCGGATCAAGCCGAAGGAACAATTGGTGCATACGAATCTGTCCTTATTTTATCAAAAGGCGGGGGACAAGGCGAAGGCGGAGCATCACGGGTTGCAGGCCCGCATCGCCGGCTGGCGGGAGGAAAACCAGGGCCTGCGCACCGGTTCGCCGGCCCCCGGCGCGGCGCCCGACCCGGAATTGCAGATGGCCAAACCCGCCGTGCCGACGAAAATCATCCGAATGCCGGACAAATTTCCCGACCAACCCTGGAAGAAAAAGACCACTTGAATGAAAAGCTCCTATGAACTGGCGATGGAACGCCTGAACAAAACCGCGCCCACCGTGAAGGTGTCCGCCGAAGTAAAACAGCAACTGGCGGAACTGGATGCCAAATACACCGCAAAGATTGCCGAACGGGAAATCGCCCTGAAAAGCGAAATCGCCCGGGTGGCTGAAGATCCGGAGAAAGCCAAGGCCCTGCAGGAACAATTGGTGTTTGAACGCAAAAAGCTCCAGGCGGAATTGGAAGAGAAGAAAGACCGGCTGCGGTCGGCGGGCAAATAAGGTTTCAGACAGATGGTGCGCACGAGAGGACTTGAACCTCCACGCCTTTCGGCACCAGATCCTAAGTCTGGCGTGTCTGCCATTCCACCACGCGCGCGCCGGGCTGTCCGCCGACAATTACTATGGCGGAATCATCGTTGACGGCAAGCGGATTCGGGAAAGTCCCGGAACTGCGGTTTGGAGGACGGCCAAGGGCTAATAAACAGCGGTGCCCGCCCGCCCGCGATTCCGCGCCTTGCCTCCGGGATCAGCCGCATAAGCGCACCACTTCGGCCGCGATTTTTGCCAGGGGACAAATCCGGTCCACCCCGCCCAGTTTGATGGCTTCCGCCGGCATGCCAAACACAATGCAACTGGCCTCGTCCTGGGCCAGGTTGATGGCGCCCGCCTCCTTCATTTCCAGCATCCCGCGCGCGCCGTCGTCGCCCATGCCCGTCATGATGACCCCAACCGCGTTTTTGCCGGCGTAGCGCGCGGTGGAACGGAAGAGCACGTCCACCGACGGACGATGGCGGCAAACCAGCGGACCGTCCCGGACCTCGACGTAATAGCGTGCGCCGCTGCGTTTGAGCAGCGTGTGGCGGTTGCCCGGGGCAATGAGGGCCTGACCGCGGATGACCGAGTCGCCATCGGCGGCCTCCTTGACGGTGATCTGACAAAGCTGGTTCAGGCGCTGGGCAAAACTGGCGGTGAATTTTTCGGGCATGTGCTGCACGATGACCAGTCCGGGGGCGTTGGGGGGCAGGGCCTGCAGGAGTTCCCGCAAGGCTTCGGTGCCGCCGGTGGAGGCGCCCACGGCCACGATTTTTTCGGTGGTTTGAATCATGGCCTGCGAGGTGGGCCTGGCGATGATCACATCCGCCGTCAATTTGGGCGCGGCGGTGAAGTGGGGTGTCTCCGGACGGCGGCTGTGGGGGCGGGCGTGAGCCGCCGACTTGACCACATCGCAAATGCGCACACAGGATTCATGGAAGAATTCCTTGGTGCCGACCTTGGGCTTGGTGATGATGTCCAAGGCGCCGCTTTCCAGCGCCGCCATGGCGGTTTCCGAACCTTTCTCGGTCAGGGTTGAGCAAATCACCACCGGAATGGGGTGCTGGCTCATGATTTTGCGCAGGAAAGTGATGCCGTCCATGCGCGGCATTTCCACGTCCAGGGTGATCACGTCCGGCACTTCCTCCCGGATGCGCTCGGCGGCGACATAGGGGTCGCCGGCGGTGGCCATGACTTCGAGATCCGGGTCGGACTGAAGCACTTCAGTCATGATCTGTCGTACGGCGGCACTGTCGTCCACCACGAGAACGCGTATTTTATTGTCTTTCACAGGGGTGCGAGGGGGTTCATGCGCGGCAGGTATTTGTGCCTGACTTCGCCGGTCCGGGTGTTGAAAAGCAGTTTGCGTCCGCATTGTCCGCCCACGTTGGTGGCCTTGAGGATCAGGGATTCGGCCTCGATCAAATGGCGGGCGGTGTGGATGTTGGCGTTGCCAATCAGTCGTTCGCTGTGCTCATCGCAGGGCTGATGGGGCGTCACGTTGCCGCCGCCGAACATTTTGACCTCGATGGCCGGGGGGGGGATGCCCAGGTTGCGAAAATGGGCGGCCATGAAGGGAATGGCTTCCGATAAATACTTGAACCGGCCGGGAATTTCCCGTCCCGGTTCCCGGAACGGGGCGGTGGAGAGCATGGCGTGGCAGATGCCCGCGCAGCAGGGCCGGACGCTGAACAAGGTCACCGTAATGCAGGAGCCGAGGACCGTGACGATCAGGGCCGGTTCCCGGGTGAGCAACAGTTCGCCAGGCTTGAGATGAATGAGCGGCAGAACTGGTTCCACGGTATTCATACTGGCTTCTGAAACACCGCCGAGGCCACGGGCGTCACGGGAAGGTTCAGTCCCGTGAGGGATTCGGAATGGCCGACGAACAAATAGCCTCCCGGCGCCAGATTGCGGCACAATTTCTGCACCACCGCCTCCTGGGTTGGCGGGTCGAAGTAGATCATCACGTTGCGGAAAAAAATGACCTCAAACAAATCCCGCACATGATATTCGTCGGCCATGAAATTCAATTGATGGAAACGGATTCTGCCCCGCAGTTCGGGGATGACCCGCACCCGGGCCTGGTCGGCCTCCCGGCTCCTCAGAAAATACCTGTGCCGCCAGTCCGCGCGCACGGGTTCGATGCGCGCCTCGTCGTAGATGCCCAGTTTCGCGTGTTCCAGCACCTTGGTGGAAATGTCCGTGGCCAGGATGGCGTAGTCAAAACCCGGGACTTGCCGGGCGTGTTCGCTGAGCACGATCGCCTGGGTATAAGCCTCCTCGCCCGAGGAACAGCCCGCGCACCACAACTTGAACCGCCCGTTTCGTTGAGCGGACGCGCCCCAGCCCAGGTTGGGGAGGGCCACCCGCGTGAGGTAGTCAAAATGCTGCGGTTCCCGGAAAAAATCCGTTTTGTTGGTCGTGACCGCGTTGATGAATTGGGTGTGTTCCTCCCCGGCAGGGTCGGAATGGAAGAAGAAATTCAGATATTCATCCAGCGAATCCAATTGCAGTTGTCGCAACCGCCGCAGCAACCGGCTTTCCAGCATGGGTTGCTTGGCATCGGGCATCTTGATCCCCAGTTCGCCGGTGATGAATTTCGCGAACTCGACGAAACTCTCGTGCGACATGTGCGGGGTGTCGGTTTTTACCTCGTCGTGGTTCATGGCTCGTTCGAGCGGTGGCGGTTGTCCCGGTTCGGCGGCGTCATGCGCTTGGATTCACACCGGATTGGCTAGAAAGTGGTGAATTCTTTGTCGCGCGCATCGCCACGACCGTTGGTGCCGTTGAGGACAATTTCAGTCCCGCCCGGTTTGACCCCGCGCGGTGGCGGCGTTGCTCCCGTGGGGGCGGAGGCTTTGGCGGGGACTGGCCGGGCCGGGTTCGCGGTGCGCATCGGTTTGGGGCCGGCCTGTCCATTGCGGGAGGTTGAATTTTCCACCTTGAAGAAGGCGATGCTGTTCTGCAAATGTTCGGCCTGGCTGGACAACTCCTCGGAGGTGGCGGCCATTTCTTCGGAGGCGGAACTGTTTTGCTGGATGACCTGGTCCAGTTGCTGGAGCGCCTTGTTGATCTGCACGGCCCCATTGTTCTGCTCGGCGCTGGCGGCGTTGATTTCCTGCACCAGTTCGGC
>CAZUBG010000268.1:0-6504 GCA_964618545.1 uncultured Bifidobacteriaceae bacterium | reverse complement strand
CCGCTGCCGCAACTGTTCAACATCCCCAGCAGCGCCGCCACCCCGCCAAAATTCGCCCCGTACCCCACGCTCGTCGGCACCGCGATCACCGGCCGCGACACCAACCCCGCCACCACGCTCGGCAGCGCCCCCTCCATCCCCGCCACCACCACCAGCACATTGGCCGACTGAATCGTCTCCAGCCGCCCCAAAATCCGGTGCAACCCCGCCACCCCGGCGTCCTGGATGCGCTCCACCCGGTTGCCCATGATCTCCGCCGTCACCGCCGCCTCCTCCGCCACCGGCAAATCACTCGTCCCCGCGCAAATCACCGCAATCTGTCCCGGCCGCTTCGGCAACGGCTCCTTCTCCACCGTCACGCACCGCGCCAGCTCATGGTGAACCGCCAGCTTGAACCGCCGCCGCAGCGCGCGGGCATGATCCGCCGTCACCCGCGTCACCAGCACCCGCGACTCGCGCTCCAGCAGCTTGCCGGCGATGGCCACCACTTGTTCCGTCGTTTTTCCCCCGCCGTAAATCACCTCGGGAAATCCCTGGCGCAGCGCGCGGTGCGTGTCCACCTGGGCAAAACCCAGGTTGGCCGTCGGCGCCGCCTGAAACGCCTGCAACACCTTTCCCCGCGGAACTTTTCCCGCGCGATACGCTTCCAGCAGGCGGATGGCTTCTGTGGTCGTCATGCTCCAATCATACCAGTTGTCATGTCCGGGTCACGGCAAAATGCGGGTCGGGCGCATTCTGGCACTGCCTCCGCTGGCATCCAGCCGGAGCGCCGGTCTGTGACCGGCTGATGGCTTCCGACGCTTTGCCAGCAACCAACCGCGTTGAATTTCCGCACGTCCAAAGCCGGCTGCCAGCCGGCGCTCCCGGGGGCGGGGTCAAGCTGCGCCCCAGTGCTTCAGCGCCCCCGCCGCCGCGCCGCGTCCGTTCCGGAGGAAGACGCCGTGGCGGTCAGCCGGTCCAGCACCGGCGAATTCCGGATCACCAGCCCCGTGACCCCCGTCAGCCTCGCCGGCGCAAGGCCGGCGACCGTTTGCGCCTTGAAATTGTCAATTTCCAAACCCTGCACATCCGCGCAGACCATGGCCGGCCGGTAATCGTCCCGCTCAAACCCCACCGTCACATTCGCCAGCTCCAGCCCCTGCACATGCCGCGCAAACACCCCGTACGACGGCATGACCCCCACCTTGTCCGGCTCCGGATAGCCCGCGCCCAGTTCCTTGGGCAGCGGATTGGCCGAGTTCGTGCCCCCGCCCTTGAAGGACAGGTGAATATTCTCCAGCCGGATGCCCTCCACCGGCGCCCCCGGCAGACCCGTGATTTGAATCCCGCTGTAGCTGTCCACCCCCGTGGCCGTGACATTCGAAATCAGGATGTTCCGGGCGCGGCTGGGCTGCGTCAGCCCCGGCGCGCGGTTGCGCTTGCCCGTCGTGATGTAAATCGGATACGACTTCACGTCCATCATCGCCAGATTCTCGATCGTGAGGTTCTCCATCAGCCCGCCGTCCACCTCCTCCAGCGCCAGACCCCGGCAGCCGCGAAACGTGCAGTTCGCCACCGTGCAATTGCGAAAGCCCCCGCTCGCTTCCGTGCCAAACTTGATCCGCCCGTATGCGTTCTTCGAGGGCTTCATCGTCCCGTCAATCAGCGTCCCCTCCTCAAAGCCCGACACCTGGCAGTTCACAATCGTCAGATTCTCCGTCAGCACCGTCCGGTGCAGTGCGTACGTGCTTTTGGGGCACAGCCCGTCATCGTTCGGCGAATTGATGCGGCAGTTTGAAACCATCGTGTTGTGGCAGCAGTCAATGTCAATCCCATCCCGGTCCGTGTCCATCGTCACGTTGTCCACCGTCAGATTGTCGCAGCCCGTCGCCAGAATCGCAAAATGGCCCCCGTGGAAAATCGTGACATCGCGGATCACCACATTGCGGCACAGCTTCAGGCACACCGCTTTGTTCCCCAGCCGCACCGGCGGCAGGGTGGGGTGACGGGTGTTAATGGCGTTGGTCGCGTCCCAGTCCAAAAACCCGGACATCTGATCCAGGATTTTGTCCGAGCGCACCAGCCCCCCGCCATTGATCGTCCCGTGCCCGGTGAGGAACACATTCGTCAGGTTTTCCCCCCAGATCAGGCTGTTGTGAAAATAACAATGACCGCCGTCCTGATACGCGATCCCCTCCCACGGCTCCGTGAGGTCATACGCGTTCAGGCTCTGCGGCGCGCCCAGCAGCGTCGCCCCCGCATCAATCACCAGTTGCAGGTTGCTCCGCAAATGAATTGAACCGCACAAGTACCTGCCCGCCGGCACCCACACCGTCCCCCCGCCCGCCTGGGCGCACGCATCAATCGCCAGATTGATCGCCGAACTGTCCAGACTCAGGCCATCCCCGGCGGCCCCGAAGGCGCGGACATTAAAGACCGGGTTTTCCGTCGCCGTCGTCGCCGCCGGCAGCCGGGCCGGGGTCAACCCAACCAGTGAAACCGCCAGCAGCCCGCCCAGCCAGGCCGAACCCGCCCAAAAAGTGTTGTGACGCATAAGTGTGTGAAGGCGCCATTTTCAGGGGGAACCGTCCCGCGCGCAAGGAAGAACATGAGTCCGCGCAACCCGCGGGCGGCCCGGCCAAAACAGACGGTCCGCCATCGCCGTAGCGCCGGTTGCCAGCCGGCGCCACGCCGGCGCGGCCGGCGGAAAGAGGGCGCGAAAAAAATAAAAACCGGGCAAGTTTCGTTACCTAGTAACGTGATGGGCGGTTGATTCGGCTTGACACGATGCATAACCCGTTGGCTGGGAACGGGTTAAGGTGTGTCAAGGAAAAGCGGTCAGGTTGACGATATTTCGTTACCAGGTAACGAGAATGGAACCGCCGACGGCAGGGAAGACAAAGACGGGGCAATCCAACCGCAGAGAACGCAGAGAACGCAAAGACGGGCAAGGCCATCAAACGCCGATGGCAGCGCGCAAATTGTTCCGGCCACGGATAAGCCGTGTTCAGTTGCACATACACCCGGCGCACACTCACCCGCACCCGGGCCGCCGCCTTTAACAACTTCACCCGCACGCTGCCCGCCGTCAGTTTGGCCCAGTCCGTCCCGGACAAGCCCAGGGTGCGCAACCGTTCCAGCAGCAGACAGCCCAGCGTCGCCAGCCACAGGCGCAACTGGTTGCTGGCCAGAAAATGCGTGCTCAGGCGGTCGGCCGCCAAATCCAGCGTCGGTTGCTTGAGTTGGTTTTCCAGGTTGCCCCGCGCGCAATACACCTCCTCATAGAGCCGGGCGGGTTGAAAGCGCCCGCGATCGTGCTCCCCTTTGAAACCTTGGGCCGGCAGGGGGTCGCGCCGCAGTTGGTCGTGATCGTTGAGGTCTTCGTAACCCAGGGCCAGCCCGAAAATCCGCTGCGCCAGCAACTGCGGCACCGAATGATCCACAAACACCTGCTGGCGGTGGTCGCCAAAACACGCGGCCAGGTCGTGGGTCAGGCCCAACTGGCGGTCCACCTGCCGCAGCAGCAGGACCCCGCCATCGCCGGAGAGGGTGCCGCCGGAAAAATCGGCCACCACCTGGCGTGCGCCCAGGTCGTCAAAGAGCAGCGGTTGTTTCGGGCTGGCCGTGGGTTTTTTACTGGCTTTCGGTGTCATCGTGAATTCAGACCCGGGCCATTATGTATCGTTCAAATATACTTACAGAAAAAGCCGACAGTGTGTCGAAATCCGCCGCCGTCGCAAAAACGACCCAAAGCCCCATCAACATTGAGTTTTGGGCAGTTTAGCCGGAAAAGTATGAAATATGCAGGTTAGCCCACACACGATTCGGCACACAACGGCAACTCATCTGCTGCGCGCGGGTGTGGACATTAATACCATTCGCGGCTGGTTGGGCCATGTCTCGCTCAGCACCACCAACATTTATGCGGAGGTGGACTTGGAGATGAAAGCCAAAGCGTTGGCTCTGTGCGCGGTCAATCGCAAAACCTCTCGCTCCAAATGGCGCGACGATCCAAACCTGATGCAGTTCCTCAGAAATCTGTAGCCAAAATTATGTGGTGTTATGATCCGCTAATTTCCCGCGATTTGCCACATTTCTGCGCCCAACACCACATAACGGAATTGGCCACAGAAGAGTTGTTATGTGGTCGGCCACATAACATTTCCAATATTTGCGGGCAACGATGACCGCCTGCGCACAGGTTGGCTTCATTTCCGCCGAGTCGTTTCAAATACATGCAGTATTATCATTATAATGATATGTGTTGTCAACTGGCATTTTGATTAAAGATGGAGGGTGGCAAACGACATCATCCGAGACAAAATCAGTACCGAGATCGTGGAACTGCTCAAGGCGGAGCGGAAACGGCAGCGGATTTCTGGCAACTTGCTCGCGGAAAAGTCGGGTCTCAGCCAATCGTTGATCAGCACTTTGGAGACAAATCAATGGAATCCAACGCTCGACACCCTGCTTCGGATTGGCGACGCACTTGGCATTGACGCTGGAGCAGTTATCACAAAAGCCCGAAAAAGTGTTCTGAAAAATGAGGGTAAACCATCGCCAAAACCTAGCAAATCCTCAAATAAACGCCGGAAATCACCCCCCTGACAAGGCGAGGGGAGGAGAGGGGATCACCATTCCCCGCGAGTCGGGAAGATCGCCAGACGCTTTCCAGATTGGAATTGCGGCCCGAGATGTTTGTAGGCAAACCGTTTCGGCAACAAATCCCCAACCCCAACCCCGAGCACCTTTGCCAGAAACAACAGTTCACAGTCCGGCACCCGGCGCAATTGCGCTTCCAGCTTGCCCACCGAACCAAGGCTGACATTCCAACCGAGCAATTGCAGTTTTTCGGCCAGTTTTGCCTGCGTCCAACCCTTCCCAACACGAAATTGTTGAACTTGGGGGCCAACCACATTGAGGGCAATTTTCTTCATCAAAGCTTGAAATTTGAAGCAGCCCGGCGTTGATTTTACTCCCACATGAGAATAAGATTAAATTGTGTTTGCATTTTCCTAATAAGCTGTTAAAAGTGTCTTGTCTTTTTTAAGCAGGAAAACTCAACCCGTGGGATGATCAGAATTATGAAGACAATCAGTGGAGAAGGTGGATTTCCCCGCACGCTAAAAAACACCATGGCCCGAGCAGCCCTCATCGCGATAGTACTGTTCGGCCTACTGCCAAGGAGTCGTGCCGCTTTGATTGCACCGGGCGGCGGCGGCACCAATTCCAGCCCCACCTATGTCCCGCTGAACTCCTGGTCATTTGACGACACAAATTTCTGGACGAGCGATGACGGCTGCGCTCCGCTCTCGTTCACGAATCTGGCTTCCAATTACATGGGAGACGGCTCCGACTTGGTGATCAACAACACGAACGGCCCGGCTTGGCTCCAATTTGCCCTCACCAATGCGGATCAAACGACGAATCTAACGGTTTCAATCGGCTCCGTAGAGTTCTGGTACTCGCCCGGATGGTCCAGCACAAATTTGGGAGGCTCCGGGCCGGGTGAATTCGCCCGGCTGTTGGAAGTGGGCGGTTTCACGCCGGACTCGAGTTTTGGCTGGTGGAGTGTTTATGTGGATGATGTCGGGGCCAATATTTATTTTTCGGCGCAGACCAACGATTTTTCCAGCAATGTCTGCACCTACGTCACCGCCCCCATTGCTTGGGCGACGAACAACTGGCATTTTGTCGCCCTGACCTATTCCACCACGAACACCGCCTTGTATCTGGATGGTACACTGGCCGCCAACGGCCCGGCCATTACGAATTATCCGGGGGCGAACGCCCTGGCCAACGGTTTTTTCATCGGGAGCGACAGCAACGGGGTGTTGCAGGCGGAAGGCATGATTGACGACCTGTATACATACAACGTCCCTCTTGACGCCAACACCATCGCCACGAGCTATGAAATGGAATCCATTGAATACCTTCTGAATCCCTTCAACCGGCCCGAAATCACTTCCGCCGATTACAATCCGTCCACCAATTTCGTCACGCCGGACGCCATCACCGGCATTGGCGATCTCCAATGGATTGCCACAGCAACGTGTGATTACAACCCCACCAACCCTTACGTCGTCTGGCTTACCAACGTCACGGCGATGGCGGCGGGCAACGGAACCATGAACATCACCTTCACCATTTTGGGTGGTCAGGAAGGCTCCGGCGATGTTTTTGATGTGTTCGCCAATTCCGCGCTGAATTTTAGCCCCAGCTACCCTTGGGCATGGATGGGGCAGGGCGCTCCGTGCAACACCTACGAACTGACCGGCATGCCCATGACGGCCTGTTTCCTGGTGTTGGGGACGCCGCAGGACTCGGACGGGGCGGACCTGACCGACGCCTACCAGGCATTGGTGTTGCACACCACCAATTCGGTGGACGGTTTTCCGCCGGGCTGGGAAGTCCTGTTGGGACTGAACCCGAACAGCAGCAACCTCACCGACCCAACCAAGCGAGCCTCTTACGGCTACACGCCGGCGGACTGGCTGAACGGGGTGTCGGGGGTTAAGAGTGGAA
>CAZUBG010000267.1:0-6518 GCA_964618545.1 uncultured Bifidobacteriaceae bacterium | reverse complement strand
GGCTTTGAAAAGTTGATGGAAGAGCAGCGCGCCCGCGCCCGCGCGGCGCAGAAGAAGGAAGTCATTTCGCTTTCCCAAATCGAGACGACCACGCCCACGAAATTCGTCGGCTATGATAGTTTGACGGTGGAATCAAAGGTCCTGGAAGTCGTCTCACTCAAGGACAAAACCGCCGTCATCCTCGACACCAGCGCTTGCTATGCCGAAATGGGCGGTCAGTTGGGGGACACCGGCGAGATGACCGGCGGCGGTCATCTCTGGCACGTCGTCAACACGCAAAAGAGTGGCAACACTTTTCTCCATTTTGTCGAAGTCGGCGATGCTCCCACGGTGGGGGCCACCGTCACGCTCGCGGTCGAAGCCGCCCGCCGCAACGCCATTCAGCGGCATCACACCGTCACGCACTTGCTGCACTGGGCGTTGCACGAAGTTGTCAGCCACGAAGCCACGCAAAAAGGCTCCTTTGTCGGCCCGGACAAGCTGACCTTCGATTTTAACAGCGCCCCGCTCACGTCCGGGCAGGTTTCCGACATCGAGAAACTGGTCAATGAACGCATTGTGGAAAACGGCGGCGTAAGCTGGTCCGAAGTGCCGTATGCCGAAGTCAAGTCGCGCAAGAACGTGATGCAATTTTTCGGTGACAAATACGGCGACATTGTCCGCGTGGTGCAAATCGGCGGCCGGGCAGGGGATTTTACTGGTTACTCGATGGAGCTCTGCGGCGGCACCCACACCCGGGCCACCGGGGAGATCGGCTTGTTCCGCATCGTCGGGGAAAACGCCATCGCCGCCGGCGTGCGCCGCATCGAAGCGGTCGCCGGTTTGGAGGCGTACCGTCATGCGAATGAAGATCTGCATCTGATCAAAACGCTGGCCGGCAGGCTCACGACTCCGGTTCACGAATTGGAAAAGAAAGTGGAAACCCTGCTCGCGCATCAAAAGGAATTGGAGAAGCAGGTCAAGGCCGCACAGCAACGCGACGCGGCGGGCCGCGCGCAGGAACTGCTCGGCACGGCGAAAACCCTCAACGGCACGCCGGTCATCGTCGCCAATCTGGGCGCGGCGGACGGTGAGACGGTGCAGACCGTGGCCGACGCGCTGAAATCGTTGTTCAAGGGCGTGGTGGTGCTGGGGGGGGCCAGTGCGGGGGCGGTGACGCTCATCGCCTCGGTCTCCGGTGAATTCACGGCCAACGTGCAGGCCGGCAAAATCATCCAAGCCATTGCGCCGATGGTGGGTGGCAAGGGTGGCGGCAAACCTGATCACGCCCGGGGCGGTGGCAAGGACGCCACCAAACTGGACGAGGCGCTGGCGAAGGCGTTGACATTATTTTAACTCCTGCTCATTGATCAATTCAGGTATGGTGTGTCTATAAGCAATATGAGTGATAAACCGAAGTCCACCCGCCGCCGTCGCAAAGCCTCGGTCGGTCCGGTGGAAATCCGGGGAATGCGGCTGGACGATTTACCGGCGGTGTTCGCCCTGGGGCAAAAGCTTTTTACCGCCGAGGATTTGCCCACGTTATACCGCTGCTGGGACGATGATGAATTGATGCAGTTGTTTGGTTCGGATGGGGAGACCTGCCTGGTCGCGGTGGCCGAGGATAAGATCGTGGGGTTTGTCCTGGGCAGCATCATGAAAAAGCCGCGCAACGCCTGGTTGTACGGCTGGCTGGAATGGCTGGGGGTGGACCCGGCCTACAAACGCCATGGCATCGCCACCCGGCTGCTGAACCAGTTGACGAGCCTGTTCATCAAGCGCGAGGCCCGGATCATCCTGGTGGATACGGACGAGGCCAATCACCGGGCGCTGTCGTTTTTCCGCAAGATCGGCTTTGGCCACGAGATCAAGCACGTGTACCTGTCCTGCAATATTGACGACCACCCCGAGGCCCTCGAACGCAAGGAAGCCCAGCGCGCGGAAGACGAGGAGGACTGATCCTCAATACGGCCCGCGAATGTGCTTCACCACTTCGCGGAAGTAAAAATCGCGGAGCTTTTGATGCAACTCCAAGGTGAGGGAGGGCAGTTTGGAGACGGCGGCATTGGCCGCCGCCTGTTCGGGGCGGCTGGCCCCGGTGATGACGGTGGAGACCCCGTTGAAATCGAGAATCCAGCGCTGTGCCAGATCCGCCAGGGTCCACCCGGCCGGAACCAATGCCTTCAGGGCGTCCGCCAGTTCCACCCCTTTTTCAAAGGGCAGGCCGGCGAAGGTTTCCCCGACGTTGAACTTTTGTCCGTCGCGGTTGTAGGTGCGGTGATCATTTTCCGCGAACGCCTGGGTTTTGGTCATCCTCCCGCCGAGCAAGCCGCTGGCCAGCGGCAGGCGGACGATCAGGCCCACCTGCTGGCGCCGGGCCTCGTCGAAAAGGGTGCCGATGGGCTTTTGCCGGAACAGGTTGAAGATGATTTGCAGTGAGGCAAGCCCCTCCTGCGCCAGACAGACCCTGGCTTCGTCCATGGTTTCGACGCTCGCCCCGAACTGTTTGATTTTCCCCTCCTGCCGGAGTTTCCGCAGCCAATCAAAAATCTCGCCGCGTTGCAGGACGGCGGGCGGGACACAATGCAGTTGGGTCAGGTCCAGCGCCTCCACCTGCAATCGTTTGAGCGAGGCTTCGGTGGCCGCACGCACACCGGCTTCGGTGTATTGGTTCGGGTACAAATCCGGCATCCGACCGAGCTTGGTGGCGACCACGAAACTGCCCTTCCGCTGCTTGAGGAACTTGCCGATGAGGGTCTCGCTTCGTCCGCCGCCATAGACATCGGCGGTGTCGAAAAAGGCCACCCCGGCATCGGCGGCGGCGGCCAGAATATCGAACGCGCGCTGGTCGTCCAGGGCGCCCCAATCCGCCCCGCCGAGTTGCCAGCAACCCAGTCCGATTTCAGAAACGGCCGTATTCGATTTGCCCAAGGGACGAATGTTCATCACGCCAGATGTTAGGGGGTTGGGGGCGGTTAGTCCAGCGCGCGGCGGACAGGCCGCCGTTCATCGTGAGGGGGGATGAGGGGTATTACGGATCAGCACGGTGAAACAGGGAGGGAGTTCTGCTTATTTTCTGTTCTTTAGCGATCTTTTCTGTTTTGGATCCTTCCGGACCAAACCACACGACTCGTGCCTCCCAACAACAAAAACATCGCACCTTCGTGCACTGTTGTCAAGGATGCGCCCGGTTTGACCCAGCTTGTGTCTCCTGCGGCCGGGGGCAGGCAAGCCGGCTGCGCACACGCAGTGTCCCCAGGTTGAGGCAAAGGTTGAACTGAGGTTGGCAAGCCTGATTACAGCGGCTTTGGTGCCGGGGCGTCGTCCAGTTCCAGCCGCACATAATCGTAAATCAGGCCGTTGGCCAGACCTCCTCCGGGAATGGTGAGGGTCAGGGAATTTTCGCCGGCTTTCATCAAGGCGGCGTCAAATTCCAGATCGTGCTCCTTCCAATAGCCGCCAATCCCATCGCGATTGATGGTGGCATTATAGGTGAGGTCGGTCACCCGGCCAATGGATTGGTCGTTCAGCATGACTGCCAGCGTGCGCGTGCCCACGCCGCAGATGGCGAGTCGCAGCGTGGCTTTGCCCTTGGGCGCTTCCGGCAGATTGAAGGCAATGGACCAAGTGGTGCTGGCTCCCTGGCCGTTGCCGGTCGTGTTCGTGGGGTTTTCATTGTGCGGCACCTGTTCAAAAAACCAGTCCTTGTGAAAGTTGCTCTGGCCGACGACGTAGGTTACATCATTGGGGAATAGTTTGGCGTATTCAATGTACCACCCCCAATGGAAATAATCATCCCCCTTGAAGAATTCCGAGGCATTGCGGTTGGGAATGCCGATGTCCCAGAGTTGCCGGCCGTGGCGAACCGGTTCCCACGTCAGTTTGCCCAGTCGCAGTGTCTGGTCCGTCACGGTCACCGCATTGCTGAGCGAAAAATCACCCAACACCCCGTCGGCAATGGCGTGGAGCGCATAGGTACCGGGCCGCACCTTGGGAATTGTGAAGTTCCCCCGGGCGTCCGCGCGCACCCAAAATTCATAATTCTTGGCGTCATTCTGCCAGTCCACCACTTTGGGCAGGCCCCCGCCCCCGCCGCCTCCGCCGCCGCCGCCGCGCCCGAACCGGCCCCGGCCAAACCCGTTTGTGCCATACCGTGCGTAACCGTTCGTACCAAACCGGCCAAAGCCATTGGTGCCCCGGCCAAAGCCATATCCGGCGTAGCGATTGGTAAAATTGCCACCGCCTCCAAACCTCCGGAAAACAATGTTGGTTCCCGCCGCATTGGTTTCATCCTCCCCGCCGCCGCCCGGGCCAAATCCGGCAAAGCCGTTGCGGGTGCGTGGCATTACAGGGGGCGCATAATCCGGGGCGGTCAGGCCCACCAAAATGTTGCTCATGCCGGCGCGGGGGAATTCCGGGTCATGCAGCACCAGCCGTCCGGTCACGGTGGCCCGCTCGTTTTTGTGAGGATAATCCACCCCGGCCACCCAGTCATAAGGCCAGGCCTTGGTCTCTTTTTTGACTTTGGCCAAGGCATCCTTCCACAAGCCGTTATGGTCCGAACCGGCATTGCAATAAATCAGGAACGGTCCGATGACTTTCGTCCAGGCATCCGTCTGGGCAATGTTGCAGATGCTGCCGCCGTAATGGCTCCCCCGCCAATAATTAAGCAGCGTGGGCGGGGCGGGGGCATCCAGGTTGTTGGTGTTGAACGTGGCGTCGCGGTGGGAGGACAGTTCATATTTCGTGGGCCCGCCGCTTAAATATTCCACCGAGGGATTCACAAACCACAGTCCCACCTGGCGGGCGGTGCTGGACCAACCCCAGGCCCGCACCTCAAATTGATTCGCCGAATAATCGTATTTATGCTCCACCTGGCCCTGATCGAATCCGCTGTTCATCCGCCGCACCTCTTTCATGTTCAACTGCGTGCCGTGATTCCAGTCATAGGTGGAGATCATCTGCATGTTGCGCCGGGCGTCCACGGTCATCCAATCAAACAGATCGTCATTGAGCTTGGCGCAGAAACGCGCCTCGCCCACCGAGGTTGCCGGATAATTGGTTGGATGAGTGAAAATTGAATAGGTGTACACCCCCGAATCGCCGCGGCCCAGGGCGTAACGGATTTCCACATCCGCAATCACGCTGCCGCCCGGTCCGCTGCCCAATTGGCTGCCTCCGGAAATCCCCTTGACGGAAACCTCCGCCCGATCCCCGCCATTGGATTTTGGGTCAATGGTAATGCGGGTGACCTCCTGGCTGCGGGCCGCATTATGGGACCAATACGCGGCTTTTTGCCCCGAAGAGGCGTCGAGCATTTCCAAGCCCTTGAACTTGAGGGAGGATAAATCCCCGGAACTCTTCGCCACGGTCACCGTCACGATGCCATTGGCCAGCGTGTAGCTGGCGGCGGTTTCCTTCAGGGTGACTTTCTCACTGGCCGCCGCCGACAGGGCTGCGGTCAGGAGCAAAAACAGGGTGGCAAGGCCGGTTAGCAGGGACTTCATCAGTTTTTTTATTAAATTAAGTTCGTGTAAGTTAACAAACCAGACGCCTGCGGCGAAGACCAGGTAACACCTTTCCACTTGTTTTGGCCGCACACTCTGTTATTCAAGTCCCGGTGAGCAGCATATTTAGATTGGGCGTCATCGGGTCGGGTCAGGGTTCAAACTTTGTGGCCATCGCCGATGCCATCGCCGCCGGCCGGATTCCCGCCGAAGTCGCACTCGTTTTGAGTGATGTTGAAACTTCCGGCATCTTGTCCCATGCCCGCAACCGGCAGCTTCCCGCCCGCTTCATTGCCCCGGGCAAGTTTCGGACCAAACTGGAGGAGGAAGCCGAAAAGTCCCTGGTCACCCAACTCCAGGCCGCCCGGGTGGACCTCGTGGTGCTGGCCGGTTTCATGCGCGTGCTGAAGAATGATTTTCTCCGCGCCTTTGAGGGGCGCATCGTTAACATTCATCCCTCGCTGTTGCCGTGCTTTCCCGGGTTGCAGGCGTGGAAACAGGCCTTGGATTACGGAGTGAAGGTCACCGGTTGCACGGTTCATTTTGTGGACGCCGGGATTGATTCCGGGGCCATCATTGGCCAGCAGACGGTTCCGGTTTTGGATGAGGATACCCCGGAAACGCTGCACCAGCGCATCCACCAGGCCGAACACGAATTGTATCCCAGGTGCGTGGCGGCCCTGGCCCGCAGGGACATCTCGGTGCGTGGCCGGACGGTGGTTTGGAAACCGCAGGTCTGATTTTATTTTTGGGCGATCATACCCAGGGCGTCGCTCGCTGACTCGCTTTGCCGTGGGCTATCCTGTTGCGCCCTTTCAGGGCTTGGGCAGGGGATCAACCCGTCAGATTCCCTGAAAATATCTGGCAATCCAAGTTGCTCTTCGGCCTCGCCCCCCAGTCTTGGTTACTTTGCGCTCACACCCCCTAAGGGTCCGTCAAGAAATAAACTTTACAACCTGACTGGTTCTTTTGACGGCTGGCAGCGTTGCTCGCTCGTCACAGAACCCTTTGGCCAGGCTCCTCGCTCGCGCC
>CAZUBG010000266.1:0-6576 GCA_964618545.1 uncultured Bifidobacteriaceae bacterium | reverse complement strand
AGTCCTGCTCATCCTTGCCGCGCCAGACAAGCTGGGGGTCCAGGTCGCGGTTGCGACGTTCGTAGGCGAGGCGAACGGGATTTTCATCGGCCTTTTCGAGCACGGACTGGTATTCGGCCGTGGGGATGTTTTTCCGTTTGGCCTCGTCATGCTTGAGGGCCTCGACCGATTTGGGGGTGGTGGGTGATTTGGCCATGAGAATTAGTCGTCCAGTGGATCTGTGGTTTCGGATGAAGGCACGGGCGGCGTTGTGGCGGCGTCGGGTGCTGGCACCTTTTCCTCATCCTCGTGTTCATCGGATGGCGCTGCAGTGGCACCGGGCTGCCTGAATCCAGAGACGACGCCATCCACATGCTCGTGCAGGTCGTCGTTCACGGATTGCCACAGTGGATCCAGCAGGAACTCGACGCCTTCGCGACGGGCGAGCTTGGCGGCAGGGACAAAGTCACTGTCGCCGGTCACCAGAATGATCGTGTCCGCCTGTTTTTTGAGGGTGAGTGTGGAAATATCGAGGCCGATGCGCATATCCACCCCTTTTTGACGCAGCCCCAAACGGACGTCCTCCGGCGTCAGGTTGCGCCAAACTTCGGCGATTTTCGCAAGTTGGTCGGCGTGCTCCGGGGTCAAGACCGGGGTGGGTTTGCCGGTGCGAGCCTGTTCAATGGCAGCGTCCAGGACATGAAGCCAATTTCGGGTACGCAACAACTTTTTGGTGATTTGGGAGTCTTTGATCCGCCAGCCTTCTTCCTGGGTGATATTTCCGAGACGCAAGGCGAACTTGCGTGATTTGCGAAGCTCATTGAATAAATCCCGGCGAAATTTGGCCTCCGGAGTTTTTCCAAATTCAATCTGTTGGTTCAGGATGGGGTGGTGGGCAATTTCATCAAAAGGCCGGGCATCGTAGTAAAAAAGACGATAAACATGGTCGAGCCACCGGCTGCCGTGGGTGTCAAAACGTTCGCCGGTCAACCTTTGCACATGACGTTTGCAAAGCATCCGTGCGGAATTGGCGACAGCGGCGGCCGAGTTTTGGTGATGCGGGGGGACAAGTTTGGACAGCCGTTTGATAAAAAACGCACCATCAATGAGGATGGCAATACGACGTATTCTCATGGGGATGGCGGGGAAAAAGAAAAAGCTCCAAGATTTTGGCGTCGCCCAGGATCGTCGGGCGGGCCTACTCTCAGGGAGCGGATGTTTTTAATATCGGACCGTTGGGGGCTTTTATCAAGCGAAAAGTTGTTGTGATTCTCACATTGCGGCCCCGACCATTTTGTTGCCGGCAACAAAATGGTCTGAAAACCCGCCCGCCGGATCGTTTGGTTGACGGTGACAAAACGATCAACCAAGGTTCGGGTGAACCATTTTCCTGACGCCGGGAATAAAGTGGCGCATTTGGCATTCATGGCTTGACGGTGATCTCGGCGAGCATCTGGTTAAATTCGCCTTCCACTTTGGCCTTGAAATCGGCCTCGACCTGGTAAACCTCGGTGAACTCGGCAAAGGCCCAGCGGCCATATTGCCGGGTATGGTTGACGCCGGGAATCCAATAGGTGTCCATGGTGGATTTCTTTTCCTTGGCGTCTTCGCGCCGGCAGCCTTTGATTTCGACAATCAGGTTCAGCAGGTCGTCCGGCCCGTGGCCGTCGTCCACGCGGACGATAAAATCGGGCAGGTAGCGGCGAATTTCCGAGCCATAGCGATAGGGGACTTCCAAACCGAGATTCTGGTTTTTCACATAGGCGCGGACCTGCGGATGGTTCTCGGCCACGCGGCAAAACTCGGCTTCCCAGTCGCTGTCCAGGATGACCCAGTTCAGGTGACACTTGCGGGCATCGGTTTCCCAGCGGCTGGTTTTGGAGGTGTTGAAATTGACGTGTTTGGTGGAGCCGGTGGGATTGTAGGGGTCCAGCACGGCCAGAATCGGGCGCTTGCCCACAAAGGCGCGAGTGATCCCGGCAGTGATCCGCTCACAGGCCATGTCGGCCAACATTTTGTAGCGCAATTGCGCGGGAAAGGCGCCGCCTTGGCAATCGAGATATTTATCCAGCCATTGCCGGGTGATGCGCTTGAGCTGGCCGAAGAGGTGAAGTTTGGGCGGTTCGCCGGGGTCGCGCCACTTGGTCAGCACCAAGTGGGAAGTCAACTCGTACAGGATTTGCGAGGAACGAACATCGCCAGTGTGGACCAAATTCAAATCAGCCTTTTCACCGATGATGCCTGAATTTACAGTTTCCGAGGCGCCCACCAGGTCGGGAGTCAGTTCCATCACGGAGTCCTCGTTGAACTCGGCGCTCAGTTGTTCCTCGGGCAACTCGACTCGGTAGCCGGCCACGCGTGGGAAACGAATTTCGAGGGCATCTCGCTCGGGCCGGACGGCTTTAACCTGAATGGTTTCACGCGGTGGTTGCGGCGGGGCAATGACGGGTTTGGCGGTGAAGTCGAAGGGGATGCCCAGCACATCGGCGTACTCCACATTGAACAAACCATTTTCGTTCAGGTCGTAGGACTGCCGGCGCAAGGCGCGGCCGATGACTTGCTCGCACAGGAGTTGGGTGCCGAAGGCGCGGACGCCCAAGACGTGGGTGACCGTATTGGCATCCCAACCCTCGGTGAGCATGGCGACGGAGACGACGCATCGAATGGAACCACCCAACTGGCCGTACTTGCCGACGGTATTCATGACTTCGCGGAGCAAGGTTACGTCATCCAGTTCTTTGCCGCTTTGTAGTTCGTTCGCAAGCTTGCCGCCGCGATCCATAATATCCCGCCGGAAACGGGCGATTTCGTCCGCCGCCAGATTCCGGAAATTGTCATCCAAGACTTCGCCGGATTCAAGTTGCTCGCTATCAATCAGCAGCGTATGGGGACGGGCGAGCGGGTTGCCGTGGTCATCGAAATTCTGAAACAGCTTCAATCGCCCGTTGGCAAACGTCGTGGACTCATCCTCATTGGGCTGTTTGAATCCGGAAATGAAATCGTAAACCAGTTTGGAGGTGGCGGTATTGTTGCAGACGACAATAAAGCAGGGCGGCACGCGGATGCCGGATTTCTGCCACAGGTTGAAGGTCTTTTCGTAATGGCCGTAAAGGGCTTCAAGGGCGGTTTGGAGTTGAGGTGGAATGCTGAGCGGATCGAGGAAACCACCTTTGCCACGCCCTTTTTTAGGCATCTTTTTCCGAATGTGTTCCCAAAGGTTGCGGAACATGGGCATGTCCGCACCGGGGATGTTGTCGGCGACGGGAACGCGCGGGAGTTTGACGATGCCGCATTCGATGGCGTCCATGAGCGAAAAATCGCTCATGGTCCAGGGGAACAGGGTGCCCTCGACATAGCCGGAACCGCTGAGGAAGAAGGGAGTGGCGGAGAGGTCGAAAACGCGGGTGACACCGAGCTTGCGGTTGACGGCTTCGAGCCCTGAAATCCAGAGCCGGGCGGCTTCCTTGTTCTTCCTGGCCTCCTCTTTTTCGTCGCCCTTCAGTTCTTCCAATTCCTTTTCGGCATCGGGTTTTTCGCGGTAGCAATGGTGCGCTTCGTCATTGATGACCAAAATATTTTTCAGGCCCATCAAATCGGGCATGACGCGCTGGAGCATCTGGCCTTCGGTCTCGAGGGTGTTCAGTTCCTCGCCGCGCCCTTGCAGGAGGGATCTCCCGCCTTTGGAAAGCTCGATTCGCTCGCGGAGTTTGAAGGCGTGGTAGTTGGTGATGACGATCTTGGCGCGTTTGACCTCCTCGACGAGGTCGGCGGGAACGAGTTCGCGACTGCCATAATAGCTGTCAGGGTCGTTGGGCTGGAGGACGCGCAGCCGGTCCTTGATGGTCAGGCCGGGGGCGACAATGAGAAACCCACGGGTGAACTTCTGGCTTTGGGGGCGGCGGTTGGCGTTGATGGTCTGCCAAGCGATGAGCATGGCCATGACGGTGGTTTTGCCCGCACCGGTGGCGAGTTTGAGGGCGAGGCGCAGCAGTTCCGGGTTGGCATCCTGATTGGCATTCGCCAGATGTTCGATGAACCGTTTGCCGGTCTTGCCGGCCTGCGGGGCGACTTCGGTCAGCCAGATGGCGGTTTCAACCGCTTCGACCTGACAGAAAAACGGGCGGATGCTGTTGAACTTGTGGTGCCGCCAGTGTTGCAACAGGCGGGCGGTCTCGGGGGTGACCTGCCAAGTGTTGGGGTTGGGCAGTTGGCGCCACTGATCCACTTGCTGGCGCAACTGATTGATAATGGGCGTGGGGTCGTATTGCTGGCTTTTGGTGGACAGGCCTTTGCCTTCGTCAAAGACGATTTCCTCCTGGTCGGCGGAGGCGACGCGTTTGCGGGGTTTGGGAATGGGGGTGATGAACTCGGCGCGGCGGCGATTTTCGAGGATTTTCTGGGTCGGCTGGCCGTGCTGGTCCAATTCCCAGTGGCGCAGCGGCAATTCGTACGGGGAATTGAGGATCGGCTTGTCAAAAAAGGGGTTGGACATGGTTAATCCCGTGCTTTCCGGCGGCAACACAGTCGCCGTGCCCCAATCCCATTCATGCGATTTCCTTCCGACATATTGATTGGGAACATCGTATCCCCCGGCGGGGTTTAGGCAATGGGAAAATGTGGCCGTTCCACGCCCGCCAAGTGCAGGCGGGGAACATGGCCACAGCAGGTCGCCACCTTGCTTGATGGCCGGCTCCTTACATCATTTCCAGCACCAGGAGGTTCCAATCCATAAAGCCTTTGTGGCTGAGGGCCAAGCCGGTGTCCGGGTGGTAATACTCGTTCAATGAGCCGTTGGCGGCCAGATCGGTGGACAGCAGTCGCAGGGTCTGGTCGGCCAGCCTGCCCGCTTCTGCCTGGAACCCGTAGTCTTTCAGCGCTTTCCAGACCAAATAATTCACGATGATCCAGACCGGCCCCAGCCAATTGCTGGGATTGGAGCTGAAATCCAGGCAATACATGGATTCCCTGGAGGAAAGTGATCGTACGCCCCAATTGGCGCAAAAGCGGTCATCCGCCCGGTAATTCGCCTGCACCAGCGCCCTGGCCTGCTCCGGGGTGGCCAGGCCGCACCAGAGGGGCAGGAAGCCGGTGAAGGTCTGCACGCGCAGGGGCAAACTGTGCCAGGACATCTCCATGCCCGGCTTGACGTTCGGGATCAATTCCCGTCGCCGATCCACGCATTGCACATCCGCGGTGTAATAAAACCGGTCGCGCGGATCCCAGCAGCATTTCTGAATCTGTTCCCCCAGCGTGCGGGCCTGGGCGCCGAGGCGCTGCTGGTCTGCGGGGCGTTTGAGCCGGCCGGCCAGCTCCGCCGCCGCCTGCAAATCCGCATGGAAGAGGCAGTTCAACAGCAGGTTCGCGGAGGAAAAGAAGGGCCGCCCGAACGTGGTGGGATCATTGTCGTTGCCGATGGCGACATCGTTGCCCCACACCAGCAGGCCAATCGCACTTTGATTGCCGGAAACCCACGCGGCATAAAAGCGCTGGAGTTTATCGAAGTGCGGGGCCAGCCAGTCCACGGAGCCCAGTTCACCGGCAATCAGGAGCGCGAGTTGTCCAAACACCGGCTTGGCTTGATTTTGTGACTTGGGCCGGTCCGGCTTCAGGCAGCCGAGGGGATCGGGATTATGCACATCAATCAGGATGGGGAGGCGGCCTTCATCGGACTGGTGATCGAAGAAATTCAGGAAGCTGCCGATGGCATGGCCGCCCACGCTGCTCCGCAGGGCGGGATCGTTGGCCAGGGTGGCGAAGCGAAAGAGGCCGCGCGCGGTCCAATAGGTGTCCCAGTCCCACAGGTTGGTGGCATAGCGCCTGCCCGGCAGGCTGCCGGCAATGCTCGGATGCGTGAGGACGCCTTGGGCGGGCCGCAGGAGCTGCGGGGCCGTCTTGCCGAAGTAATTGAGAAGTTGACCGGCCGCCTCTTTGCGGGCGCCGGCCGGCCACGGGGAACCTGGGAGCGGCTGACCGGCTGGCGCCGGAACGGAACCGGCGCTGGCGCCGGCGAGTGAGGCAGCGCCCAGCAAAGCCATGCCGGCGAGAAATTCGCGTCGTGAGGTTTTGGGTACAGGGGTCATAACTGGGTCACGGGGCAAGGGGTCATCCGTCATTTGGATTTGTCCGGAGGTCATGGTCAGACCATTAACCGTCATTGGCCGGAGAAAATCAACCGGGAAGTCGCACTGCGAACGCCAGCGGGCGCATCCGAACACGGCCCCGAAGCGCGGGTCTGCGACCCGCAGCACACACCTTGCATTACCACGCCACAAAACGCCTTTGATCTCCCCCTGGTCATCGGCGTGCTGCGGCTCACAGAGCCGCGCTCCGTTAAAGCTGCCACTGCGCGGGTCTGTGACCCGCAGCACACACCTTGCATTACCACGCCACAAAACTCCTTTGATCTCCCCTGGCCATCGGCGTGCTGCGGCTCACAGAGCCGCGCTCCGTTAAAGCTGCCACTGCGCGGGTCTGTGACCCGCAGCACACACCTTGCATTACCACGCCACAAAACTCCTTTGATCTCCCCTGGCCATCGGCGTGCTGCGGCTCACAGAGCCGCGCTCCGTTAAAGCTGCCACTGCGCGGGTCTGTGAC
>CAZUBG010000265.1:0-6620 GCA_964618545.1 uncultured Bifidobacteriaceae bacterium | reverse complement strand
CGTTCCCTGGGGCCGCGAAGTCGGCTGCAAAATCCGGTTTGACGATCAAACCAGCGGCCACACTTACATCAAACTGATGACTGATGGCATTCTGCTGGCCGAAACGCAGGGTGACCCCTTGTTGTCCGAATACAACGCCATCATCATTGACGAGGCGCATGAGCGGAGCCTGAACATAGATTTTCTGCTGGGCTACCTCAAGGGACTGCTGGTCAAACGGCCCGACCTGAAGCTCATCATCACTTCGGCGACCATTGACACGGCGGCGTTTTCCCAGGCCTTTGACAACGCGCCCATCATCGAAGTGTCCGGCCGGCTCTTTCCGGTCGCGGTGGTGTATTCGCCCCTGGATGCGGATTCGGAGGAATGCGGGGACATGACCTGCATTGACGCCGCCGTGCGGGCGGCGGAACAGGTGTTGTGCGAGCCGGGCAATGGGGACGTCCTGATTTTCATGCCGGGCGAACGCGACATCCGCGAGACGAGCGACCTGCTCGAAGGCCGCTTCGGGCACGAGGCGGAAATCATCCCGTTGTTCGGACGCCTCAGCGGCGGGGACCAGCAGCGGGTCTTTGCGCCGTCGGACCAGCGGAAAATCATCGTCTCCACCAACATCGCCGAAACCTCGCTGACCCTGCCCGGCATTCGCTATGTGATTGATTCCGGTCTGGCCCGCATCAGCCGGTACAACCCGCGCAATCGCACCAAGCGCCTGCCGGTCGAGGAGATTTCCCAGAGCAGCGCCAACCAGCGCAAGGGCCGCAGTGGTCGCGTGCAGGACGGCGTGTGCATCCGTCTGTATTCTGAAGAGGATTTTCTCTCGCGTCCGGCCTACACCCAGCCGGAAATCCAGCGGGCCAATCTGGCTGAGGTCATTCTGCGGATGATGGCGTTCCGGCTCGGCGACATTGAGACCTTTCCCTTCGTCAACCCGCCGTCGCCGGCGGCCATCCAGGCCGGTTACTCGCTGCTCCAGGAATTGGGCGCGCTCGACGAGTCCCGCAAACTCACCGATCTCGGCCGTGATCTGGCCCGGCTGCCGATTGACCCCACGCTCGGGCGCATGTTGCTCCAGTCCCAATCCGAGCACGCCACCCGGGAACTGCTCATCATTGCCTCCGGACTCAGCATTCAAGACCCGCGCGAACGCCCGCTGGATCAGAAGGAGGCCGCCGCCGCCGCGCACAAGCGCTGGGACGATCCCAAGTCCGATTTTCTCACCCTGTTAAAAATCTGGAATACCGTCCATGACCAATGGGAGACCATGCGTTCCCAGGGCCAGCGGCGCAAATTCTGCAAGGCCAACTTTCTCTCCTATCTCCGCTTCCGGGAGTGGCAGGATCTTTACGCGCAACTGCACGGCGCGCTCGAAGAATTGGGGTCGGTCAAATTAAACGAGAGCAACGCCGCTTACGACGCCATCCATCGCTCCATTCTGGCGGGGCTGCTTGGGCATGTCGGCCTCCGCCAGGAACGGAATATCTATCAGGCCATGGGCAACCGGCAGGTGGTGATCTTTCCCGGCTCGGCCCTCTACGACAAGGCGGACAAGCCGAAGAAGCCGGCCCATTCCCCGGCCAAGGGGCCAGGCCCGGTGCCCGCCGTTCAGCAACCGCCGTGGATGGTGGCCGGGGAAATGGTGGAAACCTCCCAGTTGTTTGCCCGCACCGTGGCTGGCATTGATCCCCTGTGGATCATCCAACTGGCCCCGCACTTGTGCAAGGTCACCCATCAAAACCCCCGTTGGGACGTCAAGGCCGGCAATGTGCTGGTGGACGAAAAAACCACGTTCAACGGCCTGGAATTGCGTCAGCGCAAAGTGGCCTGTGGAAATATTAATCCCACGGAAGCCACGGAGATTTTCATCCGGTCCGCGCTGGTGGAGGAGGATTTGCTGCCCGCCAGCCGGCGCAACCCTGAAGCCGAGGATGACGGCGATGATGATCTGCGCGTCCTCACCCGCGTTCCCGCGCAAGCCCCGTCGCTGCCGCCTCAATACGCTTTTATTGAGCACAACCGGAAAGTGCGGCATAAGATTGAAACGTGGCAAACGCGCGTGCGCCGTCATGATCTCATGGGCTTGGACCAGGCGCTCTTCGAGTTTTATACCCTCCACCTGCAAAATGTTTCCTCCGTCCATGAACTCAACCGCTGGTTGCGCGAGTCGGGCGGTCCGGCGGCCCTCTGCCTCAACGAAGCCGATCTGACCGGTGGCCAGACCCTGGGCTATGACGCCGAGGCGTTCCCGGATGCCGTGCCCTTGGGCGGCCAGCCGGTGGCGCTGTCGTATGCCTACGCCCCCGGCGAGGAGCAGGACGGCGTGACCGTCAAACTGGGGTTCAGCCTGGCCCAGACCATTTCCCAGGCCAGCGTGGAATGGTCCGTTCCCGGTTTGCGCGAAGGCCAGATCAGCGAACTGCTCCGGGCCCTGCCCAAGGCCATTCGCCGCGAGCTGATGCCCTTTCCGCCCAAGGTGACGGAGATTGCCCGCGACCTCCGGCCGACCGGTAATTCCTTGAAGCAGGACCTCGCCCGGTTTATCCGCCAGCATTACGGGGTGGAAATTCCGCCGGACAGTTGGGCCGCCGATGCCATCCCGCCGCACCTGCGGCCCCGCATTGAAGTGGTGGACAATGATCAGAAATCGCTGGGAACCAGTCGTGATCTGAACCAGTTGCGTCAGCGTTTGGAAAAAGCCAGAGTCGAACCCACCGGCGAAGACCCCGCCTGGGCGCGGTTCGCCCTGCAATGGGAGCAGTTCGGCCTGACCGCCTGGACTTTTGGTGATTTGCCGGAGCGCATCACCGTCAGCGAGGCCGGGAATCTTCCGTTATACGCCTGGCCGGGAATTCAGGAGGATGAGCCGCAGGTCAGCCTCCGTCTGTTCCGCAGTCAGGAGGCCGCGCGGCGCGCCAGTCTGGGCGGCTGCCGCCGGCTGGTCAGTCTGGCACTGCAAAAAGACCTGGCCTGGCTCCACAAGGATTTGCGGTCACTGTCCCGGTTTGCGCCCCTCACGGCCGGGTTTCTGACCGCTGAAGCCTTGTCCGAGGCCGCCTACGAAAGCCTCGCCCGTCATCTCCTGCCCGCCGAACCTTTTCCCGCGCTGACTCAGGCCGCCTTCCAATCCGCCGTGGACCAAACCCGCAGCCTCCTCCCCGGACTGGCCTCGCAGATGGCCGGCCGCCTGGGGATGATCCTGAAACTGCGCCAGGACATTTGCCTGCGCTGTAAAAGTGGGACAGGCTTCCAGCCCGTCAATCAGGCGGCGGCCCCCGTCCATCTGGCAAAAACCAGAGTAGTTACAGATTTTAAACAACTGGGCGCGGTGGCGGCCCCGGCCCCGGTGGTGAACCGCTGGGTGGCGGAATTGAATCACCTCTTGCCCGCGAACTTTCTCGCCGCCATCCCCTATGCCCAGCTCCCGCAAGTCCCGCGCTATCTCAAGGCCCTGCTCCTGCGCATGGAACGCGCCGCGCTGAATCCGGTGAAAGACCAGGAACGCGCCCGCCACCTGGCGCCCTACGCCGAGGCCCTGAAAAAAATCTCCACCCCGCCGCCCTCCTCGCCGGAAGGCCGCCAGCGGCTGGAAGAATATCGCTGGATGGTGGAAGAATACAAAGTCTCGCTGTTCGCCCAGGAACTCGGGACCGCCTTCCCCGTCTCCGCCCAGCGCCTGGACCAGCAATTGCAAAAGTTGAAGTAGTCTTTCCTTCGCATGACCGTGTCCGCCAAACCCGTCTTGACCACCCAGGTACGCGAACTCGTCGAGTTCGTGTGCCGCACCGGCGACCTGGGCGGCGACGGCCTGTTTGCCGGCCCCAACCGCGCCCGGGCCGGCACGCTCGGACATCAATGGGTGCAGCGCTCGCGTCCGGCTGAATACCAAAAGGAAGTCCGTTTGTCCCACGATCTCGAGGGCGACGATTTCATCTTGCGGATTCAGGGCCGGCTGGACGGTTTGTTCATGGAAACGACCGGGGTGCGAATTGAGGAGATCAAAACCGTCGGCCACGGTTGGGACCGGAACCCCGATCCGCTGCACTGGGCGCAGGCGAAATGCTATGCGTATATTTACGCCCATGACCACCGGCTGGAGGCTCTGTCCCTCCAACTGACGTATCTGAACCTCGAGACCCGGGAACTGACGGAGTTTTGCGAGCGGCACACGCTCACCGAACTCACCCGCTTTTTCACCGACACCGCGACGGTCTATCAGCGCTGGATGCAGGAGCAATTCGAATGGCGCAAGGTGCGGGACCAATCCATTCAGCAACTCAAATTTCCCTTTCCGCAGTACCGTCCGGGCCAGCGAAAACTGGCCGTGGCGGCCTACCGGACCCTGGCGCGCGGGGAACGGCTGTTCTTGGAGGCTCCCACCGGCATTGGCAAAACCATTTCTGTGTTCTTCCCGGCGGTCAAGGCGCTGGGCGAAGGCAAACTTGAGCGGATTTTCTATCTCACCGCCACCACCCCGGGCCGGGGGGTGGCCGAAAAGGCCGTGGCGGATTTGCGGGAGGCCGGACTGCGCCTGCGCACGCTGACTCTCACCGCCAAAGCCAAACTCTGTCTCCAGAACGGCCAGCCGTGCGATCCGCGCACCTGTCCCCTCGCCCTGGGTTACTATGATCGCCGCCCGCCTGCTCTGCGGGCCGCGCTGGCCCGTGCTGAAATCACCCGCCCGGTGCTCGAAGCCATCAGCCGCGAATATCAAGTCTGCCCCCACGAGCTGTCGCTCGATCTTTCCGAATGGGTCGAGGCCGTGATTTGCGATTACAATTATGTCTTTGATCCCAAGGTGTATTTGCGCCGTCAGTTTGCCGATGAAGGCGGCAACTTTGGATTTCTTGTGGATGAAGCCCACAACCTTGTGGATCGCGCGCGCACCATGTTCTCGGCGGAACTTGATGCCGGCGGAATCACCGGGCTGGCGAAACTGATTAAGAAAACGCTGCCGCGTTGCGCGAAAGCGTTGCAGCGCCTCGGGACCGCCTTGAAAAAAATCGCGTCAGGCGCGGCGCAGGTCGCCACTGATGACTCATCCGGCGCCGGTTCGGAAGCCGACCTCTTTTCCAGTGCGAAGCCAGCCCTCAAGCCGGCGTTCCGGATGGAAACCGACCCGCGTGATGAAACCCGCACCAGCCGGGAATTTCCCGCCGGGTTGACGCCCCTGCTGGAAAAGGCGCTGGACGAGCTGGCGGCATGGCTGGCCAAAAATGAGCCCGCCGGATTTCGTGAGCCGCTGCTCGAACTCTATTTTCAGTTGCAATCATTTGTTCGCACCTCCGAACTATACGATGAACATTATGTGACCCTGTTGTCGCCCGGCCCGTCGGCGCGCCTCAAGCTGTTTTGCCTGGACCCGTCCCATCTGCTCCGTCAGGCGCTGGCGCGGGGACGGTCGGCGGTCTTTTTCTCCGCCACCCTGACCCCGATGGATTATTACCGGCGGCTCCTCGGCGGAGGGGCGGGGGACCGGGAATTGCAATTGCCCTCGCCCTTTCCCCCGGAGAACCTGGCCGTCTTGGTTCAGGACCGCCTCCGCACGCATTACCAGGCGCGCGCCGCTTCCTTGGGCGAAGTCGTGCGGGCGATGGGAACCTTCATCGCCGGCCGGCCGGGAAACTATTTGGCCTATCTGCCGTCGTATCAATATCTCACCGCCGCGGTGGAAAAATTTCAGGCCGAATATCCGGCCACCCCGATCCTGGTTCAGCGACCCTCCATGAGCGAAGCGGAACGCGGGGCTTTTCTCTCCGCCTTCGCCCGGGAGCCTGACGCTTTCCCGGAGCGCCGGTCTCTGACCGGCTTAAACCTCACACCCAGCCTAAACGGTTCACCCACGGACGCTTCCGTCGGGTTGCCGACGCGTCCTGTGTCAGGTGGCAGCTCCCTGGTCGGCTTTGCCGTGCTGGGCGGCATCTTCGGCGAGGGCATTGATCTGGCGGGGGACCGTTTGATTGGCGCGGTGGTGGTGGGAGTGGGCCTGCCGCAACTGGAGGTCGAGCGCGACCTGATCGCGGATTATTTTCAGGCCCAAACCGGCGCGGGCTTTGATTACGCCTACGTTTTCCCCGGGATGAACCGCGTGTTGCAGGCCACCGGCCGGGTGATCCGTTCGGAAACCGATCGCGGGGCCGTCCTGCTGATTGACGCCCGCTTTGGCGAACCGCGCTATCGCCGCCTGTTCCCCGCCTGGTGGCAGCCTGTGACTGTCGGCCCGGCCACCGACCTCCCAGCCATCCTCCAACAATTCTGGACCACGGCTAAAACCTCCTAATCAATGCCTGCAAGCACCGGCAGTTTGTGGCCCAGCCTCAAGCCGACCAGAATCCAATCTTCCAGCGTCGAGCGCAGCTCGGCTTCACATTCGCGCAGGGATTTTCCGAACGCGGCCACGCCTTTTAACTTCGGGATTTCACCTGCGAACGAGCCGTCCTCCAGCTTGTCGTAACAAGCCAGTTCCAGCGCGGCTTCGATGTACGCAGTGATCGGAAACATCATGGAAATAACTTAAACGATGGCTGAAGAAAAACAAGTCGGAGATTTTCTCCGGCACTGACCGATCAGATTGTCCCCCGTGAATTTGCTTTCGTTTCCCGTCCAATCCGTGTTTAATTTTG
>CAZUBG010000264.1:0-6647 GCA_964618545.1 uncultured Bifidobacteriaceae bacterium | reverse complement strand
CACCCTGAAGCCATACAAAAAAACGCGCTTGACCAAAGATGCTACACTTGTAGCATCCGACGGGAACAGTTGGTTTTCCGGCGACCGCCCGACTGGCATTTCGGCCGGGCAACCAAAATTGATCAGCACCTGCGGAATGATTTGGGGGTTCAACATGATTGCACTTGTATTCAGTGGGAAAGGGCCTAGAAATTGACCAGCATGAATCAGAGAACCAACACCATCGGGAAATGTTCGCGCATGAAGTTTTCCCGCGTTGCCACCGAGGGTTCTCCGGTGAACCGTTCCGCGTCAACGGGAACGGTCTTTGCTGGACGGCAGGAGGGTATTCACGTCCACTTTGAGGGCTTTAGCCAGCACAACCAGTTCCGTGTCCGTGACGCAACGGAGTTGGGCCTCGATCTTCGAGAGTGTCCCCCGGCTCAAGTCCCAACCAAGAATCGAACACCGGGCGGCGAACATTTCCTGCGTTATTCCCTGCTGGTAGCGCAGTTTTCTGATTCGCGGGCCCACAATGTTTTGCGGTTTTCTGGTCATGCTCCAAAAATGGAGCTTGACCGTAAGCTGGGGTTGGGGTCTGATTGCTCCAATTTCGGAGCCAAATTTTCATGGAAGCAATGCGGCGGGGAACCGCCGGTAAACCGAGCCATTTTGAAAACCGTTTTTACAGTAACCCAAACGTCACCGGGGCGTCATTGACGCGCCTCAAAAGCCAATCACACTGAATGAAAACTCCAATGAAAGAAATCCTGAACGAACACCGTCTCACGCTGCTGGCCATCTTCGGCGGAGCGTTGGTCATCGTCACGACGCTGACCGCCTGGGCGCAAACCGCGCCAGTGTTGACCATGGCAAAGACAGGCACGAATACGTTTTCCATCAGCATCACCAACGGGGTGCCGACAAACGTATATAATCTGTACCGAACGCCGGTACTAGATAATTTGACGGCCTATCCATGGAAGTTTGTGACCAATGGAACCGCCGGACAGACCAATTTCACGGTCACTTCCGGGGCGGTGGCGACGGAATTTTATCAAGTCATGGTGGCGACGAACAACACCATTGGCTCTTTCGGCATGTTCATTGACAGCCCGGTCAACGGGGCCAACCTCACCCAATAACCGACCTCCTTTCCACAAATTTATGAAACTTGCGCACACAGTCCGGCTGCTGGGTCTCTTTTTGTTGAGCGCGGCCACCTTGCACGCGGCTTCGGGGCAGATGACCACGCTCGGAATCGCGGCGGGCGAGAATCAGGCTTTCGCGTTGCGATCAGACGGCAGCGTATGGGGATGGGGAACCAATGCCGCCGGCGAACTGGGCATCAGCGGTGTCACGGCCAGTTCCTTTCCCCTGCCGGTTCCCGGCGTGAGCAATGTCGTTAATATTGCCGCTGGCTGGCAGCACTCGCTGGCCGTTGAAACGAACGGAACGGTTTGGGCCTGGGGAACCAATGCCAGCGGACAGCTTGGCAATGGGAACAATACCAGCAGCCCGGTGTCGGTGCCGGTTACCGGCATCACCAATGCCGTGATGGCATCCGGGGGTGCTTATCATTCCCTCGCGCTTCTGGCCAGCAGACAGATCATGGCTTGGGGTGGCAATGGCCAGGGCCAGCTTGGCAACGGCACCTATAATTCCACCAATCTGCCGGTGTTGGTGACCGGACTGACCAACGTGGTCAAGGTTGTGGCGGGTGGTTATCATTCAGTGGCGTTGGACGCCAATGGGGTGGTGTGGTGCTGGGGCTATGGCAGCTATGGCGAGATTGGCAACGGCCAGAACACTTTTCAGCCAACGCCGGTGGCCGTCCTGAGCAATGTGGTGGACATCGCAGCAGGAGCAGCCCACACGATGGCTTTGCAGGGCAACGGAACCGTTTGGGTGTGGGGTTACAATTACTACGGTGAGTTGGGATTGGGAACCACCACGAGTACCAACGCGCCCACACCCGTGAGCCTTGGCGGGGTGCAGACCATCGGCGCGGGCTTCTATAGTTCAAGCGCCACGCTGACGAATGGCCAAAACTTTGCCTGGGGATTCCAAGGCGGAATTGTTCCCAGTCCGACCCAGCTTGCCCCCGCCCCGGCCTTCGTCAAATATGCATTGGGCAACAATGCCGCTGGCGCGAATTTTTGCCTGGGCATGACGACCAACGGGGCCGTGTGGGCTTGGGGCGACAATGAGTACGGGCAGTTCGGCAACGGGAACATCCTGTCGCCGCAGACCGGCAATTTGAGCCTCATCCCCGCGGAAAGTTTCGCGCCCGTGCCGCCCGCCCGCTGGGGGGAGTTTCTTCGGGGCGACCTTTACGACTTCGGCAACACCAGCATTCATGATTTGGATTTCTGTTCCATCGTGGTGCCAATGGATTTGGAACAGGGGGTGGCATTAGACGCCACCGGTGGCATGGCCTACTGCTATTCCAATGCCGCGCCCTGGTTTCTGAATGTTTCCAATCAGACCCTTTATGTGGCCACCGCCTTGGGCAGTAGCATGATTCCGGTCAACAATCCCGTGACGGCCTTTGGCAGCCAGGGAGGCGGGTCCCAGTTGATCCCGAATCAACCTTATCGCTTTGGCGTCTATGCCGGGGGCTTTGATGAAAGCACGCCCGCCGCCACGAATGTCATTCAAGTCTCGGTCTACAGCGCCACCAATTTCCCGGCGGGCGCGACCAATGTCGCCCCGATCAATGTCTTCACCATCCCCTTGCCCCGGCGGACAGTTAGCGCGGATTCCAACCTGTGGACCGCGTTTATGACCAATGGCGGGGCCATCACGATCAGCACCAACGGCCTGACCACGACCGTCCAATTTCTCGACAGTGGCAACCCCAACGACGAGGAGTTTGGCCTCACCTGGCTGAACGGCCAGGTCATCACCAATTTTGACCTGACTGGCTATGAGTTGACTCACATCGCCAGTTCCACCAATTACTATTACCAAGTGGCTGTGCTGGGCAAAGTCCAAGTGGGCAATACCAGCGTGGTCCCCTTCGCCACCAATGCCGCCGGAGTTTGGACGGCCACTCCGCTCTACACGCTGGATTTCGCCCAACCGTCGCCGCTGCAATCCATATATGTGAACCAACTGTTTTTCCAGGGCACCCCCACGCCCCCCACCTACACGGAGGCCAGCGTGGCCGGACCGGCCGGGCTCACGGTAATGGTGACCAACCAGTTTGTTCTAACCAACAACCCGGTTTACACCAATCTGGATAGCAGCCCGGAATTGCGGCGGCATCCGGTCTTGGATCAGTTCGTTTTGGACATGAACAAGGACCCGTTGGCGCTCGCCAGCTATGTCATCAACCAGATTGAACTGGCCGACCCCTATGCCACCGGCCAGGGGGGAACCACCGTCCAGCCGCAAGTTACCTGCGGGGGCATTGACCGGAGCGCGTTAGGCACGTTTTTAGAAGGCCGGGGTTCGCCGGTGGAGCAATGCGCTTTGCTGGTGTACTTGCTGCGGCAGGCGGGCTATTCCGCCGCGTATGTGTTCCCGACCAACAACAATCTGTTCATGTCGGCCAGCCACGTGAGCCAGCTTTTTGAAATGCAGGTCAACGGCGTGCTCTATCCCAATGGGATTCCCATCATCACTAACAGCCTGTTGTCATTAAACTATCCGTGGGTGGTGGCCAACATCGGCACCAACACGGTCAATATTTTCCCGTGGCTCAAAGATCATGAAATTGTGGAAGGAGTCAATTTGTATGACTACCTGCCCACCAATTACAACACGGCCCTGGCCTGGGTGGAGCAATATGTGCGCGGCAACACCAACATTTTGAACCTCGATGCCGAGAATGTCGTTTCCAAATTGTTCCCGGAGTTCATCGAGCAATACCTGAGCCCGCTGGGGCCATCCTTTTCCACGGACAACCTGGGCGTGCGGGCCTTTAACCGGCAGCACCAGTTTCCAAGCTGGTCCTACCTGCCGCAACCCGATGCAGTGACGAATTTGAACACCTTGCAGTTGGTAGACAGTTTGGGCAACACCACGAATTTCCCCAACTTGGCGAATATCTTCAACACGACGCGGGTGCAGGTCTACAACAACAGCGTCACTGGCTCGCCGTTGCTGGATTCCGGCAATTTCGATGCGTGCGATTTGGATGACCGGAAATTTCTGGTGTTTACCAACAACGGCCAGTTATGCCTGTGGCTAGCCCCTTACCGGAACACCGTGAGCAACGTGCAGGCATTTGCCGGCCCGAGTTCCTTGAACTTGCAGTCCAATTCGGTGGCGGTGGGTTCGATCAGCTATCTGGCCATTCAGAGCATCCACCACCGGCAGGTGTCCAAGCTGACCGCCCCGTACACGTTCTTTCCGTTAAACGATTCCACCGGCGTGACGAACCTTTCGCATTGCTTTCTGGGCGACGTGGCTGGGATCGCACTGGATTATGGCCAGATCACCCCGCTCATGTTGCAGCAGCACGAGGAAACCTATTGGGGGTTGGAGCAGGAACGCGCCACCAATTCCAGCTTCGTTCCCAAAGTATGGGATTATCAGGGCACCGCCGCCTACTTGCTGGGCATGGGCTATTTTCAGAAGAATGACGCCTTTGACGTTTACAACCAGCAGTGGCACAAGCTGCATTCGCTGATCAAATTCTCCGCCGGGCTGGGCGTCATTGGGGCAACCGGCAATGCCACCAACATGCAGGCCAAGGTGGACATGTTCAATAATGTCGAACTGTACATCGGCAACGCCAGCCTCAATTTGAGCAGCGGAGTGCCGGATTTCACTTCGTTGCAGAACTATTTCACTTTGAACATCACCGCCGGTTCGGCGCAGGAGCATGACATGATTCAAACCATGTTTCCCGACCAGAACGCCGTTTCCACCGTGCGGCTGCTGCAAATGGCGCAGCAGCGGGCGACGAATGGAAATGCGCCGGTGCTCGAATTCTTTCAAAACAATTATGTCGCTTACGGCAACCAGACCAATGCGGGTTATGGCACCAACACGCTGATGAACCAGGACACCAATATGTGGGGTTCGGTCAGCAACATCTTCACCCAGGTGGGCGCGAGCTATGCGCGGGTTTTGATGACGCCGGGCCGGATGACCAATGCGCCCAAAACGTATATTGGCATGGGGGCATTGATTTTGGGCGAGGACGAGCAACTGGCGGCAATTTCCGCCAACAGCGCGGTCTTGAACGGCGGCTGGGGCAGCGAGGAACCGGACTTTTCGGATACCACGCCCGTGACGCAACCGGACTTGTCTTGGAATCTGGACACCAGTTCCGACGGCAGCAGTCCCACCTTTAGCCTCAATGATTTTTCAACGGGTTCCACCTACCTGAGCGCCTTGTCGCCGGAGGATGACGCCGGGCTGACCAGCGATCCAGACTTGGGCACCACCCCCGAGCAAACCAGCCAGGCCACGCAGATCAGCCAGGAAACCGGCCAGACTGGCAACACTCCGTTCTCGCTTTACTCCGCCGCCAACACCGGTTCACTTGGCCCTGTCAACGCGCAGGCGCAAAGCCTTGGCCAGTGGATTGGCGAGCCGGTCAACGTGATTTCCGGCGATTTCTATGTGGACACGGCGGACGTGTCCCTGCCCGGACCGCTGCCGTTGGAATTGCGCCGGAATTATTCCAGCCTCAATTTGCAGGCCAACGAAATGGGCTATGGCTGGAAAATCAATTTCACCCCGTATCTGGTAATTGCGTCCAATCTCATTTACGCCGCCGAACTGAATGGAACCACGCTCGCTTACCGCGCGACCAACAGCGTGTGGAAGGTGCTGCCAGCGGACAATCCCACGCTCAATAATTACAGCACCTACGGCGTGGGTTCCACGGCCAACCTGTTTAATTCGGTCCTCACCACCAACAGCGGCACCAATTATACCATCACCGCCCCGGATGGCGGCACTCGGACCTACCAAACGAAGTCCTTTCCGGTGGCCAGCGGCACCAATGTGTTGAGCCGGACGCGGCCCTACCTGACCCGCTGGCAGGACAACGCGGGCAATTACGCCCTCTTCTATTACGGCACCAACGCCACGGCGAACGACTGGGGCCAGTTGAACCGCATCAACATGGCCAACGGCAACACGCTGGTTTTCAAGTACGATTTCTATGGCCGCATTGTCCAGGCCCTCACGGGCGACGGAAGATTTGTTTCCTACCAATATGACAGTTACGGCGACCTGGTCACCGTCACCCTGCCAGACTCATCGCAATGCCAGTATGCTTATCAGCATTACACCTTCACGACCAACAACAGCACGATCACCGACTCGACGCATCTCATCAGCCAGGAAATCAAGCCGAGCGGACGCGTGGTGGCCAACGCCTACGATGCCATGCGGCGGGTGGTCACGCAGGCATCAACGGTGGGGACCAACCTGGTGTTGTACACGAACGCCTACTTCTTTTACACCAACAATTTCACGACCAATAACTACCTCACCAACCAGCTTGCCAGCGGCCTCACGGTGGTGCGGGATTTCTTCCACAATCCCACCACCTACTATTACACCAACAATCTCGTGACCAACACGGTGGACGCGCTTGGTAAAACGAGCCTGCAAGTGTGGTATCCTGACACCGCCACGAACCTGCCCGGCTGGTATCCGCGCAGCCTGCAATACACGGTGGACAAGCGCGGCCTGACCAA
>CAZUBG010000263.1:0-6648 GCA_964618545.1 uncultured Bifidobacteriaceae bacterium | reverse complement strand
TAAGCAAGGGGTCTGGTGAAATCGAGTTTCGCAACCTCAAACTGGACGGGAAGGACTTCACCCTCTAAGCCACAGTGAAACTGCTCCAGTTCAAACTCCGCCCACTCTCAGCTTGGCGTACTGCGTGGCAGGCCGATACGCTCACCGGCCTGCTTTGCTGGACTGCCGCCCGTCTCGGCGAACGTGAATTGCTGGAGGATGGCATTACCTCGCCAGCCTTGCGCGGCAGACCGCCTTTTGTCCTTTCGGATGCCTTTCCAGGTGACTTGATTCCAGTTCCTATCGTGGCCTTTCTTCAGTCGTGGCCGGACGAACAGCGCAAACTTGCCAAACGCGCCCGTTGGCTCACCAAAGAGTGTTTCATTCGCGCCCGTAGTCACGGCTCTTTTCAAATCGAAGACCTTCTCCCGGATCGTGCTTTTATAAGCCAGGACCGGCTGCGCAACACCCTTGATCGCACCACACAAGGCACACCCGAACGGGGGGGCTTGTGGCCAAGTTCTGAAACATGGCTTGCCGGAGAACAACCGTATTTGTCAGTGTACGCGCGCGTTGAGGATGAATTTGTTCCGACGCTTATCCGCTTGGTGCGCGAACTCACCGCCACGGGTTTCGGGGCTGACGCCTCGGCCGGACTGGGTCAGTTCGAGTTGTTGGGCGAACCGGAGAGTGCTGCGTGGCTGGATGCGCCAGGGACAAAGATGAACAGTTGCATGGTGCTTTCCACGTTCCAACCGGCGGTCAATGATCCAACTGATGGAATGTGGCAATCCTTTGTTAAATACGGCAAACTCGGTCCTGACTTTGGCCTCGAAAACGAACAAACCTACAAGCGTCCACTCCTAATGTTGCGTCCTGGCGCTTGTTTCGTCACTTCGACGGCGCATCCCTTTTTTGGGCGGGCGGTTCCGATGGAAGAACTTCTTCCCGAAAACGTAGCCTCTATCATTCGTTCGCAACAACGCCAAGTAGTACATTTTGCCTTTGGGCTTGCAGTGCCATTCCAAATTCCATGAACGATGCTCCATTAACCACCCCAAACCGCCTTCTGATCGCCACCGTCGGTGGTGCTCCCGCACCCATTATCGCCTGCCTTCTTCATTGGCGGCCTGGCCGCGCGGTCTTCGTTGTTTCCGCCCAGACGCGCGACTTCGTCACCAGCGAAATTCTCCCAAAAATCCATGAATCAAGCTGGCCGGACTTCGACGCCGGACGCTACGATCTCCATGAAATTACGGATCATCAAGACTATTCCGGCATCGTCAACCAACTGCGCCGCCTTGACGACCGCGTCACTGCTTGGCAGCGCGACCACTCCGGGGCCGAAATCATTGCTGATTTCACAGGGGGCACCAAGGCCATGAGCGCGGCTCTGGCTCTGGCCGCCGGACGTTGGTCCTGCCGCATTTCCTATGTGGGCGGAGCCGAGCGCACGAAGGAGGGCGTGGGCATCGTTGTGTCCGGCAAGGAGCAAATCCTGCATACCCAGAACCCCGCTGATGCGCTGGGGCTCCTCGCCTTGGACACGGCCATGGAACTGCTTCGTTCTCATGCCTTTGCCGCCGCCCATGCCATCCTTTTCAAGGCTCTACAGCGTCTCACCGATCCTGCCCGTAAAGCCGAAATCAGCGCCGTCACCAATCTCGCCGATGCCCTCGCCGACTGGGATCGTTTCCAACCTGAGAAGGCTCTGAACAAACTCCGCGACCTGGCCAAACACACTCACAATCTGGAAGCCGCGCTCGGTCGCGGCCGGGCTGAGGCCGTTCTGGCCGGCACCGCCAGACTCCAGACCCATCTTCAGGCCATCCTTGACGCTGGCCCTGGTCTCCCCGTCCGCGCACTCTTGCTCGACCTGATCGCCAACGCCCGACGACGGCTGGATGAACACCGTTGGGACGATGCCACCGCCCGCCTTTACCGCGCCATTGAGGCCACCGCGCAATTCCACCTGGCCACTGCCGGCCATCCTGATACTTCCAAAGTGCCGCTCGAAAGGATTCCCGAACCCCTTCGCAGCAAGGTTGCCCCGCACGCCGAAAATGGCTTTGTGAAGCTCGGTCTTCAGGATGCCTGGAAATTTCTTGAGGCACTTTCTGTGGCGGACGCTCGCCCCTTTTACACCGCTGGCCTCGACAAAATGAACGGTTCTCCGCTTGTCGCGCGGAATCAAAGCATTCTTGCCCATGGATTTTCTCCGGTCGGAGAGGCTGTTGCCAGACGGCTTTTTAAGGATGCCCTTGGCCTGGTTCCAGCGAGCGAGACTGACTTGCCCACCGTCCCGTTTCCCTAAATCCGATAAATGCCCCTATTTTATTATGCGCACAACCTATCTAGTTTGCTACGATGTTGCCGACGCCAAACGGTTGCGGAAGGTGTTCAAGACCTGTGGTAATTTTGGCGACCACCTGCAATTTTCGGTTTTCGAGTGCGACCTGAACCCATCGGAGAAAGTTGAGTTGGAAACCGAGTTGGGTGAAATCATCAATCACGACGAAGACCAGGTGATTTTTGTCGGACTGGGACCGGCAGAGGGACGTGGGGACCGTGTGATCACCGCCCTCGGCCTTCCATATATGAAATTGGACGCGCCCTGCTACGTGGTGTAATTTCGATAGGTTCTTTGACAACTGAAGTCGCGAGCGGCGCGGTGATGCGGAATACCCCGTCGGCGCTCGCATGGTGTAATAGCCTCAAAATGAATTGATTATGACGCGAACATGAGACAGCATGAACATACAGGCATTGAAGTGGCGCAGGCAGTCGCAAATCAAGTATTGCGTGCTTGCGGCAGAAGGAGTAACAGAAGAGCGCTCTCCGCGCCCAATTGGGCGCGGCCCCGTTGAAGTGCCAGCGGCACCAATGTGACCGGCTACACCACGGGCCTCTCCGCGCCCAATTGGGCGCGGCCCCGTTGAAGTGGAGACAAAGGCTGGCGGACGCCATTTGGCACCCGGCTCTCCGCGCCCAATTGGGCGCGGCCCCGTTGAAGTCTAACGTATATGCCAACCTTCAACCCTGACGCCAGCTCTCCGCGCCCAATTGGGCGCGGCCCCGTTGAAGTGTAATAGGTTCCGTTCAAGACTCTGTTTTCATCGTACTCTCCGCGCCCAATTGGGCGCGGCCCCGTTGAAGTTATATTTGATTGTTTGTTTAATCCGGGACAGCGTGTCTCTCCGCGCCCAATTGGGCGCGGCCCCGTTGAAGTACCTCGTGCGTGGTGCGGATCAGGGTACTGGCGATCTCTCCGCGCCCAATTGGGCGCGGCCCCGTTGAAGTACCACCCTTAAGCCCACCAGTCATGCGGTCAATGTCCTCTCCGCGCCCAATTGGGCGCGGCCCCGTTGAAGTTGCGAGCGGCAATGGCGGTTTTGGCGACAACCTCATACTCTCCGCGCCCAATTGGGCGCGGCCCCGTTGAAGTATTTCCGCTTTCTGCTTTCTGCTTGCCGCTTGGGTCTGCTCTCCGCGCCCAATTGGGCGCGGCCCCGTTGAAGTGCCGTCCGCGATCCGGTTGAGCTTTCGTTCGATCAACTCTCCGCGCCCAATTGGGCGCGGCCCCGTTGAAGTGTTGCAATTGAACGTCACCAACGCGAACGCATTGACTCTCCGCGCCCAATTGGGCGCGGCCCCGTTGAAGTGCCGTAGTGTTTCGCCACCGCCGCGTCCACCTTGTCGCTCTCCGCGCCCAATTGGGCGCGGCCCCGTTGAAGTTCCGTCACCAGCGCCAGGATGTACCGCGTCGTCCGCCTCTCCGCGCCCAATTGGGCGCGGCCCCGTTGAAGTGACGTCCAGCCGGTCCTGATAAATCCAGCCGCCCAAACTCTCCGCGCCCAATTGGGCGCGGCCCCGTTGAAGTCAAGCTGCTTGGCGTTTCCATCGCGACCGTCCGCAATCTCTCCGCGCCCAATTGGGCGCGGCCCCGTTGAAGTCGGGTTTGTCCTGACCACAACCACCGGCGGTGCGACCTCTCTCCGCGCCCAATTGGGCGCGGCCCCGTTGAAGTCGCCGGGTTGGGTCGGAAATGCCTTGCGCGGTCTTGACTCTCCGCGCCCAATTGGGCGCGGCCCCGTTGAAGTAGTTCGTCTGCCAGAACTTCCAGCGTACCTTCGTGCAGCTCTCCGCGCCCAATTGGGCGCGGCCCCGTTGAAGTTCGGCTTCCCCCACCAGGGCGAACTGCTCGCCCGCATCTCTCCGCGCCCAATTGGGCGCGGCCCCGTTGAAGCTCACTTCGGCGGTTGCATTATGCGGCCAGCCGGTTTTTCAGTCGGCCTTGACATGCGTTAAGTCGTTTGGCAAATCCAGCCCACTTTGCAGGGGCCAATATTGAATTGAAGACCTCAGGCCCCATGACCGGACCTGATGGCGTCACCACTACCAATCTAGTTTGCTTAAGTTCAATAATCCGCTCGCGATTTTTGAAGGCCCGCTGCAATATTGCATTGAGGTCTGGCAGGCTTTCGTGGAATTCCACGCTGATCTTGCTGGCTGAACTTGTGTCAAGCAGAGCATCCAGATAGTCAACCGCCATCATTTCAAAAAGTTCCTCCAATACCCGATAGTAGGCGTCCAGGTTTTCGCGAACTTGATGCCAACGATTCTGGGTGACCTCAAGTTTTTCATCCGCTTCCAAAGCTGCAACGATACGTTCGATTTGAGACAAGAGTAGATTTCCGATGGTTAGCAAAATATGGAGGAAGTTTGGAATACCCTTTGTCGTGCCACGCTCCACATGTTTGTTGAGTCGTCTTTGATGCCTATGCACAAAATCCATGACCGCCTCGTGAAGCACCTCGAAGTGCCGCAAATTCTTCGCACCGAAAATGTGAAACCTGTCGCCGCCCGGTTCAGTAACATTGCTGGCACTCGCCTGCCGACGCAGCAGTCGTGTCGGCAGATCAATCGGAATGTCGCAGTAGGTGAGAAACTGCTTCAGCCTTTCCTCATCATCGCCGCTGCACAACACCGTCAGCACATCCATGAATCGTTGCGGACTTTCGCGAGCTTCCCGGATTTGTCGTTCGCGACGAACATCGCGCCCCGTGACAATGTCCTGAAGATTCGTGACGAGCACGGGGTAGCTTTGCGGAGTCCAATTCCCGACTGAATTCAAACCAAGCTGCGCGAGCGCGGGCGCGGTGCGCAACCGTTTCTGATTGGTTTCATCAAGACGACAACGCAAGAAGCCTAATTCAGTCTTTTCAACATTGAGATGAAACGGTCGAGTGTCACCCTGAACGATCCGGCAACTGACCTCGCTCAAAATCTTGTCGCCGATCACTTTCAGCTTAAGCCAGTCCTCCTCGACCTGCGACTCGGTGATCCTTAACGGAAAGTTGTTGGGAGTGGTGGAGGATTCGTCTGTGTTGTCAGTCGCAGTTTGAAGCTGATTTGCGTCCCTCAAGACGACCGAACTTTCATCGGGATCGAACCATGACTTGAGTGCAACCTGTTTTGTCGTCACCGGCGGATAGCAAAGCAACACTTCAAGGTTACCGTTCGCAGCCGTCCGGCGGAGCGCGGCAGAGGTAAAATTCGCGCTGCCCATCGCCAACACGACCTCTTTCCCACAGGTGAAAGCATACGCCTTTCCGTGCAATTGTTGGAAATGCTCCTCGTCGGCATAGCGACAGAGCCGGATTTCCATGTCTCCATTAATGAACGCCGACACTCCAAGCCAAGCCTTGGTCAGGGTGGTGATTCCGTTTTGAGTGTAGAGCGTCAGTCGCTTGGCTTTCGCGGAGTCCCGGACGAAGTCAATCAGTGACGGTTGAGCATCGAAGAACCGGGATAGGACAGAAATATGCAATGCTGGGCCAGGCAGCCGCTCGACCAATTGCTCCCAAAGCGGTCTTTCCAAATTAGAAAGCAGAACCGGAAGGTCACTTTTGGCCGACTTGGGCGGGGTCTTGGAAAGCCAAGGCACCTCGGCTACCAATGTGTTCAGGTTTGAACGGAGTTGTTCCGCAGGCCAGCGCTCTGCGAGTTGCTCAAAAAACCGCAGGGCCGCCTGAAAAAGTGGCAACGCGGACTCACTCTTTTCCTCCTCGAAATCGAAAGCGGCGACCAGTTCAGCATTTGAGCCGAGTCCATCCTGAGTAAAATTCGCACTGCCGATCAACAACAACCCGCGCCGCTTGCCCGCAAATAGGAAAACCTTTGGGTGGAATACACCCGGGACCCGAATCGGGTGCAGCAGGTAGCGAAGATTCGCCTGCTTTGGAAAGGACTCCGCATTCTCGCCAGCAGCTTTCAACAAATCCTGATATTCGCCATCATCCAAAAGGACACTGACATTGCCGTTGTCTTGGAGACTTTTGAAATTCTCCAATGCGTAGTCTTCAAAGAACCGAGAACCGAAATTGTAGGTCGTGATGAGCGCGTGCTCGAAGGCGTGCTTCTTGAGCCGCCCATGCAAATCCAGTTTGGGTGGGTGCTGGCTCATTTCCGAAGGAGGATTACCTCGTTGAGCACTTGCTTTCCCCTTGCCGTGAGTAGGAGCGGTTCGTCCAAGCCCGCATGTTTTATCAATCCGAGGTCTTGCAGCACCGTGGTCGCATTTCCGTGACGCGATGCCCGAAATCCGGGAATAATGTCCTGTTGCTTGACGAAGCGCCCATTCGCCAGTTCAAACCAACTGGCGTCGAG
>CAZUBG010000262.1:0-6662 GCA_964618545.1 uncultured Bifidobacteriaceae bacterium | reverse complement strand
ACTGCGGCGCGTGCCTGTGGAATTGCTCGCAGGCGAACCCGGAAAATCCCGAACACACGAACATCGCCTTCCGCGCCGGCACCGGCGGATTGCACTCGGCGGAGAATTGATGGCCATGGTGATTACCAAATTGCCTGAATGGCCTGTCACTGCTAAATTATCAGTGTTATGAGCAAAGACACGTTGATCGCCAAATATGAAGCCTTGCCCGTCTCGGCGCAAAGGCAGGTGGAGACGTTCATTGAGTTTTTGTCCAAAACCACCCCGCCCAAATCCCCGCGCCCGGCCAGACGCCGCTTCAACTTCGGCTGGGCGGGCGGTTTGGCGGATTTGAAAGACCGGTTCACCGCCGTTGAATTGCAGCATCATATTAGTGAACTGCGATGAACTGTCTGGTGGACACCAACATCTTCCTGGAAATCCTGCTCAATCAGGCCGGGCGAAAAAAATGTGAGACCTTCTTGCAAAGCGAGAAAGGCGCCGCATGGATTTCCGATTTTACGCTGCATTCCATCGGAGTGCTGCTGTTCCGCCAAAAACGGACGGACCTGTTCGACCAGTTTGCAGCGGATACGCTGCCTCAGTTCAATATTCTTTCGTTGAACGAAACCGGCTATTCCCAGATCACCGAGGTCAACGCCCGGCATGGTCTTGATTTCGATGACGCATATCAATTCGCCATAGCGCGGGAAAACAAGCTGGCCATCGCCACGCAAGACAAAGATTTTCAACGGGTTCGGAACTCGGTGGATCTTCGACTGCTATGAGATCAACAAACGCCGGAATTGTTCCTGTGAGAAATGCGTCCACTGTGGCGCGTGCCTGTGGAATTGCTCGCAGGCGAACCCGGAAAATCCCGAACCCATGAACATCGCCTTCCGCGCCGGCACCGGCGGGCTGCACTCGGCGGAAAATTAAATGAACCTCTCCATCATCCTGGCCCACCCGAATCCGGCCAGCTTTAACCACGCGATTGCCATTGCGGCGGCGGAAACGCTGCGTCAGCACGGCCATGAAGTCATCCTGCACGACCTGTGTCAGGAAGCCTTTCCCCCGCTGCTTTCCGCCGACGAACTGCGCAAGGATGCCCCGCTGGAGCCGGTCATCGCCCGCCACTGCCGGGAAATCACCGCCGCCGACGGCATCATCATCGTCCATCCCAATTGGTGGGGCATGCCGCCGGCGATTTTGAAGGGCTGGATTGACCGCGTGCTGCGGATGGAAATCGCCTATCGCTTTGTGGCCAATGACCAGGGCGAGGGCGTGCCCGTCGGCCTGCTCAAGGCAAAGCGGGCGATGGTTTTCAATACCGCCAACACGCCCGACAACCGCGAGCAGGAACTTTTTGGCGACCCCCTGGAGGCGCTCTGGAAGAAGTGCGTCTTTGATCTGTGCGGCGTGAAGGATGTCCGGCGGCGGACTTTTTCCGTGGTGATCATCAGCACCCCGGCCCAGCGTGCCGCCTGGTTGCAGGAGGTCAGCCGGACGGTGGCCGAGTGTTTTCCGTCCAAATGATTTTTATTATCTATGAGTACCCCCTTCCAAATCGTGGTTTGCGGCGGCATCGTGCCCGATCCGTTGCAAACCCTTGAACCCGTGGCGTCGCCCGCCGGGCCGGCGCTGAAAAATGAAATGATGCTGCCCGCCGTGCTCGATCCGTGGGCGGGCCACGCGCTGTTTGAAGCGGCAAATCTCTGCAAAAAGCTGCCCGGAAGCAAAGTCTGGCTCGTCAGCCTCGGACCCAAGGCCAAGCTCCAGCAGGTGATGATGACCGTCGCCCAGAAAGTGCCGTTTGAACTCATCGCCCTGGACGGTTCGTCCAGCGGTTTCACCGACGCCACCGAAACGGCCGCCGTGCTGGCGGACGCCATCGCCGCGATTCCGGGGCTGGACAAATCAAAGCTGCTGGTGTTCGGCGGCTGGGAATCCGCCTCGCGCGGCGCGGGGGCCACGCTGCAAATGGTCGGCGAACGCCTGGGGATCACCGATCAGTTTCAGGGCGTGGATCAGCTCACGGTGGGCGGGGACGGCTCGCTGGAAATTCTGGAACGCATCGAGGGCGGCAAACACCAGATTTCCAAATGCGCCGGCGCGCCGGCGCTGCTCGGCTGGGCCACCGGCAATCTGCCCGAGCCGAAAAACAATCCGCAGGTGGGCATGCTCAACATGCGCACGGTGATGCCGGCCCTGCAAAAGGCCAGGCCCGTGAAACTCACCGGGGAGGGCCAGACTTTTGCCAGCGTCGCGCTGCCAAAACAACTGCGCGAAACCAAAATTGTCAAAGACCAATCCCCCGAGGCCATCGCGAAGGAAATCGTCGAGTGGATTAGGAAATAATTTTATGGAAACCATTCTTGTTCTGGCTCACACGGAAACCAACGGCTCGCTTGCCAGGACGGCGCGGGAAGCGCTGCATGTGGCAGCGACACTGCACAAATCCCTGGCCGGTTCCGCTTTTGTCGTGGGACTGATCGGCGAACAGGTTCAGGCGGCGGCGGACTCCATCGCCGCCAGTCCGGCGACCAAATATTTTGGCGTCACCGGCGCGGATTTCGCCCAGTCCCGCTACGCCACGGATGCGGCCGCGGCCGCGGCGATTTGCCAGGCGGCCGGGGCGACCGTGGTCATCGCTGCGGCGACGGCGCGCTGGGCGCGGGTCTTGCCCGGCGTCGCGCAGCGGCTCGGCGGTCGCGCCGACACTCATGTCACCGGCGTGGCGGCGGGAGACGGGAAAATCTCCGTCAACCGCTGGTATTACCGGCAGCGCATGGAAGGCGTGCTGACACGGGCCCGGCGGCCGTGGGTTATCGGCATTGATCCCGGCAGCCAGACGGCGTGTGATTGCGGCGCGGGCACGGCCAAGGTGGAAATCGTCACGGTGAATCTCACTGACACGGCCCGGCGCACCACGGTGACCGGACTGCGCGAGCCGAAGGCGGATGCGCAAACCATCCGGCCCGATGCCCCGCTGTTGTTCGTCACCGGCGCGGGCTGGACGAAGAAACAGGCGGACGGCCAGACGCACGTGCCGGAGGCGGAAAAGCTGATCCTGGGTTTTCTGAAACAGTCGCGCGCCTCGCTGGGCAGCAGCAAATCATTGGTGGACTTGAGCGGCGAAGGCCAGGCCGTGCTGCCGTTCCTCTCGCATCTGAACCAGATCGGGCAGACCGGCGCGACGCCGCGTCACGCCAAGGGCTTGAGCACCTGCTGTCATGGCGAAGAGCCGCACACGGTGGGGTGGCGCTTCATCGGCGAGCGCCGGGCCATCAGCCTGGACCCGAATTGCGGCTGGGCGCGGGGCAAGGCGGACGTGCTGTATGTGGCGGATGCCTTTGCCGTGGTGGCCCGGGTGACGGAGCTGCTGGCGGCCAATCCCTGAGCCTTTGGCCGGGCCGGAGCGGGCCCCGGGGAAAAAATACTCGTTCTGGCAATTCCGTCGCCCAGTAACGAGGCGGGGCGTTTCTGGAACTGACTCAAGAACTGAACAACACGGGTCGGTGAGGGCGGCGAAGCAATCCGCCGCCCTCACGCTTAACTGTGGTTGGTCGCTTGGGAACAGGCTTGCCCCCGTTATTTCAGCGGCGCGACCTGCACTTGAGCGTCCACGGCGTTCGCGCGCCAGGCCGCATCAAAGCCGGGGTCCCGGGGGCGCAACGACGGACGCGGCGCAGTCGCCAGATCAACATCATTATGGGAAACCGGCGCTTTCTGGATGCTCTGGGCCAACGCCCAGGCCTTGGCATTGCCCGTCGGCCGGTTGGCCAGGAGGTCAGGGTCGCTGACCGGGGTCGCGGGCGCTTTCCTCAGGGAGTTTGCCTGATCCTGGCCCTTGGGGGAGAGCAGAATGTCACCAGCATTGACACTGGCCGCCACGGAGAAAACAGCGGCAACCGCGATTGCGAGGAGAATATTATTTTTCATTGTTTGTCTTTTTGTTTTTTTGCTGCGGCTGCTTGCCGCGGTTTATTCACACCCTGTAATACCCCGCACCACGCGGATCCCCGCAAGGCAATTTGCCCCCCGGGACGAGGCGCTGACTTTTTGCAAGTTGCGCAAGAAGACGACCCCGGCGGGCTGGGGTGGTGGGAGGATTGGGAATGTGCGGAACTACGGCGCAGGCCGGCGCTCCGCCAGAATGACCCGACCGCCAATGGCGTCAATGGTCAGGCTGGAAAAACGGGCCAGCAGGCCGTTGCCGAGCAACCCGGCTTCGCCGGGGAAAATGGCGGTTGGGTGCAAACCCGTGGGGACGCTGTCAAATTCATGACTGCCAATGGCCACCGTCGTCGTCGTTTGGGAAATGGAAATCGCCGCCAGTCCGATGGCCGTTTTCCGGGAGCAGGGTTCCGGCGGCACGTCGGAAGTCACCCATTGCAGCGCCGTCGCGCAGCCCGTATCCAACCGGACCCATTGCCGGGCGTGTTGGTTGATGCTGATGGCCACGCGCATGCCGCACGGACGCAGTTGCAGGGGCAACACCTGATCGGATATTCCGGCCATCCCCCGTTTCAGCAGCCGGATTTTGTGCGCGTCAAAATCCAACTGGACGATGCGCCCGCGAAAGAAATCCGCGCCCACCAGGCCGTCCACCGGCTGTTCACAGGACCGGCTCAACGTCTCAAGGTCAACGGCGAGGAACCGGTCAGGCAGCCTGACCGTGCCAATTTTAGCGGAAAGCGGTTGTTGCCAATAGCCCGTCAGCGTCGCCTCCACCCCGCTTACCGCAACTTCCGGCCCCGGCTTCAGTCCCATCTGCTTCGCCAGACGGAGATTGATGACGCTCACGCCTGCGCCGGTATCCACAAGAAAATGGAGCGGCCGGTCGGAATGCGGGAGGGTGACTTCAACCCACAGCAAGCCTTCGCGATATTGGAACGGGATTTCCGCCTGGGCAACGGGCTTCGCCTGCAACTTGAGAACAGCAGCAGCAAAACACAGGGCGATCCATAAATAACGATGCACTGCCTTGATGCAGGCAACAAATGTGCCAAACCCTTGATTTGGCAATTCCCTCAAAATGCAGGGGTTTTACGAACAAATGCTGCCAAGGATTCCGCCTTCGCTGTCCTTTTCTGGTCGAAAGGCTCAAATACGGCCAGCCTTTGAGGTTCAACAACCGCAACGCAGAGAACCCCAAGACGCGCTTTTTAACCACGAATTTCAGGGATTAACACGGAGGGGAAAAAGCCAGAGCGGAAATCGAAAAAGCAGGGAAGCGGAAACGGGGAAACGCGGATTTTTAACCACAAACTACCCGAAATACGCGAACAAGGCGGGGGGTTGGACCACCGAGGCACGAGGAAAACGCGGGGAAATGCGACCCAAAGAACGCAAAGACGGGGCGGGAAAACATTCACAACTTCGAGAGCCACGAGATTAACTGGCTCATCCGCGCTTGGTTTCTGACGCGCGAACTTCTGACGGCTTCCGGGTACGAACGGAGATGGAAGGTTCTTTTGGTTTGTACGCTCCTGGACGATGAAGTGGCGCGAACGCCGCGCGCCGGCAGCAGGCTTTGGCCGTGAGCCGGAGATGCCGCTGACGGAGCTTTTGATTTTTTTTGGCGGGTCACTACAAAAATGCCAGTCCTACGGGCTTTGGGGCGGCAGGCGTTTCCCAGTTTCCCTTGCGGCGATTTTTGAACGACCCGCAACCGGCCACTGCGTACCGGGCTGCTATCCGGGGCCCCTGCGGGACGAGAACGCACCGCCAACCGACTGCTGTCCGGGGGCTTGCGGGATCTCGTTTGAGGGCAGTCACAGTCACCCAGCGCGTATGCATGGGCAATCGCAAGTAGTTGTAATCAGGCAACTTAAACACCAAGACCATTCTTCGATCCAAAAACTTTTTGATCTGGCTGATTTTCCAATAGAATTCACACTTTTTACACTTCGCCTCAATAATCACGGCTATTTTGGCGATTTCATGCATATGCGCTGACAGTCACCAACAGCGCCCGGGATAACCTTGACATGTGCCGGCAAAGGCGTAATGCTTCACGCAAATGAAAGCGATGCAGCAAGCACTCCTTGCGGTCGCTGCGGAGTGGCAAAAATTTCAATCAACTCAATGACCATGGCCTGCCCGGCTTCAAGGGGACAGGGCGGAAAAGAGAGTGCGACTATGAAAACCAAATTCACCATGTTATTAATGTTGGTGCTGGCCTCCCTTTTGGGAACGCAGGCTTTCGCCGGAATTCAGCTTTCGGTGAAGATCGCGCCACCGGTCATCGCGGTCTTCGATCAGCCCCCTTGTCCTGGCGACGGGTATATTTGGACCCCAGGCTATTATCAGTACGGTGATTATGGCTACTACTGGGTGCCGGGGCAATGGACCATGCCTCCGAGTGCGGGACTCCTCTGGACCCCCGGTTATTGGGGCTACGGTGGCGGCCGGTACACCTGGCACGAAGGGTATTGGGGACCGCAGGTCGGCTTCTACGGGGGCATCAATTACGGCAACGGCTACTTCGGCGCCGGCTTCACGGGCGGACGTTGGGAGGGGGGCGTGTTCCGGCATAATACCGCCATCTCGAATGTGGACCGCAACAACGTTCACAATACTTATGTGGACCGGTCAGTGGTTCACGAAATCAAGGGGCCGAACCACGCGTTCAATGGCCAAGGCGGAATCAAGGCGGAACCCTCAGGCAGTGAAGTGGA
>CAZUBG010000261.1:0-6702 GCA_964618545.1 uncultured Bifidobacteriaceae bacterium | reverse complement strand
GCGCCATTGCGGGCTCCACCCTGCCGCTGGACCGCGAGTTTGTCGCCCGGCAACTGGGCTTTGTGGACGCGGCCGGACTGCCGCAGATCACGCAAAATTCCATGGACGCGGTCAGCGACCGGGATTTTGCGATTGAATTTGCCGGGGCCGCCGCGCTGCTGGCGGTCCATCTGTCCCGGCTGTCCGAGGACCTTATTTTGTGGGCGGGGGCGGAGTTCAATTTCATCAGGATTGACGATGCCTACACCACGGGGTCATCGCTGATGCCGCAGAAGAAAAACCCGGACATTGCGGAGCTGGTGCGCGGCAAGACGGGCCGGGTGTTTGGCAACCTGGTCGCGCTGCTGACGCTGCTCAAGGGCCTGCCCATGACGTATAACCGTGATTTGCAGGAGGACAAGGAACGGCTGTTCGACACCGCCGACACGGTGCGCGCCTGCACGCGGATCATGGCGGCGATGCTGGAACACACGAAGATCAATGCGGCGGTCTGCGCCACCGCCGCCGGCGACCCGTCCCTGCTGGCCACGGACCTGGCGGATTATCTGGTACACAAGGGCATGCCCTTCCGCCAGGCGCACGAGCTTATCGGCCTGGTGGTGGCGCTGTCGGAAAAGACGGGCCTGGCGCTGAATCAACTGACGCTGGAGGAACTGCAATCCGTCGCGCCCGCCTTCACCCGCGATGCGCTGGCGGTGTTTGACCTCAAGGCCGCGATGGCCAAGCGGAACATCCCGGGCGCGCCGGGGACGGACGAGGTGGCGAAACAGTTGAGGGCGTGGCGGGAACGGCTGGGGTGAAATCAAACATGAACGCAGCAGACCAAGCCATTGAGGAAATCCGGGCGGTGCGGGATCGCGTGGCGGCGGGAAAATGAGGGCAATCGGGCGTCACTCTGCGACCTGCGGGCGTGGACCGGTGTCAGTCGCGGAGTGACCGCAGCTTTCAGAGGATGCCGCACCTGACGGAGCTTTTGATTTTTTTTGCCGGATCACTACAACTATGCCAGCCCTACGGGCTTTGGGGCAGCAGGGTGCGGATAGATTCAGGCGGGCATTCGGCCCGGTTATTGAAAGGTGCCAGCATGCACCGGAATCTGGCACCCAGCCGGGGTGCATTCGGTTTCCAGGCCGGATCCGGGGGGGCGCTGGCGCCCGACCGCCGGCTACTGTCTGGCAACCCTCCGGGTTGGCGGAAACCGGGAATGCAGAGTTTGTGGGGACAAGCCCCACCCCCCATCCGCGCCTTGGTCTGCGTTGATCCGCATCCATCGGCGGTTTAGGTTCCCGGCTTTGATCGCCCGCAAAGCGCCGACAAAAAATGGCAACGCACCGGGAGCAGTGCGAATTGTTTTCTGCGAAACTGGCATTGTTATGAAAACGATTATGAAAGCTAACATGAAAGCCAAACGCGGATTCACCTTGATCGAGTTGCTGGTGGTGATCGCCATCATCGCCATTCTGGCGGCCATGCTGCTGCCCGCCCTGGCCGGGGCGAAGGCCAAAGCGGACCGCATTGACTGTCTGGGCAACCTCCGGCAGTGGGGCCTGGCCCTCAACCTGTATCTGGATGACAACCAGCAACTCTTCCCCAATTTCAGCATCGCCAACAACACCCCCGGGGCCCCGAGCGGCTACGACCAGGACAATATATACTGGACCGACCTGGCCGCGTTTGCCGCCGGCGGCTATGGCAACAGCGCCTGGTTCAACGCCCTGCCGTCCTATGTCTCGCAGCCGCCGCTGTGGCAATACGCGGCGAATCCCGCCAGTTTCGTCAATGGCCGCAGCATTTTCAATTGTCGCTCCGCCACCTTTCTGCCCGCCGAAGTCGCCCCGCTGAACCGCGTGGCCTTCTGTTATGGCATCAATTTCAAGGGCACCAACGGCCTGGTTCCCGCCAGTTCGCCCTTTTCGGCCGTGGCGGTGCGGCATTCGTCGGCGTTTGTGTTTTTCTCGGACGTGCGGGCCAACTCCGGGGAAACCCCGTTTTACGGGGCGAACCCCCTGAACGATCTGGGGGCTCCGCGCGGTTCGCTGAACCATCTTTCCGCGCGGCACTCGGCCGGGGCCAACCTCACCTTCCTTGACGGCCATTCCGCCTATTTCAAATATTCCTATCTGTGCGATCAGGAGGGAACCAAGATTGGAGATCCGGGCAACCCGGACGTCAATTGGTCCTATGACGGCACGCCTTCGCAATAATTCTGGCGGTTGGCACTTGGAATTTCGCCTTCGCCCACATTGACACCGGATTTAGCGGTTGTTACCGTGGGTGCTTCTATTTTTGCGATGGAATACAAAGACACATTAAATTTGCCGCGCACGGACTTCGCGATGAAGGCCGACCTGGTTAAGCGCGAGCCGCAACGTTTGGATCAATGGCGGAAGGCCGGGCTGTACGCCCGGATTCAGGACGCGCGCGCCGGGGCGGAGAAATTCGTCCTGCACGACGGGCCGCCGTTTGCCAACGGGGATGTCCATGTGGGCACCGCCCTGAACAAGATTCTCAAGGACATCATCATCAAGTACAAGACCCTGCGCGGCTTCAGCGCGCCCTACATTCCCGGGTGGGATTGCCACGGGCTGCCCATTGAGTTCAAGGTCACCCAGGAAATGCGCAAGGCCGGCGACACGAGCGCCGATCCCGCCGCCATCCGCAAGGCCTGTGACGCGTATGCCCGCAAATTCATTGACCTGCAACGCGTCCAGTTCAAGCGCCTGGGCGTGCTGGGTGATTGGGAAAACCCCTACCTGACGCTGAACAAGGAATACGAGGCGAATGAACTGCGCCTGTTCGCGGACATCGTGGAGAAAGGGTTTGTTTATCGCGGCAAAAAGCCGGTGTACTGGAGCATCCCCTGCCGCACCGCGCTGGCGGAGGCGGAGGTGGAATATGCCGACCACGTCAGCCAGAGCGTGTTTGTAAAGTTCCCGGTGGCGGGCGAGCCCGACACGTTTGTGGTGATCTGGACCACCACGCCGTGGACGCTGCCCGCGAATCTGGCGGTGGCTTACAACGACAAATTTCCCTACCTCAAAGTCAGCGTGGGCGGGGAGCATTACCTGGTGTTCCAGGGGTTGCTGCCGGTGGTGGCGCAAAAGTGCGGCTGGACGAATTACACCGAAGCCCCGTTTCCCACCGAGAAACTGGCGGCGCTGGAATACCGGCATCCCTTCTGCGACCGCACGGGACGGCTGTTCGCCGCTGAGTTTGTCACCGGCGACACCGGCACGGGCTTCGTCCATATTGCGCCCGGACACGGGCTGGACGATTACAATCTGGGCCGCCAGCACGGTCTGCCGATTTACTCGCCCGTCAACGACGACGGCGCGCTGGCGCACAGCAGCGACTTGCCGGTGGAGCAACAGATGCCCGCCGAATTGCTGGGCAAAACCATTTTGGAAAAGTACGGCAAGAGCGAGGCCAACGAAGCCGTGCTGAACTTGTTGCGTTCCCTGAATGTGCTTTTGCAGCAGGAGGATTTTCATCACAGCTACCCGCACTGCTGGCGCAGCAAAACGCCGGTCATCTTCCGGGCCATGGACCAGTGGTTCATCAGGATTGATCACGAGAATTTCCGCCAGCAGGCGCTCGCTGAAATTGACCGGGTGAAGTGGATTCCCGAATGGGGCGTCAACCGCATCAAGGGCGCGGTGCAAACGCGTCCCGACTGGTGCATCTCGCGCCAGCGCACCTGGGGCGTGCCGATGCCCTCGTTTTACAATGCGAATGGCGAGCCCATGCTTGACGCGCAGATCGTGCGCAACACGGCCGGTTTGATCGAGCAGCACGGCTCGAACGTGTGGTTCGAAAAATCCACCGCCGAACTCTGGGCGCTGGTCAAACCCGCCGGCTGGACGGGTGCGGAAGCCGCAGCCAAATCCAGCGACACGCTCGATGTGTGGATTGATTCCGGTTCCTCCTCGCGCGCCGTGTTGAAACAGCGCGCGGAATTGCAGCACGCCGGTCAAACCGGGGATGCCATCTGGCAGGCGGACGTTTATCTGGAAGGCAGCGACCAGCATCGCGGCTGGTTTCAATCCTCGCTGTTGCTCTCGCTGGCGGGCAACGGGGCGGCGCCGTTCAAGACCGTGCTCACCCACGGCTTCATGGTGGACGCCGACCGCGAAAAGATTTCCAAGAGCAAACAGTCCGGCTACGAAAAGCCGCAGACTGCGGAGGCCTATGTGAAAAAGTACGGCGCGGACGTGGTGCGCCTGTGGGTGGCCTCGCAGGATTACCGCAACGACATCGTGGTGAGCGAGGAGCGCATCAACAAGGTGAGCGAGACGTACCGGGGCATCCGCAACGCCCTGCGCTACCAGCTCTCGAACCTGTATGATTTCGACCCGGCCACGCAGACCGTGCCGGACGACCAATTGACCGGCCTCGACCGCTGGATTCTTGGCGAATTTGCCAAGCTCGAAACCGAAGTCATCGCCGCGTATGATCAATACGAGTTCCACGTCGTGTATCAAAAAGTCAGCCAGTTCATCGCGGTGGAGCTGTCCTCGATCTATCACGACGTGATCAAGGACCGGATGTACACCGACCCGGCGAACTCGGCGCGCCGCCGTTCCACGCAGACCACGCTGCACCGCCTGGTGACGGGCCTGTGCCAGATGCTCTCGCCGATTCTGGTGTTTACCGCCGATGAGGCGTGGGAATTTGTGCCGGGGAAAAAGACGGCCTCGGTGCATGAAAGTGAATTCAAGCGCCAGGGTTCCCCATTGGACCCGGATGAAATCAACAAGTGGGATTGGTTGAAAATGTGGCGCGAGCATATTCTTCCTGAATTGGAAAAGGCGCGTCAGGCCAAGACCATTGGCAAAGCGTTGGAAGCCAAAGTCGAAATCGTCATCCCCCAAGTTCAATGGCAACTTTCCGACAAGGAAATGCTTCGTGAACTCGTCAACGTATCCGCGTTAGAAATTACGGTTGGCGATCCAGTTTTGCTTTCCGTTTCCAAGGCCGACGGTCAAAAATGCGAACGCTGCTGGCATTGGGAAACGGACATCGGCCAAAACGCGGAACACCCGACCCTGTGCGGGCGTTGCGTGGAGGCGGTGAAACAATGCAAGGCGTGACGGGATCTGCATGGCGAGCCATCTTTGGTTGTTGATTGAGGCCTCGATTCAGCGGAAGCCGCGTATGCCATGAGGGCATACGTTTTGGAGTGCGGCGACACGTCGCCGCTTTTGGAGCGAGACGGCATGTCGTCTTGTCCAAAAGCGCGGACTTGTCCGCGCACTCCAAAATGGCGCGCGCGGTTCAAATGTTCATCGCTCCAAAAATGCGCTTGCCAAGCGGCGTATAATAGACGATGACTTAATTCTGTGAACTGGCCGCATGCGCCCAAACATTGGCTGTTTGAACTGGGGACTAACATTGTCACCACCGGGACTTATCAAAAGCTTCCGCATTTGAATTCCCCGCAGCGGCTGGATTTTTTCCTGGAATCGTTGTTTGCCCGGGCGGCCGAATTCGGCTGGGGATTGCGGGCTTGGGCGGTGTTGGTGAATCATTATCACTTTGTCGCACAATCGCCCGCCGATCCTGGCAACTTGCGCCAGTTTATGGGCAAACTGCACATGCAGACCGCCAAAGAATTCAATCTCCGGGACCATACCCCCGGTCGCAAGGTTTGGTATCAGTTTCACGAAAAGCACCTCACGTTCGAGCGCTCGTATCTGGCGCGGTTGCATTACGTCCATTATAATCCGGCGCGGCACGGCGTTGTGCCGCTGGCGGAGAATTACAAATGGTGTTCCGCCTCGTGGTTTGCACGGAATGCCTCACCCGCATTCGTGGTGACGGTGAAAAGTTTTAAAACCGACCAAGTGGAGGTGCCGGATGATTTTTAATAGGACGATGGTGCTTTTGGAGCGAGACGGCATGTCGTCTTGTCCAAAAGCGCGGACTTGTCCGCGCACTCCAAAATTTTGACTGGCGGGGTTTAACTGGTTACTTGGTCAATTTTGACAGGGGCGTTTATCAACGTGACGGCATGTCGTCACGATCTAAACGCGGCGTTTTGCCGCCGCACTCCACAATGGCGCGCACACCCCAAAACTTACCGATCACGTTTCAATAAATATTCGGCCAGCGCTTCCAGGGCCACGGCTTTGCCTTTGAAGGTGGTCAGTGCGGCAAACGCTTTGGCGGTCAGTTGGCCGGCGATTTTGCGGGATTTATCCAAGCCGACGATGGCGGGATAAGTGGCTTTTTGGACGGCGACGTCCTTGCCGGCGGTTTTGCCGAGCTGCTCGCTGGTCTGGGTGACGTCGAGGATGTCGTCAATGACCTGAAAGGCGAGGCCGACATGGTAGCCGAAATCGGTGAGGGCCGTGAGTTGGGCCGGGGTGCAGTTGGCGCTCATGCCGCCCAAGCGGACGGAGCAGCAGAGCAGGGCGGAGGTTTTGCGTTCGTGGATGTAGCGGAGTTCACTGACGGTCAGCTTTTTGCCTTCGCCTTCCAAGTCGGCCACCTGGCCGGCGACGAGTTGCAGGGAGCCGGCGGCCCGGGCGATTTCCAGGACGAGGTCCCGGTGGGAATAGCGCGGCCAGCCTTTGGCCTGGGCGGCGATTTCAAAGGCCTGGGTCAGCAGGGCGTCGCCGGCCAGCACGGCGAGGCCTTCGCCGAACACCTTGTGGTTGGTGGGTTTGCCGCGGCGGAAATCGTCGTTGTCCATCGCCGGCA
>CAZUBG010000260.1:0-6797 GCA_964618545.1 uncultured Bifidobacteriaceae bacterium | reverse complement strand
TACGGCTACACGCCGGCGGACTGGCTGAACGGGGTGTCGGGGGTTAAGAGTGGAAGCATCACGCCCGATAACGAGGGCAATGTGCTTTCCGTTTCACAATAATCAGCGGGGAGCCCATTAAATGAAAATACTGCGTTATTCGATTTTGGGATTACTGGTGATGGCGACGGTGGGCCGGGCGCAAATTACCAGTCCGGGGTGGTATCAAGCCGCCATGCCGGCGGTGGCCATACAAAACGGGCCGCTCGCCATCAGTCAATCCCAAGCCAGCCCCCAGTTCACCCAGTTGAGCCAGCCCGGCACTCCCGTTGCGGAAGCCATCACACCCCAAATTCAGGCGCTGGCCGACGGGTTGCAGGACAACCCGGAGCGGATTTTCGATTATGTCCATGACCACATTAAATATGTGGTTTATTTCGGCTCGAAAAAGGGGGCGGAACTGACGTTGCTGGAAAAGAGCGGCAATGATTTTGACCAATGCGCCCTGCTGGTGGCGTTGCTGAGCGCGGCGGGTTATTCCAACAATGTCGCCTACCAGTTTGGCTGGATGGTGATCCCCTACGACAATCCCCTGACCAATAATTACGATCTGCATCATTGGTGGCAGTTGACCTTGAATAATACGAACTGGGCCACCACCACCTCCTATATTGGGAATCTGGCCAGTTTCCGGGGTTACCCGGTGAATGGCGGGTATGTGGATATTGGGGTTGATTCCGCCGACGGGGTCAATGGTTATACCAACAACTTTCTCATCCAACGGGAGTGGGTGGCGCTGACGGTGGGGGCCAACAAGTACCAGCTTGACCCGGCGTTCAAGGTCAGCCTGCCTGTGGCCGGGATTTCCCTGACTAATGCGCTGGGCAGCGGCAGCATCAGCAACACGTTGAGTTCCGTCGCTGGCGGAACGGCCACGGGCAATTACGCGCAAAATTTGAATGAAGCCGCCCTGCGCGGTGAATTAACTGGCTACACCACCAATTTGCTCAATTATCTGCAAAATAATGCGCCCAATGCGAGCGTGCCGCAGATCCTGGGCGGGAGCCAGATTGTTCCGGCGAACAATGCCGTGGATTTCGCCCCGACCCTCCGGTTGTTAACCGGGACCCTCGGGGACATGCAGACGTTGACCTGGACTTACGAACCGACGAACCTGATGTCCACGCTGGCGGTCAGTTTTGCGGGAACGAATTACCAATGGTTCATGCCCCAATTGCAGGGACAGCGGCTGGCGCTGACGTATGACGGCAGCGGTCTGGCGCAGTTATGGCAGGAGGACACCCTGCTGGCGTCCAACCCCACCAGCGGGAGCGGCACGAACAACGTCGTCCTGGCCGTGACGCACCCGGTGGGTTCCTGGGACCTGACCAACAACGTGTTTGTTGCCAATCCAGCCAGCGCGGACAACATCACCGTCACCAACTCGTATCAAAGCACCAACGCCACCTATAATCTGATGTACGCCTTTGAACCGGACTGGGGCTGGCTGCAACAACGCGAACAAAAGCTGGACGGCTATCTGGAGGCCGGTCTGACCAATGGCTCGCGGCAGGTAACGAGTGAAACCCTGAATGTCATGGGGTTGAACTGGCTGCTCCAGACCAAGCAAACGGAACAAATGCTGGCCGCGCAGTTGGGCATTCTGCCGATGTATTACCACCGGCTGGGACGCATGGCGCAGGAAGTCGGACGCGGTTATTATGTGGATGCCTATATGCAGCTCTCCGGGGAATATCCCGGCGGCGGCAACGATGCGGCGCACCTTCAAATCTTTAATCTCCACTTTGATTTGAACATGTATTTTCAAAGCGCATTGGAGTATGGAATCATTGAGCAGTTGCAAAACACCAACATCGTGGGGGCCTCCACGGTTAAGATGCTGGAAATCGCCAACACCAACGGCCAGCCGGTTTATCTGGCCAGCAGCACCAACTGGACGACGGCCTATAATGTGCAAAGTCATTTGACTGCGGGCAGTTATGCTTCAGGAACCCTGGCCGTCATTGGCAACTTGATCAGTTCCAACTACTACATCCTGCTGCCGAAAAGTGGCACCAACCCGGTTTCCAGCACCTCGGGTGGTTGGGCGGGCTATGGCTACGAAGCGCATTTGATCGGGGCCAACGGCCTGACGACACTCACGGAGATGGCCATTGAGGGCGGGTATCAGGGCGGCTACGACTCCGACCCCATGGCCTTGATCAATTCCCTGTGCGTTGGTTCCACCGAAGATAATCAGCCCAGCAGTTTCACCCAGGCTCCGGAGTCCACCCCAAACCCCACCGTGGCCGATCCGGTGGATTCGGCGGATGGCACCTTTCAGGTGGCCCACACCGACTTGTCCGTGGGGCAGGCCGAGCCGCACGGCATCAGTCTGGCCCGCTATTACAATGGCACCCGGCGCTACAGCAACCCGGTCGGCCTGGCGGGCGGGTGGATTCATAATTATTATGCCAACGCCAACAATGTCGCCGCCGCCCAGGCGGGTTTGGGCGGTGCCACCCCGGCGCAGGCCGCGCCCATGCTGGCGGCCACCGCCGCCGCCATTGCCACTTATAACGGCGGCTCTCCCGATCCGAAAAACTGGCTGACCACCGCCCTGATTGCCAAGTGGGGCGTGGATCAACTCACCAAGAACGGCGTGACGGTCAATCTCGGCCAGGACACCCTGCAATTTGTCCGGCAGCCCACCGGCGGGTTCACGCCCCCCGCCAATTGCACGGCCACCCTCACGCAAAGCAATTCGCTTTACAGCCTGGCGCTGCGGCATGGCAACACGTTTAATTTCAATTCGCTCGGACTGCTCAACACCATCGTTGACCCGTACAATAATACACTGACTGTGGGCTACAATTCGAGCAACTGGGTCGGCACGGTCACGGATTGGAAGGGACGGGTTTTGACCTTCAATTACACAGGCACCAATCTGACCTCCGTTTCCGATGGCACGCGCACGGTTTATTATGGCTACAGCACCGCCTCCAACCCCCAAGGCGACCTGAGCTCTGTTACCGATGCCGAAGGCAAAACCACCACCTACACCTACGACACCAACCACCAGATCACCGCCACGGTGGATGCCTTGCAACGGCTGGTGGTGAGCAATCTTTATGACACGCAGGGGCATGTGGTGACGCAATACTCCCAAACCACCAGCAATGTCTGGCAGATTTACTGGTCCGGCTGGCAAACCGTGGTGCAGGACCCGGCGGGCGGCCAGCAAACCTGTTTTTACGATGACCAAACGCGGCTCATTGCGCAAACCGATGCGCTGGGCAATACCAACCAGACCGTCTATGACGGCCAAAACCATGTCGTCCAGACCGTCTCCCCCTTGAACGAAACCAACCAGTATTTTTACGACGGCAACAACAACCTGATCCAGCGGATTGACCCGCTCGGCTTCACGAATCAGTACCTTTACAATGCCCAGAATAATCTCGTTGCGACGATTGACCCGCTCAGCCACTCCAACACCTTTGGTTACAACGCCCAATTTTCCCTGACCGGCCAGACCAATGGCGCGGGCGATTGGGTGAATTATGTCTATAACACCACGGGTTCCCCGGGCACTATGGCCAGCCGCACCGATTCCGGCGGTCAGACCTCCTACGGTTATGACACCACCTACGGGCAATTAATTGGCATCACCTATCCCGGCAGCCTGGGCAGCGAAAGTTTCGTCAACAGCGCCTTCGGTGACATCACCAATCACACCGATGTCCGGGGTTTTGCGACCAGCTTTCAATACAACAACCGCCGCCAGTTGACCAATTCCACCGGCCCGAACAATCTGGTGATCCGCAGCCTTTCCTATGACCCGGTGGGGAACACCGCCACCACCACCGACGGGCGCGGCAACTCCACGAGCAGCACCTGGAGCGCCACCCGGCACCTGCTCACCACCTCCCTGCCAACCATGGCCCAGGGGGTGCCGGTGATCACCAATGGCTATGATGGCCGGGATTGGCTGACCTGCACGGCGGACCCGCTGCATAATTCAACCCTCCTCACCAACGACCCGGACGGACGGCTGATTTCACAAACCGACCCGCTGCTGCGGACGACCACCTTCAGCTATGATGCCGACGGACACCAACTGGCCACGGTCAATGCCGCCAGTGAAACCAACCGCCAGACGTGGGACGCGCGGGGCAGCCTGATTCAACTGACGGACGGAGCGGGGCATTCTTCCGTGCGGGACTACGATGCCGCCGGCAACCAGATCATCCTGACCAATCGCAACGGATATAAATGGCAATTCCAGTTTGACGCGGCCAACCGGCTGACCAACACCATCACCCCCTTGCTGCGGAAAACACCGGTGGTTTTCAATCATCAGGGTTTGCCCACCCTCCTGACCGATCCGGCAGGTCAGAACACCACCAACACCTTTGACGCCCACGCCCGCCTGATCACGCGCGGGGACAAGGTGGCCGTCACCACCAATTCCTATGACGGCAACAACAACCTGACGAACGTGGTTGAGGACGGCAAAACCAATTCCTGGACGTATGACGCCTACAACCGGGCTTCCAGCTACCGCGACACCGCCGGGAATTTGATTCAGTATCGTTACGATGCCAACGGGAACATCACCAACCTGATATATCCCGGCAACCTGACAGTGACGTATGCTTACGACAGCTTGAACCACCTGACCAACGTGACCGATTGGACCGGGCGCAAAACCGCGCTTGCCTACGATTTGGACGGTCATTTGACCGGCATCACCCGGCCCAACGGCACCTTCCGGACCATCAGCTATGACTCGGCCGGACAGGTGACCAATATTTGGGAGCAAATGGCCAACGGGCTGCCCATTGCCTGGTTCCGGTTGAACTGGACGAATTCCGGCAACATGGCCTGGGAATTTGCCGCCCCGCTGCCACACGCAGTGACCGTGCCCACGCGGACCATGACGTATGACGCCGACAACCGGCTGCTGACGTTCAACGGGCAGAATGTATATTCCGATCTGGACGGGAATTTCACGAATGGTCCGATCCTCACCCCCAGTTTTACAAATTATACTTACGATGCCCGCAACCGGCTGTTGAATGCCGGCGGCGTGACCAACACCTACGACGCCATCAACAACCGAATCGGCCAGGCCGTCGGAACCACCAATGCGGCTTATGTGGTGAACCCCAACGCCAAGCTGCCGCAAGTGCTGATGCGGATTAAAAACGGCGTGACCAATTATTACATCTACGGCGCGGGCTTGCTGTATCAAATCACGGCCACCGGCACCAATACGAGCACCCTGACCTATCATTACGATTATCGCGGCAGCACGATTGCGCTCTCCGCCGACAGTGGCCTGGTCACCGACCGCATCGAATACAGTGCTTATGGTCTGACCACCTACCGCGTCGGCACCAATGACACGCCGTTTTTGTATAATGGGCGCTATGGCGTGCAAACCGACCCCAACGGCCTGCTTTACATGCGGGCTCGGTATTACAATCCGTATCTTTGCCGTTTCATCAATCCCGACCCGTCGGGATTCCAGGGCGGGTTGAATTTTTACGCTTACGCAAACGGGAACCCGGTGACGTTTTTAGACCCATACGGTTTAAATGCAGCAGCCACCGGTGATTCGGATAATAGCTTGCTGTATAACCCAAACGCCAATCAAGTTCCGGGACAACCCTGTATGACTTGTCACGGAGTTTCTGCATTCGGTTTCAATGGAGATGTCAATTCGTTTTACGGATTGCCCGGATCGGGTCCGGATGCTTTACAAGGATATTCCGATGTCGAGACTGGCGCTGTCAATGCAACTCCGATTATTTTAAGCATTCTGACAGGAAATGCCTTTGTGGCTGTGGAGGAGGGCGTTGCGTTTAACGTTACACAAACAAGCGATGGAATAATCACAGTAGTTCATGCCGAAAATGCAGATGCATTTATCATGGGGCAGGTGTCTGGAGGAAATCTTCAAATCCTCAATGTGAATGTTCCTGGCGCTATGTCTGGACAAGGAGTTTCTACGCAACTTTATCAAGCCTTAGTTAATGCCGCCGGCGGCGGAATTCAGTCTATCACTGGAGAATTGGCCGGTTCTAATGAGACAATAATGCAGGGTTTGATTAGCGAAGGTTTCTCGGTACAGGAGGCGGCATCAATGACACCTGCCGCCGCCGCTCGCACTTCCGCCGGATTTGGAGTGCAAAGTTTTGACCCTGCGACCGGAATCCTCACATCAACGAAATAACCTTCATTGAATATGAAATTTCCATTAAACGACGGTACTTACGCTCACCTGTGGCGAATCGTTCAGACATCCGATTATCGTCAAGACTATCTGAAGGTTCCGACGAGTGCCGAGGATGAGATCAAGCGAATCGCTCAAACGTATATGCCTGCCAGTTGCTGGCGACCGGCACCACTTATTTTAATTGCCGCTAACAATGAAACGCTCATGGAGCTAATGCGACGTAAAGACTTACCAGCCATCATGTGCGTAGCGGAGTTTTATTCGTATCGTAAGCGTCCCAATAGCTCAACCAAGCCTAAAGCGGTTTACCTTCACGTTGTCTGGTTACAAGAAGAATTTCTGCCTTACTTATGTCCTGAAAATGAGGCTCGCTTTCAGCAAATCGATTGGGACAAGTATTTGCCAAACACAAAAGTGAACAAATGAACTCGACAAGCCAACCATGGCAAGCGGGATGCCAAAAAATTCAGCGCTGGCACGGCTGCTCGGCTACGAATATTTACGAGACATGAATTACGAGACATGAGACCCAGGCGGTTTATTTTCATCGCCCTGCTGGCCGCGCTGCTTTCCG
>CAZUBG010000259.1:0-6828 GCA_964618545.1 uncultured Bifidobacteriaceae bacterium | reverse complement strand
TGAGGGCGTCCAATTTAACGCCGTTGACCTCTGATTCGGCCGTCCCTTCGGGACTCGTGGCTGGTGGAACCCAAACCTGGCGTTGAAACGCCAGGCGATGGCCGGCCAGCCCTTCGGGCTGGGAAAAGGCATGGCGAACGCCCGTCGTTAATGAGTCGCATCCGTTTTTATTCCACCGAAAACAGCGAAGAACCCCTCTCAGCCGGGCTTGATTTCCTCGTCCGCCAGAAAGGCTTGTTGCCGGGCCAGTCTCGTAAAATGACCGTCCCGGGCGAGCAATTCCTGCGGGGCGCCCGCCTCGACGATTTCCCCGTGATGCAGCACCACAATCCGGTGTGCCTGGCGGATGGTGGAAAACCGGTGCGCCACAATCAGCGTGGTGCGCCCCTGGCAAAGCCGCCGCAAGGCGTCCTGCACCAGCCGTTCGGATTCCGTGTCCAAGGCGGAGGTGGCTTCGTCCAGCAGGATGACCCGGGGATTGCGAATCAAGGCGCGGGCGATGGCCAGCCGTTGCCGCTGTCCGCCGGACAGGCGGGCGCCGTTTTCGCCCAGCAGGGTGTCGAGCTGCTGCGGCATTTGGCGGACAAAATCCGCGAGGCTGGCGTCCTGCAAACTCCGCCACAACGCCGCGTCGTCCGTCTTTTCCAGACCATAGGTGACGTTTTCGCGCAGGCTGCCATTGAAGAGGATGGTGGTTTGCGGCACCACGCCGATCTGCCGGCGATAGGTGCGCAAATCCAATTCCCGCACCTCGCGCCCATCCAATCGCACCCGGCCGGAAGTGGGGAGGCGAAACCCCATGGCCAGATGAACAAGGGTGGATTTGCCCGCGCCGGATTCGCCCACAAACGCGACGGTTTCGCCCGGGGCAATCCGCAGGGAAACGTCCCGCAACGCCACTTCCCGCCCGCCCGGATACTGAAAACTCACCTGCTCAAACACAATCTCCCCCCGCAAGGGAACCGGAACGGCGGGTTTGCCGTCGAAATCCTCGACCTGCCTGGATTCCAGAATCTCCCCGATGGAGCGGATGGCGTCCCGGCCCTGGGCCAGGGCGGGGAACACCCCCAGGGTTTGCTGCACCGCGCCGATGAGCATGCCGAAGTAGGTTTGATACATGACCGCGTCGCCCACGGTGATTTTATGGCGCGTCACCAGCCACGCGGAGAAGACGAGGCAGGCGAGTTGAAACACGATGAAGGTGAACCAGGAACTCGAGGCGAACAGTTCGGTGATGGTGTCCACCTGCAGGCCGCGTTCCCGCAACCGTTGGAACGCCCGGCGGACACTGCGCGTCTCCTGTTCCGCCAGACCGTGCGCCCGCGTCACCGGCAGCATCAGCAGCATTTCGCTGACGCGGGTGTTCATCTGTTCCGTTTCCAATCGCAGCGCCTGGTATTGCACCTGAAACCGACGGTCAAACAATTTCAACAGCACAATCCCGGCCGGCACCGTCAGCAGAAAATACAGGGCCAGAATGGGCTGCCGCACCAGGGCGATCACCGTGACGTATACGATGACGAGCAGACCGTTGAGGCCGTTCAAAAACAGATACCGGCAGAGATTGTCAATGGCGTCCACGTCGCGGAGGATTTTGGTCTGCAGCGCGCCGGACTGTTTTTCCTCATGGAAATTCACGGCCAGTTGCTGCAACCGTTCCACCAGCGCGCTGCGGAGGTTGAACTGCATGTTGCGCAGCAGGCGGCTCAGCATCCGGGCGAAGATGGTGTGCAGGAAGGGATTCTGCGCCAACAGCAGCAAATAAACCCCCGCGATCCAGAGAATCCGGTGAAGCGACCCGCCGGTCACCGGCGTGAGCGCGTCCACGATCATGCCCACGGCAAACGGCATCAACGACGCCGGGGACTGTTTGATGATGAACAAGGCCGCGGTTGCGAACACCTGGCCGCGCTGGCCGGCAAACAGCCGCCACAGCGTGCGGCCCGGATGCGCCGAATCAAAACGGCCATCCAGCAAATCATCCCAGGGAGCAGCGCTCCGTTGACGAATCATCCGGACACTATAACCTGACCGCAATTGGTGAAGACAGCGGGAAATATCCGCCCTGCATTTCCGGCTCAAGCGGGCCTGGAATCAACCCGATGGATGATCCGGGGCGGGAGGGACTGGATTTGGGGTCTGGGGGCTGGGCTGATCACCCAAAGCCCAGGATTCGATTTTTTGCGCCGATCCGGTGGCGCTCATTGCGAAAGAGCGGGCGGAAGCGGCGGCGAACTGAAAAACGCGAACCAACATGAAATGGCGACCCTACCGGGAATCGAACCCGGGCTACCTCCGTGAAAGGGAGGTGTCCTAACCGCTAGACCATAGGGTCGTAAAGAGCGAGCCAATATAGTTATTTTTATCGGGCTGTCACGCAAAAATTCACATTTGCTTCGAGTCGCCCTTTTTAATACGATCCAATAGTTCAAGTATGAAAATTTTTATTGATGGGAAATTCCTCGATGAACGCCAGGCCAAAGTGTCCGTGTTTGACCACGGATTGCTCTATGGCGACGGCGTTTTTGAGGGCATCCGGGCCTATCATGGGCGGGTTTTCAAGCTGAAGGAGCACATTGACCGCCTGTTTTGCTCCGCCAAGGCGATTTTGCTGGATATTCCGATGACGCCAGGGGCCCTGATGAAGGCCACGGTGGAGGCCTGCCGCCGGAACAAAATCCGGGATGGCTACATCCGCCTGGTGGTGACGCGCGGCGTGGGGACGCTGGGGTTGAATCCCAACCGCTGCAAAAACCCGTCCATCATCATCATCGCGGACAGAATCCAGGTGTATCCGCCGGAAATGTACACGCGCGGTCTGGACATTGTGACGGTGCCGACGGTGCGGAACCTGCACAGCGCCGTCAACCCGGCCATCAAATCGCTGAACTATCTGAACAACATCCTGGCGAAAATCGAGGCGAACAACGCCGGGGTGGAGGAGGCGGTGATCCTGAATGCCGAGGGCTTTGTGGCGGAAGGCACGGCGGACAACATTTTCATCGTGCGGAAGGGGGCCCTGTTTACGCCGCCGCTGTCGGCCGGGGCGCTGTATGGCATCACGCGCCAGACGGTCATCGAACTGGCGGAAGCGGCCGGAATCAAGGTGGCGGAGCCGAATCTGACCCGCTACGACTTGTTCAATGCGGACGAGTGTTTCCTCACCGGAACGGGGGCGGAATTGATCTCGGTGGTGAAGATTGACGGGCGGAGCATCGGCACCGGCCGGCCCGGACCCGTCACGCGGCAGTTGGTCGAGAATTATCATTCCTTGACTAAAACCTCCGGCGAGCCGATATACCCATAGGGGATTAAGCAATTATGAGTGCCAAAAAAATGTGTTCGGTTTGCAAGGAAAAACCCGCGACGGTTTTTCTGACCAATATTACGGCGGACGAAAAGGCGCAGAAACTGGATTTGTGCGATGATTGCGCCAAGGCCAAGGGGCTGGACAACAACCTGGCGATGTTCCCCTTTGCCGACACGATGCTGGGTTTGGGCGCGTCGCAGGAGATTGAGACCGGTTCGGGCGGGGTGGAAACGCGCTGCCCCCGGTGCGGTTTTACGCAGGCCGATTTCAAGAAATCCGGGCGGCTGGGCTGCGCGGAGTGTTATCAGACCTTTGCCGAGGGTTTGAGCGGGCTGCTCAAGACCATGCACAAGGGCACCCAGCATGTGGGCAAGGCGCCGGAGGCCCTGCGCGAATCCCGGGACGTCACCGAGCGGGTCAAAGCGCTGCAAAAGAAGCTGGCGCGGGCGATTGAGGATGAAAAATTTGAGCAGGCGGCGGAATTGCGGGATGAAATCAACCGGCTGACCCCCCGCCGGACCGCCAAATGCGCCTGAAACCGATGAGTTTAACCGGGTTTTGACTTTATTAAAATGCAGATTCACTCGTTCCTTTCCCCGCCCGCTGAAACCGCGCGCCGGCACGGTCCCAACGACCGCATCGTCATGTCCAGCCGCGTGCGCCTGGCGCGCAATGTGCGCGGTTTTGCCTTTCCCGGGTGGGCGAAAAAGCCGGAGCGCGTCAAGCTCCTGGAACTCATCCGCCCGGCGGTGGAGGGGCTGCCGGAAATGCACGAGGCTTTTTCCGAGACGATGGACAACCTCACCCCGCTGGACAAGCAGGTGCTGGTGGAGCGCCATTTGATCAGCCGCGAACACGCCGCCAAAACCGCCGGCAGCGGCCTGGTGTTGAACAAGGAGGAGACCTTTTCCGTGATGATCAACGAGGAGGATCACTTGCGGATGCAGGCGCTGCGCCCCGGGTTGCAGTTGCGGCAGGCCTGGACCGCGATTGACCAGTTGGATTCCGCCCTGGAAAAGAAACTCGATTACGCCTTCAGCAATGAACTGGGCTATCTGACCGCCTGCCCCACGAATCTCGGCACGGGGATTCGCGTGAGCGCCATGCTGCATTTGCCGGGCCTGGTGCTGGCCGAACACATCAATCCCATCATCCAATCCGTCAACAAGCTTGGGCTGGCCGTGCGCGGCCTGTACGGGGAGGGCACCGAGGCCCTGGGCAACGTCTTCCAGGTTTCCAACCAGATGACCCTGGGCGAAACCGAATCCACGATCGTCGAACGGCTGGAAAAAGTGCTGTCGCAAATCATTGAGCATGAGGAAAACGCCCGGCAAACCCTGATGGAGCAAAAGCCGAAGGTGGTTTACAACCACATTGGCCGGGCCTACGGCACGCTGGCCAACGCCCACAGCATCACCTCCAAGGAAACCATGAACTTTCTCTCGCTCCTGCGGCTGGGCGTGGACATGGACGTGTTTCCCGGGGTGCAGCGCTCGTTGGTGGATGAATTGTTTTTGACCACCCAGCCGGCGCATTTGCAGCGAAAATTGTCCGACAAACTCACCGCCGAAGAGCGGGATATTCTGCGGGCGGACATGCTCCGCGAATGCCTGAAAAACGTCAGCCGGCCCGTGGTGAAAAAAATTGAGCCGAGTGGATTGGACAAATCATCGGATTTATAGCACAATATAAGCAGTATGAGCGACGAAGCCATGAGCAATTTCACGCCGCGCGCGCAACAGGTGCTCGCACTGGCACGCAAGGAAGCCGACCGATTCAACCATAATTTTGTCGGCACCGAACACCTTCTCCTGGGCCTGATCAAGCTCGGGCAGGGGGTGGCCGTCAATGTCCTCCAGAAGATGGGGCTGGATCTGGACACCGTGCGGCTGGCCGTGGAAAAAGAGGTGGGCACCGGACCGGACCAGAAGCTGGCCGGCAACATCCCCTATACGCCGCGCGTCAAGAAAGTCCTCGCGCTGGCCTCCAAGGAAGCCAAGGCGCTGAACCACACGTATGTGGGCACCGAACACATCCTGCTCGGTCTGTTGCGCGAAGGCGACGGCGTGGCCGCCCGCGTGCTGAAGAACCTCGAGGTGGACATCGAGCAAACCCGCCAGGAAATTTTGAAGGAATTGGACCCCAATTTCGCCGCTCAGGAAGAGCAGGCCGCCGCGGCCGGTGGCGGCGGTGAACCGGGCGAGAAACCCGCGCCCGACGGGAAAAAGGGCGAGGTCAAGACCCCCGCGCTCAAGGCCTTTGGCCGCGACCTGACGGAAATCGCCCGCAAAGGCGACATGGACCCCGTCATCGGCCGTAAAAACGAAATTGAGCGGGTCATTCAAATTCTCTGCCGCCGCACGAAGAACAACCCCGTGCTGCTCGGTGAGGCCGGCGTGGGCAAAACGGCCATCGTGGAGGGCCTGGCCCAGGAAATCGTCAAGGGCAATGTCCCGGAAATCCTCCGCGAAAAACGCGTCATCACCCTGGACCTTGCGCTCATGGTGGCCGGCACCAAATATCGCGGCCAGTTTGAGGAGCGCATCAAGGCGGTGATGGATGAAATCCGCCGCGCCAAAAACGTCATTCTGTTCATTGACGAACTGCACACCATCGTGGGGGCCGGTTCCGCCGAGGGCACCATGGACGCCTCCAACATCATCAAGCCCGCGCTTTCGCGGGGTGAAATGCAGTGCGTCGGCGCCACCACCCTGAACGAATACCGCAAGTACATCGAAAAAGACGCCGCCTTGGAACGCCGCTTCCAATCGGTCAAGGTCGAAGCGCCGTCCATCGAGGATGCCATTGAGATTTTGAAGGGGCTCCGGCACAAGTACGAGGAGCATCATCGCGCCGAATTTACCGACGCGGCCGTGATTGCCGCCGTGAAACTGTCGGATCGCTACATTCCCGACCGCTTTTTGCCGGACAAGGCCATTGATGTGCTGGATGAGGCCGGTTCCCGCGCCCGCATCACCACCATGACGCGCCCGCCGGAAGTCAAACTCATCGAGGCCGAGATCGAGGACGTGAAGACCCGCAAGGAGCGCGCCATCAAGAATCAGGATTTTGAGGGCGCCGCCGCCATGCGCGACAAGGAAAAGCAGGCCAAGGAAAAATTGGAAAAGCTGCTCACGGAATGGCGCGCCGCCGGGGAGGAAAAGCGCATCAAGGTGGATGAGGATGAGATTTTGCACGTTGTTTCCAAGTGGACCGGCGTGCCGCTCCAGCGCATGGGCCAGGGCGAGATGCAGCGCCTGCTGACCGTGGAGCTGGAAATGGAGAAGATCATCGTCGGACAGCACGAGGCGGTCGCCGCCATCTGCCGGGCGCTGCGCCGTTCCCGCGCCGATTTGAAGGATCCGCGCCGGCCCATCGGCACCTTCCTGTTGCTGGGCCCCACCGGGGTGGGCAAAACCCTGCTGGCCCGCACCCTGGCCGAAAACATGTTTGGCGACGCCAAATCGCTCATCCAGCTCGACATGAGCGAATACATGGAGAAGTTCAACGTCTCCCGC
>CAZUBG010000258.1:0-6844 GCA_964618545.1 uncultured Bifidobacteriaceae bacterium | reverse complement strand
CGCCTCGTTATGCAGACTGCAAATTCCCCACCCGGAATCGGCGGTTCATGGGAAGGGAGAATCATCGCGAGCGTCACCAAAAGACAACGATTTCAGTGATCGGGCGCGCTGGCCATGACAAAATCAGCAACCGACAATTTTATGGGTGGCCAAACTGGCCTGGCGGTTGGGGGCTCTGTGATGGCGGGAGGCGAAAATCGAGCGAACTTGCAGGAATCTTTTACAAAACGCCCAAATTCTTCGTAAGTTGCTATGGTTCAATGAGTTACATGCTGCTAAAACCGCGTTTTCAGTTTTATGCGTCGGAATATCTTACAATATGCCTTTTACTAATGCTTCACCAAGCATGTACTTATGTTGAACGACTCGTTCTTTATCAGCCTTTTATGGCCGCAAAACACCGCCTCGCACTTGTGCCACTATCTGGCACACGGAGTGCTGTTAAGACCATGCATATTGAGTGTGCTTCGTTGAATGGATTCAGGAGAAGACGGGCTCAAAGCGCTAACAAAACAAAAAAGTTTAACAAGACAAACACTAAAACCGATGAAAACATCAATGAAAGCACTACTGATTGCCGCGTCTGTGGCCACGGCGCACGTTGCGGTTGCGAATACGCTTACCGTCCCCGGCACCGCTGACCCCTTGCTGGCTGGCGGGGGAACAGACATCTATGGCGGAGACCCTGCGAACACGGATTCAACACCCAATCAATCACCTGTGTTCGCTGGTTCGGTGACTGCCGGGACCACGATCAATTGGAGTGCCACCGGGACCACTGGAAATGACCCATCTCAAGTTGGTACTTCTCCGAACGGCGACGGAACTCCCGTCGGATTTACCGCTACAATTATTGGCGGAAGCCTCGCCTACTCTCCCGCCGGATTTACCGCACCCATCAACTCGTTGATTGGTGTTTTCACCGGCTCTGGTTCCGCTGATGTCTTTTACATGGGGACCTCCGGCAGCGTCACGGTTCCCGCCGGAGCCACTGGCCTTTTCTTGGGCAGCATGGATGAGTACCAGTGGAATAATAACGTTGGCTCGTTTAATGTGAATGTCTCCGGCGTCCCCGACGGCGGCATGACGATCAGCCTCTTGGGCGGGGCGCTGGTGGGCGTGGGCGCGTTGCGCCGCAAACTGTCCCTCTAAGGACATCGTTTGCCATTGGTTTTCAGCAAGGCAGGGCTTCGCCGCCCTGCCTTTTTTTACCCGCGTTGGAACGCTGACGGGCTTAAAATTACGGAAGGAATCACTCCCGCAGGTCGTCTGGCGAAAACGTTCCACACGCCTTTTCGGTCAAATGAATTTAACTTCCGAAAGGTGATGCGGTGGGCTTTGGAGTTTTTTGTCAAAGACGAAAAGCTCAACAATGAAGTCTCCAGCATCCTCTTTTTGTTCCGGGAGGCACCTGATGATGAATCGGTCCATGGTGGTGCAAATATCGGCATTGGAATCAAAGTCTGAGGCGATCTAGTTCTCCGACAGCCTTTTGAGTTTCCCCACTGCGTCCGCACGACCAAAGCCGGCTGCAAGCCGGCGCTCCGGCGGAGCGTGAACGCGCCCGAACCGCCCGGCACCGGCCTTGGGCAGTTGTTCAAGAGGGTCGCCCCAGAGTTCCTGCAACGGAATTGATTGTCCTTAGAAACCGCTGTTTGCGCGCAAAATCAACACAAAGAACACCGACCACTCGGAGACGTTGCAAGCCAGATTGGCAACGGTTCAATACTGCGTGACAAAATGCAGAACTGACGAATCTTCGTTGAACCTTTTGCCGGCCAATGGCACTAATGCGGCATGAACGAGAACCAGCTTGTCACCGCCCTGAAGCATCAGGTCCCTGCGGCATTGCAGGAATTGGTGGACACTTACGGCGACCGGCTGCTTCGTTCCGCCTTCTCCTTATGCGGCGATGAGGCGGAAGCGGAGGACATCGTTCAGGACACCTTCCTCGAGGCGATTCGTTCCATTCATCGGTTCCAGGGGCGTTCCACGATTCATACCTGGCTGCACGCGATTATGCTTAACCTGGTTCGTCGCCACCATCGGGGCCGAAAGCGCATGGTCTACAACGACGCACTGATGGACCGGGAGGTTTCTCCGTCAGAGGAGGGCCCGGGCCGATCGGATGCTGAAATGGCCGCGGCGGCGCTCGCGGAGGCTTTGCGCCGGCTTTCGGAGGCTCATCGGGAGGTGATTGTCCTGCACTATTACGAAGAGATGAAAATTCACGAAATCGCGAGCCAGCTCGGCCTGTCGAAGGGCACGGTCAAGTCGAGGCTCCATTACGCCATCGGCGATCTGCAAAAACTGTTGCCCGGCGAATTGAACCTTTTTGGCGTTGGCGACACAGAGGAGATGCAAAAGCAATGAACTGCCGCAGTTTTCAAAACGAGTTGTACGAATATGTGGAGGGAAGCCTGTCCGCCGACGCCCAAGCGGCGGCGGAGCGGCATCTGGCCGGCTGCAGCGCCTGCCGTCACGCTGTGCGCCAGGAACAAGTGTTGGCACAGGCGGTCTCCAGCCGGCTCCGTTTGCACGCCAAAACGCTGGCGTTGCGCCCGGAAATCCGAAACCGCATCCTCGCGGCCGGCCAAGTCAAAACCCCGCCGCCGGTGCTGGAAACCCTCCGTGGCCTGTGGGACCGTTTTTTTCGCCTCGCGGCCATTCCCGCGTGCCTCATGGTCATCGTCGCCCTCCTGCTGGCCGGCCATTTCCCAGTCCTAAGGACGGGGGGAACAAAGACCGCCAGTCTTATGGGTTCTGCTCAACCAGACACCGTTTCCATGCAGGTTTCCTACCGGGTGCCCGCCTATCAGTTTCACCGGGAAGGCGCTCAAGTGATTGACAGCCTGTCCGAGGAGACCATTGCCGTCAGCGGGGTATTTTACGCGGACGGGAAGCGCCCGGCCATTCCAAATCCCGAGAGAAAAAAACCACTATGAAAACAACCGGCCCACTGCCACCACAACCCATCATCATCCTGCCCATGAACCTCAACCGATGTGGAGCCATGAGGGTCTTGAACTGCCCGGCCGGGGTTTCCGAGAGTGGGACAGGCTTCCAGCCTGTCAGTCCCCGGGGACAGGCTGGAAGCCTGTCCCACTTGGCGAAGACATCCCGGTTCAGGGGCGCAATGCGCGCAAAATTTTCGGGGCGTTCTTTCCCCGGGGGGGAGGGAACAACGGTTTCCGCGTTCCGGCCATATCCGGCGGGGTCGGTACACGGGTCCACGGCGCGGATTTTACTGGGAATTAGCATCCTGTTATTGGGCGCAACTTCGCTTTTGGCGGGAGAGGCTGACACCAATTCCGGGAAGAGTTTCTATGTTGGCCAGTCCTCTTTTCCGGCGGGTGATTTGATTCAAATCACCTCCGTCGGGCGATTTCCCGACCGGATCGTGGTCCAGGGCCATTATGAGCTCGTCAGCGCGGACAGCGCCCAACTGGCGCTCTATACCACCACCAAGGCGGCGATCTCCGTTCCCACCGACCAGAGCCAATTGATGCGGATTTCCAAGGGCAAGGGGGATTTTGAATTGAGCGACCCGAATCTGGTGCCCGGCTGGCAACATGTGACGATGTATTCCGTGCCCGGGGGCAGGCCGTTTGCCGGAGTTTATTTTGGAACCAAGGAGGAAGCGGCCGAAGAAAGCAAAATGCAGCTTGATTATCATCGCCGGGCCGAGCCGGAGCTGTCCGCTCCAGCGGGGCTGCCTCCGGGTAGCGACCGTCCGGATTCCGCCTCCGGCCCCAATCAAGCCCTCCTCGAATATCTTCAAAACCCCGTTGAACCGCCGGCCAGCCTGGACGCGCGTTACACCAAGGAAGGCCTGACCAAGGCCATCCAACTGGCCGCCGGGAAGGCCGGGATCAAGGTCAAAAAAGTGGCGATTGAGGACTCGGAATATCCCTTCCTGGTCGGCGTGATCTGCGTCGGTTCTGATTTCGGAAAACTGCAGGCGCAAATCAAGAAAATGGACGGCTACGGGTATACCGGCTCCATCGGCAACGACCGCAATTCGGACGGCAGCGACACCTGCAACGTTTTCACCATCGTGCCCTACGGGGCTTACCCCCCGGGAACCGAGCGTCAGATCGGCCACCGGCTCATGCTGAGACAACAAGTCTTCTACGACAAAATCAACGGGGGGGATTAATTGAGTTCTTCGGAGCTGATCGTGGATGGACGCAGACAGCACAACCAAAAAACAGTCATATCCACCCGGCCTTCTCCCCGGGGAGAGGGGGAATCTTCGCCAGGCTCGGGACTTTTCGATGATGCCAGTCAACGAATGTCAGGACCGCAAAAATAAATGCGGCAAACGCCAGTTTGCCGCTACGCCGGCATACCGGCCGATTGCCAATCGGCAATACAGCGGACTGGCAGTCCGCGCCACGGGGTTTGGGTTATTTGGCGGCCGGCTTCAGGGTCCAGACGCATTGATCGGTTAAATTGGTGCCGTCGTGGATGGCCCGGGCAACCACGTGGTTTGCACCGGTTTGCAGTTTGACGTTGTTCCAGACATAAACGCCGTTGGTGGCGTTATCCAATTTGCCGAGGGAGACGCCGTTGAGCAGCGCCTCGACGGGGCCGGTGTTGGAATAGATTTTCACATGGGTGACGGCGTTGGTCCGTTCGGTATACCGGCGGCTGGTGAGGTACAGGACGGGGTCCGATGACCAATTGGCCTTGTAAAAATAGAAGGCGTCCTTTTTGGTTTTGCGATCATAGGTGACCAGGCCCTTGTCGTTGCGGCCGGGCATAGCCCCCTCATGCCGGCTGCTGACGGCAAAGTCGAACATGTTCCAGACAAAGGTGCCCCACACCCAGGGCCGGGCCTTGAATTGCGCCCAGGCCACCTCGTGGACGATGGCCTGCCATTCTTCGGGATGCCACTGGCCGGCGGCTTTGGGCTGTTTGGGATTGTCCTCATGCTGGTTGATGTTGGCACCCGCCCCGTACTCGCTCACACAAAAACCCCCGTAACGGCTGGTGTAACGGTCTTTTTCCAAAGTGGGGCCGAAATCCTCCTTGGTTCCCCAGTCGGAATACCAGCCGGGATAAATGTTCCAACCGAGCAGATCCGTAATGCGGTTCATTTGGGGATAAGCTTCGGTGCAGGTGGCCGCGATGGTGGGACGGGTGGGATCTTCGCCGTGGGCGATCGCGTTCAGGTCCTGCAACTCGCGGTGGGGATCGGCGCTGTTGTCGCGGATTTCATTAAACAGGCTCCAGGCAAAAATGGAGGGGTGGTTGATGTTTTGGCGGATCAGATCGAGGAGTTGATTGCGGGAGGTGTTTTCAAATTCCGGCGGGGTGCGGACCTTGTCCACCTGGGGGATTTCCGCCCACACGAGAATGCCGGCGCGGTCGCACAGGGAGTAAAAATAGTCCGAGTGCTCGTAATGCGCGCAACGGACGACGGTGGCCCCGATTTCCTTGATGAGTGAGATGTCCTCGTCCAGATTCGCATCGGTGACGGCCCAGCCCTGGTTCATCCGATCCTGGTGTTTGTCCACGCCGTGCAAATGGTAGGGCCGGCCATTGAGGAAAAAGCCCTTGTCCGGGTCCACCGAATAATAACGCAGGCCGAGCGGCTGCCCGACGGTGTCCACCACTACATCCGTGGACGGCGACGCGAGGTCTGCCCGGTGCCCCGCCGGCGGATTCGTGCGCGTTTTCACATCCTCCCTGGAGTGCAACTCAACGACGGCCTGGTACAGGTAGGGGTCCAGGCGGCCGTTCCACAAGTGCGGGTTCGGCACGGTGACGCGGAGAAAGTAGGGGGCGGTGACATTCTTGGCGGCCACAAAATCCTGGCTGGTCTGCGCCACGGTGTTGCCGGCGTCATCCAGCACTTTGGCAATCAAGGAAAGGTGATTGGTGCGTTTGGTGCTGTTGCAAACCTGGGCGGTGACATCGAGCACGGCCCGGGTGTCGGTGACGCTGGTTTGCAGCCAGGTCACGCCGAAGGAGCCGTGGTCGGTGAGGGCGAAATGTTCATTGTCGGTGACGATCAAATGCACCGGACGGTACAGGCCGCCGTAGACGGAAAAATCGCCGCTCAAGGGGGCGACATCCGGGACGGGCGCGTTGCTCACGCGGACGGCGAGGAGGTTGGCGCCGCTGGCGGACAGATTGGTGGTGATTTCATAGCAGAACGCGCCGAAACCGCCGCGGTGTTCGCCCAGGAACTGGCCGTTCAGCCAAGTATCGGACACGGTGCTGGCGGCTTCAAAGCGCAGAAAATACCGTTTGCCCTCGCGGGGTGCGCCGATGTTCAAATGGTGATGGTACCAGCCCGGCCCGCGATAATAGCCCTTGCCGGCCATGGCGTCTTCAAAGCCCCAGTTGTGGGGCAGGGAGACGGCCTGCCAATCGGATTCCGATCCCCCGGCCTGTTCGCCCTCCAGCACTTCGCCGGATTTAAAATACCAGTTGGTGTTGATGAGGGAGTCTTCCCGGGCCTGCAGTTGGCAGGCAAAGACGAAGGCCAGAAACAGTGTGATAATGGAGCGCATAATGGGAGAATGTCAAAAAAGAGGGAGGGCGCGCAAGTCTGGAGCGGGTTACCCCGGCGGGAGGCGCAAGGTGGGGTCCAGCGGTTGCAGGTCGGCCAGTTCTTTGCCGCCGGTGCCGCCGCCCAGTTCGGTCAGGCGTTCGCCGGCGGGGCGGACGCGGGTTTGGAAGCTCGCGGCGGCGTCGTTGTAGGCGGCGTTGGCACGGTCGAGACCGGTGCGGATTTTCTCAAAGTGTTCGGTGAACTTGGTCACGCGCGCGTAAAACTCCTGCGCGGCTTCGGCGATTTTCTGCGCGTTTTCGGTCTGCGCGTGTTGCTGCC
>CAZUBG010000257.1:0-6877 GCA_964618545.1 uncultured Bifidobacteriaceae bacterium | reverse complement strand
GCCGGCCATAGGCCGAGCCCAGCGCGATGTATCCGGAATGCCGCCCCATGACCTCAATGATGGCAATGCGGCGATGGCTTTCCGCCGTGGTGCGGATGCGCTCCACGCCGCCCGCCGAGACAAACACCGAGGTGGCATAACCGGGGGTGACGTAGTTGATGATGTGGTTCAGATCAAACACCGCCCGGGAGGCGGACTGCTTGTAGCGAAACCCTTGTTTGGAGGAGGCATCGGCCGTGCGCACCCATTCATCCGGTTCACTGGGATAATTCAGGCCCAGGTCGTTATCAATGGTCTTGGGGGAGAGCACCACCGGCAAGCGTTCCGCCAGCGGCTGGAGTCCGTTTAACGTCCCGTCGCCCCCCACGCAAATGAGCCCCTCAATCCCCAGTCTTTTCAATCGCAAAGCCACCAGGTCCAGCTCCTCCTTTTTGTCCGGGTCCACAAAATCACGCGAGGAGCCGATGAGCGTGCCGCCCTTGGTGGGATCAAGTTCGGGAACCTCCTGATACAAGGGGTTGAGGTGGACATGCGGCACCCTTGGATTGAACAGGCAGTTAAACCCCTTGATCAACCCAATGACCTCCACCTTGAGCTCATTGGCCCGCGTGACCGCCCCGTGAATGGTGGCGTTGAGGGCCGGGGTGTCACCGCCGGCCGTGAGGATGCCGATTCGTTTCATGTCTGATCGTTCCTTTCACCGGCAAAAACCAAAGCGCGGGCCGCCATGGGGTTTCCCCTGGGTCTCAGCCGTTAACTGACTATTTTTTGTTGAGATTAACGCAACCCGCGTGCCATCGCAAAAACCCGTAAAATTCCGCCGTTTTTCCGCCGATTCCGCCCGCCGGCGTTCTTTTTTTGACCATTCTGGAAAGAAAGCGACAGTTTGGTAGGTATGTTATTAATACAAAGCATAGACACCGAAATCGAGAATCAGCAAAAGAATGGGAAAAACGTACAACCAGCCCGGCTCTTTGCGGACGGCGGCGATCACGTAAAAAAGCATTGAGCCAAACACAAACATAAACCCAGCGTTATTCAGAGATTGGCCACTGCGGCTCAAACGGGTGGCTTCAGGATCTATGGTGACGGGTGTGCCGCGCTTCGATGCCTCGCTGATTCTGTTGCTTTTACGATGAATCGCTTGAAGGATGGTCTCGCGTGCATTGATGTGAACGCCGATGGCGATGCACATCAAGAAGATCGAAATTGCGAGAAATGTCCTCTGTTTCATGGCGTGATAAGGTGGCTAAGTTTTAACATACGAACGCCCGTGTATGAGACTGCGCTCAAGTGGTTTTTGTCGTCCGATTACTGCCATGCGTTTATGGAAGCGGAGTTGTGAATTGCCGTCAAATATTTTCAACGAAATGGAAAACTCAAAATTTAGAGTTCGTATGTAAAGGTAAACCCATGATGTGGCATTCTGGATGACCGGGACGGCCGAGTGGTCGCCAGCGGCAGGGGCTGCGCCCAAACGAATGACCCCAGGCGCCAACAGGTCGTCAAATTTCAAACGGCCGCCCGTGGGCCGTCGGCGCTACGTGGTGACTGCGGAATCGTCCGTCTCCGGCATTTCCTTCTGCTCCGCCAGCCGCTTTTTCACCATCGTTTCAATCACCGGCAGCGCGGCGGCCACGGCCGGGGAAAGCTGCATGGTCATCTCGCCCAGATCGCCTATCGAGACGGTAATCAGATCCACCCGGGGCCAGTAGCCCATCAGCGCGGCGGATTCGATGAGGTCCTTCAGCCCGATGTCGTGCGCGGTGAGCGTGGGGGGAAAATCATTGGCATAGCGCGGCTGGATGAGCGACACGGTGCCCGGCGGATGGTCGTCGGTGGCGGCGTCAATCAGGATGAGGTGCTGCTGGTCGCGGAACAGGTCCAGCAGGTGAAAACCGCTGGTGCCGCCGTCCACGAGTTCCGCGTGTTCGGCAAAGCCGTGCGTCTCGAGATGCCGGATGGCGGCCACGCCCACGCCTTCATCCCCCATCAGGAGGTTGCCCACGCCGAGAATGAGGGACCGGGAGAGAATTCCGCGATGCTCACTTCGCGCCTCGAACCCCTGAACCGGAATGTCTCCACAAGGTGGGACAGGCTTCCAGCCTGCCCCCTGGGACTGACAGGCTGGAAGACTGTCCCACTCCCGGCAGTCCTGACCGGGCAGGTCGGTGGGCGGATTCACTTTTTAGCGCCGTTCCCAGGCTTTTGTTTTTTCAGCAACGGATGGTATTCCTTCTCGATGAACTTCCAGCCGCCGCCCATGGACGAGATTTCGCCCCGCCCCTCGACGTAGTCGTGATAGAACACGATGTAAACATGGACGAGCGCGAACAGAATAAAGAACCACATGAAGGCATGATGCCACTGGCGCACGGCGAAATCGCCGCCCATCAGCGGCACGATCCACTTGAAGAGGCCGGGGAACCAGGCTTTGCTCATGGCCGCGTACAGGCCGAAGCCCGTGACGCACTGGAACAGGAAGGCCAGGAAGGTCATGAAGTAGGTGAACCCGGCCACGGCGTTGTGCCCGATGGTCTCAATCGGTTCGTTGTCCGCCTGCAATACGTCCACGGCGATGACCTGCTTGATTTCCTTCCACTGTTTTTTGCGGAAGGGAATGAAGTTCCTCCAGTTCGCATAGCGGTTCCCGGCAAAGCCCCAGTAGATGCGGAACATGAAGTTGAAGAAGAACAGGTACGCAAAGACAAAGTGGATGAACCGCACCTTGCCGAACCAGTAGGCAAAGGACGCCTCGGAGGCCTGCTGGATGGCCAGCGGGGAGCCGATGAGGTAGCCCGTCACGCACAGCACCACGAGGCAAAACGCATTCGTCCAGTGGTAAAACCGCACGGGAATTTCCCAGACATAAACCCGGCCCAGAGTGGTGGTTTGCATAATGCCTCCTAGCCGCCGATGGTGACCCGGTTGAGCGTGCGGCCCTGCGGATCGTACAGGTGTACGGCGCAGGCCAGGCACGGATCAAAGGAATGGATCGTGCGGATGATTTCCAATGGTTTTTCGGGATCGGCGACCGGCGTGCCGATGAGCGAGGCCTCGTAGGCCGAGCGCTGCCCCTGCGAATCGCGCGGCGAAGCGTTCCAGGTGGAGGGCACCACGAGCTGGTAATTGGCGATTTTTTGGTCCTTGATGACGATCCAGTGCGCGAGCGCTCCGCGCGGGGCTTCGCTCATGCCCACGCCCCTGGCCTGCGCGGGCCAGGTTTCCGGGTCCCACTTTTCTCCGTTGAACGTGCGGGAGTCGCCGTTTTTAATGTTCGCCAGCAGGTCGCCGTAAAATTCCTGCGCCCACTGTGCGATGAGATACGTTTCAATGCCGCGCGCCGCCGTGCGCCCCAGTGTGGAAAACAGTGCGCCCACGGGCACGTCCAGTTTCTTCAACACCATGTCCACGGCGTCCTTGATGTCGGCGCGTCCCGTGCCGTAACCCACCAGCAGCCGGGCGAGCGGGCCGACCTCCATCGCGTGATTGTTCCAGCGCGGCGTCTTGAGCCAGGAATATTTCCCGTCCACATTGAGCTGGTCGTAGGGCGGCTGGGGGCCGGTGTAATTCAGTTTGGTTTCGCCGTCCCACGGATGTTTCGCCGCCGCGTCGCCGTCGGAATATTCGTACCAGGAGTGGGCGATGGATTCCTTGACCTGCTGCGGGTCATGCGCGTCCACCTCGAGAATTTTGCCCAGGTCGCGGTCCAGAATCACCCCGCGCGGGAATTTGAATTTGCCCGGATCGGCAAAGCCGTTCGTGGGCAGATCGCCGTAGGCCATGTAATTTCTCAGGCCGCCGCCAATCGCGCCCCAATCCTTGTAAAACGAGGCGATGGCCAGCAAATCGGGAATGTAGACCTGCTCCACGAACGTCTTCGCGTCCGTCAACAGCTTGCCGACATAGGCGAGTCGCTCGGCGTTGATGGCGTTGGCTTCGTCCAGGTTCAGCGAACAGGGCGCCCCGCCGACGAGATAGTTCGGATGCGGGTTTTTGCCGCCAAAAATGGCGTGAATTTTCACGACTTCCTTCTGCCAGTCAAGCGCCTCCAGGTAATGGGTGACCCCGAGCAGGTTCGCTTCCGGCGGCAGTTTCATGGCGGGATGGCCCCAGTAGCCGTTGGCAAACACGCCCAACTGGCCGCTGCCCACAAATCTGGCGATGCGCTTTTGCACGTCCGAAAAATAACCGGGGGAGCTTTTCGGCCAGTGGGAAATGCTCTGGGCCAGTTCGGAGGTTTTGGCCGGATCGGCCTTCAGCGCGCTGACCACGTCCACCCAGTCCAGGGCGTGCAAATGATAAAAATGCACGACGTGATCCTGCATGTATTGGGTGCAGAACATCAGGTTGCGGATCAGTTCCGCGTTGGGCGGAATGACGATGCCCAGGGCATCCTCCACCGAGCGCACGGAGGCGAGGGCGTGGACGGTGGTGCAGACCCCGCAGGTGCGTTCGGCGAACGCCCAGGCGTCGCGCGGGTCGCGGCCGCGCAGGATGATTTCCAGTCCGCGCACCATGGTGCCGGAGCTGAAGGCGTCGGTGACGACGCCGTCGTTCACCTCCACCTCCACGCGGAGGTGGCCTTCAATGCGCGTGACCGGATCAATGACAATTCGTTTGGCTGCCATAAAATAGTATCGGGTTGGGGGGGTGGGTTAGGATCCGCCCTGTTCGGCGCGGCCGTCGCGCACGTCTTCGCTCGCCGCCATTTCATCCGTGATCAGATGCCGCTTGCGGATGTTGGTGGAAATGGCGTGCGCCGCAATGCCCGCGACCGTCACCGCCCCGGCCACCAGGCCGACCTTGTCCGCCGTCGTCTCGATGCCGAAGCCGGGGAAGCTGGGCAGGTGCCGGTAAAACGGGCCGTTGTCCCAGAAATTTCCCTCGCTGCACCCGATGCAGCCGTGGCCGGACTGGATGGGAAAACTCACGCCGCCGTTCCAGCGCATCACGCCGCAGGCGTTGTAGGTCACCGGGCCGCGGCAGCCCATCTTGTAGAGGCAGTAGCCGCGCTTGGCATTTTCATCATCGAAGGAATTGACGAACAGCCCGGCATCGTAATTGGGCCGGCGATAACAGGTGTCATGCACGCGCCGGGAGTAAAACGCCTTGGGCCGGCCGAGTCCGTCAAGCTGCGGGATGCGGTCAAAGGCCAGCAGATGCACAATGGTTCCGGTCATCACTTCCGCAATGGGCGGACAGCCCGGCACCTTGATGATCGGCACGCCGGAGACGAGCTGGTGAATGGGCGTGGCCTTGGTGGGGTTGGGCTTGGCGGCCTGCACGCAGCCGTTGCTCGCGCAACTGCCCCAGCAGACCAGGGCCTTGGCGCCCGCCGCCGCCTCCTGTAAAATGTCCAGCGCCGTGCGCCCGCCGATGCAGCAATACACGCCGTTTTCCGCCGTCGGCACCGAGCCCTCCACCAGCATGAGGTACTCGCCCTTGTATTTGGTCATCGTGTCGCGCAGCGCCGCCTCGGCCTGGTGGCCGGAGGCCGCCATCAGCGTCTCGGTGTAATCCAGCGAAATCCGGTCGAGGATGATGTCGGCGACGCCGGGATGCGAGGAGCGGATGAAGGATTCCGAACAGCAGGTGCATTCCTGAAAATGGAACCACAGGACGGGCAGGCGGGGCTTGGTTTCCAGCGCCTTGGTGACCTGGGCCACGGCGCTGACCGGCAGGCCGAGGAGAGCCGTCATCCAGGCGCAGGCCGTCAGAAAATCGCGGCGCGAGACGCCTTTGGACCGGGCGTGCTCCCAAATGGTGGGGCGGGAAGAGTCGGACATAATGGGGCGTTGGTTAGCGGAGTTAATGTATCAAGTTAATGCGTTCGTTACGCTTGACTGTCGGCTGATGCGGGCAAACCCACCAACCATATCTGGCGATTCATGCGACAATTGTTGGCAAGTGCCCGCCGCGGGGAGGGGGGAGAACCGGCCCCGTTGCCTGGCAACGGGATCCGCCCGGCCGGAGAAGTGTTATAGTCCCTGTAATAAACCACTCAAATCCAACGACTTGCGCCTGCAGTCAAGGAAAACAATCGCCCCGGCCCGTTACTGGGCGACGGAATGCCACCCAATATCCTTTGCAGGATTTGGCGGAGTTTTGCATCTCCCCCGCCGTTCGCGCGGGCTGGGTTCACGCCTTGAGCGCGTCAATTTCCAGGCGCACCATCCGCACCAGCACCCGGCCCTGGCCGTCCGGGGGATGGGTGGCGCAATACCGTTCCGCCACGGCCCGGATGAATTCCCCGCGTTCCGCTTCCGGCACCCGCTGGGTGTAGGGCAGCCACGCGGTGCGCAGCCAGGCGGCCAGTCCGGCCGCACCGTCGTATACCGCGTCCTTGGGGGCCAGCGCCACCGACTGCGGAAGGAACTTCGCCCGCTTCAGCCAGAGCTGGTAATCCGCCGGCGCATAAAAGAAATAGGGCCGGGGCATCCGGCGAAAGGAGTCCCGCCAGCGTTTGCGGCGCATCACCGCATGCAGCGCCGCCGCCACCGCCTGGCCGTTGCCTTGACCGCCGCACGACACCACCAGCCGCCCCCCGCGTCGCAGCACGGCCGCCGCCCCGCGCAAAAACGCCTCGTGATCATCCACCCAATGCAGCGCCGCGTTGGAAAACACCAGGTCAAACACGCGTGGCAACTGGAGGCGCCGCGCATCCAGTTCATGGAATTCCAGGGCGGGAAATTTTTCCCGCGCATAGGCGATCATCGCGGCGGAGGCGTCCATGCCGGTGGCCGAGCCGCGCGGCACCGCCCGCGCGAGTTCCGCCGTCACCTTGCCGTCGCCACAGCCCACGTCGAGAATGTGTTCGTCGCCGCGCAACGCCAGCCGGGCGATGAGTTCGCGCGCCCAGGCCAGTTGCACGGCG
>CAZUBG010000256.1:0-7064 GCA_964618545.1 uncultured Bifidobacteriaceae bacterium | reverse complement strand
ACTCGCCACACCCTGTCGCTTATGATCCCCAAGCTATTATGGCGTTAAGTATAACGGTATTGTAATATCCGGTCAGCATCTTTTCATTTTGTCATTTGGGCGGAAGGGAGCGCAAGGTGGGTACAGGCGCGGGGGTGTCAGGTACCGACGCAATACTATAGCAAGATGACAATACCATTTACCGCCCCCTTTCCGGAATGTGGATGGCTCGCTGCGCATTCCAGGGCCGGGTTCCGGCGGCGCGGTCTGGCTGGCCGGTCGGGGCAAAAACGGTCCCCTTTCCGGGACTGACCGGTTCGCGGTTGGGAAAAAACACCCGGGGAGGGCCCCGGGCCGGCAATGCCGGCGTTTTCCCCTTTACCGGCCGGCTTTTGACTGCAGGCGTAATTCCAGATTTTTTGCGGCGACAAAAACGAACGTGCGGCCCACCTTTTTCTGCTCAAACAGACTTGCTTGCGCCAGCTTTAGCAGGTCGCTTCGGGCCGTCGCGTAGGTGATCCCCTGCCGTGCTTGATGACTGGCAATCTTATAGGCACAGCCTGGATGCCGAACGGCATGGCTGATGAGCGCCTGCTGGCGGTGGTTGAGTTCCGGATATTTTTCCAAGGCATCAAGGCAGGACCGGGCTTCAGCCGATTTGCGCGCGACATAATCGTGAAGTTCCTTGAGGGCTCTGCGAATAATCTCCGCCTGATGGAGGATGAAATAGGTCAGATCATTTTCGTCCGTTTCCGCATGCAAAAATGACATGCCATATTGCACCGGAGCCTTCCGAAGAAAATGCGAAATTGATATAAACTCAAAAATCCAGTAACCGGAGTGAAGCATTTGCCAATAAAACAAGGCGCGGGCGGTTCGCCCATTGCCGTCCACAAACGGATGGTCGTAAGCCAGCCAGAAGTGCAGAATAATCCCCCGGATGACCGGATGGACAAAAAAGTCCGGAGTCTCTGCATTCGCAAAATCACACATCCTCTTCAAACGCGAGGACAGTTCATCGGCGGGCGGGGGAAGGTGGAAAACACATCCTTCAGGGTCCGAAACATTGATTGCTTCTTCGGCCCGGCGAAACCGCCCGGCGCCATCGGGAAGATCCAGCGCCTCCCGGGAAATTTCCCGGTGAATTTGGAAAACCATTTCCGGAGTCAGGGGCTCCTCTTTCAATTCCAAAATATGCTGCATCGTCGCATAATTATTGGCGATCATTCGCTCACTGCGGTTTTGTGGTTTCCTGCCCTCGGCCAGCATTTTTTTGGCGACTTCACGCGTGGAGGCGGCGCCCTCCAATTGGCTGGACGTAATGGCCTCTTCCATCAATGAGCGTATTAAATAACGGTCCCGCTGGTCCGCGTTGGTTATTTGCCCGGGAATTTGCACAAATGCCCCCCCCCCGCGGTCAATTTGGTGCAGAAGATCCATAACCAAATCAGGGACGCAAAAGTGAAATGGCCGCCCCGCTTTGTCATTTAAGGAGAGGCTGCGGGAACCACTCTTCCTGCGCAATTTCACCGCCAGCCACCATTCTTCCGGGGTCAGCCCTTCGGGCGGTTTGCGAAAACGCAGTTCATCCCAAGGCAAATATCGCTCATCAAAACCGTGTTCGCTCATGGCCTGAAACAGGCGGCCCCATTTTTCCTGCCCCAAAGTGAGAAGCATTTTCCGCTCCTCAGGTGGTTTTCGCGGAATTTTCATTGGCATTTATTAGCGAAGTATTAATTTTAAATCAATTAATATTTAAATGATTTCATGGAGAATTTCTGCTTCCCACACAACTAATGGTATGACACAGCCAAAGGAGCCACTACGAATGGATGTTCTTCGAACTCGGGCCATGATCCAGCCACTGTTTGGATTGGTTTTGGGAGGGTGACGCCATAAATATTTCGCCCTTCACGGGGCCGGGGCCAGGCAGGCCCTTTGGCAAATCCTGACTTGGGCACACAGGCCATGGCGCCCAAAACTGCGGGGCCGCCGATTCCCCTTTCCTCCCTGTTGTTTGCCCTCAGTCTCTTCGCCATGCTGGCCGTGGCGCTGGTATGGCTGGGCATTGGCTCCATCCAGGCCCGGTGCCGGGCCCGGGCCCTGCCGATCTTTTCCTGGAGCTGGCTCGTGATGGGACGGCTCTGCCTCGTGATGATGGCGTTCCTCGTTCCGAGATGCAAAAGACGGGCCTGTCTGCGGGGAGCCGCCTGATCTGGCTGATGTCACTGTGCTGGCTGCGGATCCTGGGCTGGCTGGTCCGGATCAAGAGGTTTCTCAAAGCGTCAGACCCCGTCTGAAAAAAATGTTAACTTGTTTTTAGGGATGCCCTGCGGATGTCCCACCCCCCATGCCATTCTGTGAGGCATGAAGATGATAATATCTTTGACGGAGGGCGGTGCGGCACCTGAAAAAGGGGCGGACGGCCCGTCCGCGCCGCCTTGTCGAACCTGCCCGGGCCTCCGGTTTCAGCCTTCAGCTTTCCGGTTTCCGTTTTCCCATTCCCGTCCCGCTCCGGTGCAAATCGGGGTCTGGAACGGAAAAAACCCAGAAAACACGCAAAACCACGATTAAAAAAACCAAAAAACGACCCGCCGATGGTGCTGGCTGTCACCGCGCGGCGGTTCACAGTGCCGCGCCTCCGGGACGGCGCGGAGGCGGCCTCGGAGCAGGGTCCGGTGGGGAATCTTTGTGGCCAAGTCCGGCGAACCATGCTAACTGTCTGGCGGCGACAGGAACCATCGGATGAAATGAAAAAAAGCAAACTGGCCGTGGGATTGATCGCAGCGATGTTCGCGGGCTGTCTTCAGGCCCAGCCGCTGAATCCCAAAATGAACGCGTTCATCGCCCGATTGATGAGCCGGATGACCCTGGCCGAGAAAATCGGGCAGTTGAACCTGCTGTCGGTGGGCTTCGATGTGACCGGGCCGCTGCTCAGCCAGGACGCGGACGCCAAGGTTCGTCAGGGATTGGTCGGCGGCGTTTTCAACACTTACACTCCGCAGGCGGTGCGGAAACTGCAATCGCTGGCGGTGAACGAGAGCCGGCTGGGGATTCCGCTGCTGTTTGGTTATGACGTCATCCATGGCTATAAAACGGTTTTTCCCATCCCGCTCGGGCTCGCCAGCACGTGGGACCCTGACTTGATTCAGGACAGCGCGCGAATCGCCGCCACGGAAGCGAGCGCCGACGGCCTGAACTGGACGTTCTCCCCCATGGTGGATATTGCCCGGGATGCGCGTTGGGGGAGGATTGCGGAGGGCGCGGGCGAAGACCCGTATCTGGGCGCACAGATCGCCCGGGCGATGGTGCGCGGCTACCAGGGCGACGACCTCCGCCAGAGCAACACGCTGATGGCGTGTGTGAAACATTTCGCCCTGTACGGCGCGGTGGAGGCGGGCCGGGATTACAACACGGTGGACATGAGCCGCCTTGAAATGTTCGAGGATTACCTGCCCCCCTACCGGGCGGCGGTGGAGGCCGGGGTCGGGAGCGTGATGACTTCCTTTAATGAAGTGGACGCGGTGCCGGCCACGGCGAATCGCTGGCTGCTCACCGACGTGCTCCGCAACCAGTGGGGGTTCCAGGGCTTTGTGGTCACCGACTATACCGCCATCATGGAGATGAGCGAGCACGGGATGGGCGATTTTCGGACGGATGCCGAACTGGCCCTGAAGGCCGGGGTGGACATGGACATGGTCAGTGAAACCTACCTCAAGTATTTGCCGGGACTGGCGGCCCAAAAGGACGCCACCGCCGCCATGATTGACCAGGCCTGCCGGCGAATCCTGGAGGCAAAATACCGGCTTGGGTTGTTTGCCGATCCGTACCGCGGCTGCACGGCAGAGCGCGCCCGCACGGAGATTCTGACGCCGGCACACCGGCAGGCCGCACGGACCCTGGCGGAACGGTCCTTTGTCCTGCTGAAGAATGACGGGCCGCTTCTCCCCTTGAAGAAAAGCGGCACGATTGCGCTGGTGGGTCCGCTGGCGGACAACCAGGCGGAGCTGCTGGGCCCCTGGCACGCCGCCGGTGATTGGCGGACCGTGGTCAGCGTGCGGACGGGGCTGAGCCAGGCGGCCGGTTCCGCCGTCACCCTGCTGCACGCGAAGGGCGCCAACCTGGTGGACGATCCGGGGCTGCGGAAATTACTGCAAAAGTTTGGCTCGGAGCTTCCCCTGGACCCTCGTCCGCCGGAAGCGATGATCGCGGAGGCGGTGGCCGCCGCCGCCAAGGCGGATGTGGTGGTGGCCGTGCTGGGGGAACCCGCCGGCATGAGCGGCGAGGCCGCCAGCCGCAGTGACATCGGCCTGCCGGAGGGTCAGGAGACGCTGTTGCGGGCGTTGGTGGCCACCGGGAAACCGGTGGTGCTGGTGCTGATGAACGGCCGGCCGCTGACGCTGGGCTGGGAGGAGGCGCATTGCGGGGCCATTCTGGAAACCTGGTTTGGCGGCGTCGAAACCGGCAACGCGGTGGCCGAGGCGCTGTTTGGTGATTACAATCCCTCGGGCAAACTGACGGCGACGTTTCCGCGCAGCGTCGGCCAAATCCCCGTCTACTATAATCACAAGAACACCGGACGTCCCGACACGGGCGATCCCGGGGTGAAGTATGTGTCGCGTTACCTGGACATTCCCAACGACCCGCTGTATGCCTTTGGATACGGCTTGAGTTACACCAAATTTTCCTATGGCGAAGTCGAGTTGAGTCAGACGGCGCTGACCGGGGAGGAGACCCTGCTGGCGTCGGTCAAGGTGACGAATACCGGCGAGCGGGCCGGTGAGGAAACGGTGCAATGGTACCTCAGTCAGCCGGTCGCCAGCGTGACGCGCAGTGTGGAAACGCTGCGCGGATTCCAAAAAGTGAGCCTGCAACCGGGGGAGACCCGGGAAGTGACGTTCCGCATCACCCCGGAAGATCTGAAATTCTATAATGCGCAACTGGAATACAACTGGGAACCGGGGGCATTTGTGGTCCGCATCGGCGGCAGTTCCGTCCGCGAGTCGTTGAAGTCGGCGACCCTGCATTGGAACCAAGCGCCGGCTCCGGCAAAAGCACCGGGAACAAAGCGGGGCCGGCTGTGAGCCGGCGCGCTGCTTCGGCCAGAGTGAGCCAACAAAAAAGCCCGTTTCCCTCATCAAACCCTTGATTCTGCCAAGGTTTGAAAAACGGAAACGGGCAAAGTATCCGGCCTGGCCGGGCGGCCTGACCATTCAGACTCGCTGCGTCAGTGCATCTGGGTCAGTTCCAGGGCGATTTCTTTTTCCAACTCGTGGGCGAGATCGGAATCGGCCGTATCATGGAGGGTGCGGGCCTGGACGTAGAGATCGGTGATTTGCGGCGCGGAGGCTTCCACGCGGATCCACACTTTGCGGTTGTTCACCCGGGCCTCGAGCGAACGGATGGTATTGGTGGTATCGTGGGGAATGAATTCAGACACCAAGGCGCCGTCCGTGGTGACGACTTTGATGGAAGCGGCGTAAACCTGGTCCACAGTGCGCGGATAACGACCCTCAAACTGGTCCTTGCCAAACCAGATGGCCCCGGTATGGGTGTCGTCCACCGTACGGACACAACCGGTGGCGACGACAACCGCCCCGGCGACTAAAGCCAAAATAAACTTCTTCATATTGCAGTAATCCAACCGAAAACGGCCGCTGCGTCAAGCTTGGAATTTTTGCCGGAGCGGGCAAACCGGCCGTCACAGCCTCGCGTGGGCCGCCAGTCGGGACTGCTTCAGGTAGGTTTTCAGATACCGATAGCCCACCAATTTTTTGTTTTCCTCGTCCCACAGCCGGTAGGCGGCGCATTTGAAACTGCCCGGGAGCGTGATGGGCTTGACCGACTGGAACACCGGGTGCGAACGGTGACAGCGTTCAAGGTGATAATTGGGGATGCGCGCGCTGAGATGATGAATGTGATGGAAACCAATGTTGCCGGAGAACCATTGCAACACCCTCGGCAATTTGTAAAACGAACTGCCGGCAAGGGCGGCGGAAAAATAATCCCAGTCCGCGCCGCGTTCCCAATAGGCATCCTCGAATTGATGCTGCACATAAAACATCCAGACCCCCAGCCCGCCGGCGACGCCGATGACGGTCAATTGAATGAGCAGGTACGCTTTCCAGCCAAAGACCGAGCATAATCCGATGGCCATGGCCAGCAGCGCGAGATTCATCCAATGGACGGAGCGGCGTTCCCGCGGATTGGCGCTGGGTTTGGCAAACCGCTGGTGCACCAAAAACAGATACAACGGCGCCACCAAAAACAGGATCACGGGATTGCGGGCCAGGCGATAGGAAAACCGTTTGGCGCGGGAGGATTGCAAATATTCCTCCACGGTCATGGTCCAGATGTCCCCGACGCCGCGCTTGTCCAGATTGCCGGAACTCGCATGATGAATGGCATGTTCCCAGCGCCAATGATGAAACGGCGTCAGCGTCAGCACGCCGGTGATGAAACCCATGACGGCATTGGCCCGGGGGGAATGGAAAAACGAGCCGTGGCCGCAGTCGTGAAAAATGATGAACACGCGCACCAGCAGGGCCCCCGCCAGCACCGCCAGCGGAAAAGTCACCCACCAGGGGCAATCCTGCACGCTGAAATACATTAAACACCACAAGAGCGCGTAGGCCCCCAGGGTGTTGGTCAACTGCCAGACCGCCCGGCCAAGGGACGGCTTCTCATACTTGGCCACGAGTTTCCGCCATTCCTCCGCCCGGGCGGAGGTTTGACCGGCGGTTATGTCCGGATTTATCATCATAGCAAATTGTGTTTAATTGTCCGGCATCGTCTTTAATTGTTGCTTGTCCGGCAAAAATCGCGTTCAAACCCACGATCTTTCGTCGTTGGAACGGTTTGATTCCGCCTGCCGGGGCAAACGACACCGCTCCCCGTGCAAAAAGTAAACTCAAGTGGACATGCATCAGAGAGGCCGACTCACTCTTCTGTTCAATTATTGAACGGTATTATTATCATAATCCCGCATTATCCAACCAATGTCAAAGACTATGTGCTGGAAAGGCAATTTAAGGGTGTGAGACAAAATTCTTTTTAGGCACAGAGTGAAAGAGGGTCGTTGCGTT
>CAZUBG010000255.1:0-7354 GCA_964618545.1 uncultured Bifidobacteriaceae bacterium | reverse complement strand
GCAGGGCTCTGCAAAAGCCTCATCCGTCGGTTCGATTCCGACCCTCGCCTCCAAATAAATCGCCTTTATTTACAAGGGTTTGGGGGCGCGGGGGTCCGCAACGGACACCAAATCGGACACCAGTTTTCCAACTCCGAAAGAAACCAGCGGAACTCCGGGTAACTCGCCCGTTGCACGCTAACGGTTCGGAGTCGGCCTCATTTATCTTCGCGTTACGTGAAAAAGTTATGAAAACACGTTATCGCTTAATTCGTCGGAGCAGCCGGGGCGGGATGTATTACGCCGTGGACAAAACCACGGGCAAACCGAGCAGCCTCCACACCACCAATGAAGATGAAGCCCGCCAGATCATCGAAGCCAAAAACAATGCCCAGCGCCAGCCCGTGCTCAACCTGCAAATTGCCAAAGCCTATCTGGCAGGTTCCGACAAGGGCATGACCACGCGGACCTGGCAGAATGCCATTGAGGCGTTGATGAACACCAAACAAGGCGCGAATCTCCATCGCTGGCAAACAGCCGCCAAGGACAAGGCGCTGGCCCCGCTGCTGCCGCAAGTCATCATCGAAACCAAGGGCGAAATCATTTTGCAAGTGCTGCAAATGGGCACCGTTTCCACCAACGTCTATTTGCGGCGGTTGCACAACTTCTGCGTGGACATGAATTGGCTGCCGTGGCCCCTCGTGCCGAAGCGCCAGTGGCCTGCTGTGGAGTTCAAGGAAAAGCGCGGCATCACCCTGGCCGAGCATCTGGCTGTTGTTGAGCGCGAACATAATCCCGAGCGCAAGGCGTTTTACAAACTGGCTTGGTATTTGGGCGCATCGCAAACCGATCTCGCGGAATTGAACGCGGAGGATGTGGATTGGGAGCACCACGTCATCAGCTACGCCCGCCGCAAGACAGGCTCGATTGCCATGATGCGCATGGACCGGGACATGGAGGAAATCTTGCGGGACTTGCCGGGTAGCGGCCCACTGTTTCCGTATTTGCGCACGGTGCGTTCGGGCGACAGGGCCACCGAGTTCAAACAACGTTGCACCGGGCTTGGCATCAAAGGCGTGACCTTGCACAGCTACCGCTATGCGTGGGCGGAACGGGCCAAGACGGCGGGCTATCCCGAACGGTTCGCCCAGGTGAATCTGGGGCATCAAAGCCGGGCCATGGCGCGGGCGTATTCCCGCAAGGCTCCGGTCGAAATGCCTGCCTTGAGCGAATATGAACGGCAACAGAAAGCCATCACCGCAGGCCCGGCAACCGGCCCAGCGGCGCAACCCGTGGCGGCATGAGGAGGCGTTATGAATCCAGTGCTCCATTTTCTTGACTGGCTGATTCGGGAACACGGCGAGGCGCTGATGAATTTGTTCGTCTACGTCGGCCTGCCGCTTATCGCGTGGTTTTTGGGGCGGCGTTCGGCCAAGAAGAAGGCCAAAACTGGCCACACGTTCATTCTGGTGGTTCGTCCGCCCGGCAAGACTCTTTCGCCAGTGAGCCGGTGGACTTTTGAATCCGACGACGACAGCGGCCCGTTTGGCGGATGACACAACGGCGCGGGCGAAGTTGTTTCGCCCGCGCTGCATTCAATCGGCAAATATACGAATGCGCTCTTATAATGCTGGCCTGATGAAACCTTGGCGCGCAAAATACCTGATGACGCCGATTGCCTGCCAGCCTATGCTTCGCCCATGAACGACCTGCTTTCATTGACTTCGGTACAACTAAACCACGCCGCCAAACTTAAAGAGCAAATTGAGAAGCTGGGAAGTGAACTGGCCTCACTGCTCGGTTCCCAGCCCCCGACCCTCAAACGAGGGCCGGGCCGGCCAAGAAAAGCTCGCCTCGCAGCCGAACCCCCCAAGACCAAACGCCGCCGCATGTCGCCGGAAGCCCGTGCAAAAATAGCTGCCGCCGCCAAGAAGCGCTGGGCTAAAGCCAAGGCACAGGGTAAAACATCGTTATAATCAACCGCTCATATACCCATCCCCATTTGACTTTGAAACCCGCCGGGCTTCCCTCTCCTGGCGGACGGCTCGCTGCCGCAGAAATGCCTGAAATTGCTGGACGGCAACCCGTATCCTTAGTTGTTGCCCTCACTGGCCCGTACTTCGATGACCTCGACAAGACCACCCTGGCCGCTGGACGTCGCGCTATACCGATTGGGCATCGGGGTGATGGATTCAACGGCCCGCTTTTGGACCGCCACGGCCAAGTCGCGCAGGTTGCGGCCCACGATTCGCACTTCGTGACCGGTGAACGCAAGCGTGAGGACATCACGATCCTTGCCCGCTTCAAATTTTCCAAATTCCAAGTGATGGTAGGAGAGCAGATAAAAGGACTCGGGATTGACTTCCAGCCGCAGGCTGTCCATCGGCATATTCTCGCCCATGACGCTTCGGCTTAATCGGTAACAGGAGGAGGCAGGATTCATAGGGCGATGCCTTGGTTATGGGTTCGGATTTGGTTAAGACTTGGCCCAAGCCGTTCCGCGCGCCGTTTCGCCGCCGCGCGTTGTGAATGCTCGACCGCGAGCGAGCGGGCGGCATTGCGCCGTTGAATTTTGTTTGAGTGGCGGGCAAGGCCCGCTTCTGGTTCGGCCATGTCCAAGGCCAGCGGGCGATCCCCTGACCGCGTGATGTTGTCGCGCAGTTGTTCCTTGTCGCCGGTGAAAATATGGATGCCTTTCTTGCCGCGTGAAATGGTCACATACCATTGTTGATTATTCGTGGCGGCCTTGACCGCCGAGTCGGAGAACAGGACGTAATCCACGGACTTGCCTTGCGCAGCGTAGGATGTAACGGCGTAACCGCGAACGAACTGCCGGGAATCCTTGTCCAGCGTCCTGCCGTCCGCCAGCTTGATTTGCCCGTCGGCATGAACGGCCTTGACCGTGACCAATTCGCCATTGGCGAGCTTCTTATTCTCTACGCTTCGCCCATTGGCCTTCAATTGCAGCCTGTCCCCAGGTGACAAGGCCATTTCCTTGCCCTGGCAGACCGTCACCTTGTCCAGTTGCTTGAAGGGAATCTTGACGATGCGAGCGTCACTTTCAACAATCAGATGTTCATCCGTGATGGCTTTCATGCGTGCCGATTCACCGGCCTTGAAGCCGCGCACATCGCGGTTAAACACCAGCACGGAATCCGGCGCATACGAACGGGCCTCGCGCTTCTGTGCGTTCGTCAAATCCACCGGCAGAAACGCCGTGACGGATGCTTCATCAACGCCAATCCGCTTTTCATTTTTCAATGTGTCCCGAATCGTGTTATTGACTTGGTGGATTTCATTCCAGCTTTGCGAGACGACCACGCAGGATTGATTTTCTTTGGCCAGTTCCAAATAACGGGCGGCAAGGTTCTTATGCTGGTCCGCAGCCGTGCAGGGCTCAATGACGTTCAATTTATCCAGCCGGTTGAATGACTGCGCAAGGTTCCCGTCGCGGGCCTCAGCCACGGCCTGCCGATATTGCTCAATCCGATAGCGTTCCGCTTTCGATTTCGCCAGGGCTGGATTCTGGCGGCGGATGTTCGTTAGTTCCACCGCCTGCAAGCCCGCATACTTCTCAATGGCCCGCAGGGCGTCCGTGGCCTCCACCGCCCCATGCTGCCGGGTGTCCCCGGAAAGAATCACCCGCCCTTCATGTTCCTTCACCATGCGCAATAGCGCGTGCATTTGCTTTCCGCCGATCTGCCCGGCCTCATCCACGAGCACGACCGAATTACGCGACATTTGCCGCCGAGCCAGAAAAGCACTGACAGTTTCGACATTTTCCAAGCCGTCCTGTTCTAGCCCAATGACCTGTTGCCGTTGCGGGGCCACGACGTGAACGGGGCAGTTTCGTTCCCGCAATTCGCGTTGCACTTCGCGCAGGGTGAAACTCTTTCCCGTGCCCGCCCCGCCCCGAAACAGGCTGACCAAATCGGGCGAACTCACCAGCCAGTTGACGGCCTGGCGCTGTTCATCATCCAGTTGCGGATTGCTGGCCCGGCAATCGAAGGCGAGCGGAGCGCAGCGCCGCCGCCCGTCACTCGCCAGACAAACGATCTGCCATTCCCGGTCCAGATGTTCCCGCGAAGTGACCTTGCCGGGGTGCTTTTCATCGCGCACGTAATCCCGCTGGCGCGTGACCGCCTGAACGTCGGCCAACTGGATATTCTCGCCCCTGGCATGTTCCAGCGCGTGCCGCCATAGGTCATGCTCATTGACGACCGACCGCCGCTCAAAAACGTGCTCTTCGGCCCACGCAACCGCTTTTTGCGCCATGTTGGCGGGCGTCTGGACAATCGGCGGTTCACTCACGGTCAAATTGCGGAGAGATTCCCGTTCCCCGGCAGTCATCTGATTGTCCCACAATCCTTGCAGCCGCGACAAAGCCATGTCGCGCACTTTGGGCGGGCGTTCGCGATGGGCAATGTTCTCCCGAATTGCGGCCACATTGCCATTGGCCTTGTCCGGCTCGCGCTCCAAAAGCTGGCGCGTCGCTTCGTCAATCTGCTTATGTCGTTTGGAAAACTTTTCAATCAGTTCCGGGGACACGCCTTTGATTTCAAAGTCGCCACGCGGTTTGTTTTCGAGTTGATACCCGAAGCCGACCAGTTCACGGGCCAATTCGTGGTAATAGACATTCTCGACAAACTTTTGCGCGGCCAGCATGTCATGATTTTGCAGCGCCTTCCATTGCTGCTCCACCGCGTCATAAGTCGCGTTGAAGAGAATGGCATGACTGTGCAAATGGGGGTCCAATGCCCTCGACGTGTCATGCCGGAACACGGCGGCTACAATGTTGCCGGTGGTGCGATCCGCGCACTGGCCGTTCTTGCGGACGCGGGTTGCCGCAAAAGTTTGCAACTGTTGCAGTGCCTCCCCGATGGCGCGGTCATGCGCCTCAACGATACGGCTGTCATCCCCCGCCAGCGCGGCGATGGAAACCGATTTCGGCGGCGAGAACGTGAAATCGTAAAATACCCGGCGATTCGCGGCCTGATGTTCGACGCCATTGGCGTCCATTTCCGTCCGGGTGGTTTTCTGGCGCAACGTCAGTTGTTCGCCGGTTTGCGGGTGAAGGTTTTCACACAGGCGGATAAATTCATCCTCTTTGGTCACACCGGAAAGTCCCAATTCCGCCGCACCCTGACCGAACCAATGGCCGGGGACGTGCTGCCCTTCGGTGTAGTAGTCCCCCACCGAAAGGTGTTCCCGGAAGTACCTTTCCGCATCGGCCAGACTGCATTGTGCCTTCGCCGTCAGCATTTGTTTCCAACCTAAACCAGCCGGGCCGGACACCGTTAACGGGCAGCGGGCGAGTTAAGGCGGATTAGGTGGATTTCCCAGCTTTTTGAAACCAAGGTGAAAATGGGCTATGTTGAAGCGTCGCAGGCCCGGACCAAAAGGGCGGACACGATCCGATGATAACGCTTGGAAAATTACTGCGCCTCGGAAACGGCGGGCTGGTTGGGCAGTCGCGAAACCCGCCGCCGCCATTGCCAGCCCAGCCATGGGAACTAGACGCGCCCTTGCTTTACTTCTCCGACCACGCCCAGGACGCATGGCGTATTCGGGACGCCTGCGAAGGCACGCAAATTTTTGGCGCGACTGGCTCCGGCAAGACCAGCGGTTCGGGCCGGGCGCTGGCCCGCGCATTTCTCGAAAATGATTTTGGCGGCTTGGTGCTCTGCGCCAAAACTGACGAGCCGGAATTATGGTTTCGTTATGCCAGCGAGGCGGGGCGGGAATCGGACATCCTCCAATTATCAAAGGAACAGTTCAATTTTCTGGCTTATGAAGCCAACCGGCCGGGCGCGGGCGCGGGCCAGACCGAAAATCTGGTCACGTTGTTCATGCAGGTGGCCGAAATCGCCAGTCAGCGGCATGGACAGGCCACGGCTGACCCTTATTGGGAACGGGCCGTAAAACAATTGCTGCGCAATGCGGTGGATCTCCTGCTCATCGCTCGCGGGGTGGTGACGCTGGCCGAATTATTCGACATCGTCCGCACCGCACCGCAGGACGTCGAAGAAGCCCAAAGTGAAGCCTGGCAGGGTGAATCCACCTGCTTTGACTATATTCAGCAGGCCGGGACCAAAGCAGTGGAAAATCCCGATGTGCAGCCGGAATATCAAATGACAGCCAAATACTGGCTGGAGGAATTTCCCCGAATGGACAACCGTCCCCGTTCTTCCATCGTCTCGCTGTTCACTACGCTGGCGGACAGCTTTTTGCGCGGCACACTCCGAAAACTCTTTTCCATGCAAACCACCGTCATCCCCGACCACACCACTTTGGGCCGAATCATTATTGTGGATTTGCCGGTCAAGGAATGGGGCGAATTGGGTCAGTATGCCGGGGTGCTAATGAAATTCATGACCCAAAAGGCGTTGGAACGGCGACCGGCGGATGATACGCGTCCGGTCTTCATTTGGGCCGATGAAGCCCACTATTTCACCACAGCCTATGATCAGGTTTTTCAAACCACGGCCAGAGCTTCACGCGCTTGCACGGTGTACCTGACCCAAAATTATTCCAATTATTTGAGCGCCTTGGGCGGCGAGACGGCCCGCCCCAAGGTGGACTCATTGCTGGGCAATTTGCAGACGAAAATGTTCCATCAAAACGGCGACGCCGTAACCAACAATTGGGCGGCGGAAGCCATTGGCCGAAAACTCCAATATCGTTTGTCTTCCAGCGACACTCACGGCCACCAAAGCTGGTCCCATACGGAGAGTGAGCAACAGGTGGTTGATTTGGAGTTGCAGCCGCGAGAATTTACCACGCTCTGGAAGGGCGGCCCGCAATATCGCGGCCTGGTTCAAGCGGTGGTCTTTCAGAGCGGGAGGCGATGGAGCAACGGCAAGACTTGGAAGCACGTCGTGTTTCCACAATTCTGACGTATGTGGTTCACTCTGCCATTGGACGTGATCTGGAAACACCAAATGGGCGAGCGCCATTGGACGTGGGGCAGACTCATCGGCCACACATTTTTTTTCAAAATCCCGCTCTTTATCATCGGCGGCATTATGACTTACCACAACCCGCCAGACGTGGACCCGCCGCAAACTTTCAAAGATTATATTCCGTTCATTGCCATCGAAGGATTCATTTTAATCATGTGGATTTTCGGCGTTGCCAACCTGATTGAAATCCGCAACCGGCGCAGACGCGGCATCGAAGGGTATTCGTATTACTGGGGAACGCCGCGTTTCCTGCCGGACAAACCCATTGTCCATTGGCTGGTCATTCCCCTGGGCAGCGCGTTGATCGCCACCGGCTGCCTGTGGCTTTGCCCGTCATTGGGAGTCTATCTTTACATTCTGGCGGGCCTGCAAATGCTGGACGCGACGGACACCTATCGCGCCCGGCGCATTGA
>CAZUBG010000254.1:5199-7455 GCA_964618545.1 uncultured Bifidobacteriaceae bacterium | reverse complement strand
CCCGCCCGCTTGGCACCCTCGCCGCGCACCTTCTCATCTTCGTCGCCGCCGGCGTCAGGAGGCTCTGAACAATTCTTAACCTTTGATTTCTGCCCTTGGAATTTCATGATGGTATGCCTGCGGTTAACCTTTTGCCTCATTTACGGTTACGGCTGGGGTTGCGGTTCCTCCTCCGCAATCCGGCCGAACAGTTTCAGCCGGATCTGCCGCAGTTTCTCCTCCAGGCTGAGCCCGGAATCGTTGCGAATCTCCTGCAATCCCGGCAAATCGTCGTAACACCGCTGGGTGGCCGCCAGTTGGTGTTTCTCCAGGTCCAGCAGATACTTGGTGATCGCCACATGCACCCGCGCCACCTTCATTCCCAAATTGAAATCACCCTCCGCCAGCGTCCGGTTGTACGCCCGCTTGACCACCTCGTCGCGGACCTGGTCCAGCGTCCACTCAGGATGCGCTTTGCTCATGCTCCGGTCATCGTCATGCATCCGCTCGGCCTCCTTTTCGCGATTGCACTCCACCCGCACCCAGTCCCGGAAGTCGTCCAACAGATAGTCAAAGTGCAGGTCAATCTTCAGTTTGTCCCGCAATAGCTCGACCAGCACATTGGGCTTCTTCTTCGAGTTGAATTCCGTCCGCCAATAGACCTTGTCATCCTCGTGCAGTTCATTGCACCAAACGTGCTTTAACTTCCTCAACTGGTGGTAAGGTTCGGCACCGTACTCACCATTCGCCATCCGCTCGCCTTCCGGCGCCGTCAGGGTTTGCCGCTCCACCGCCGACCGGGACGCCCGCCGGGTTGTTTTGTCATGTTTCATGTCGTTCCTCCGGGTCCTTCACATTTCCGCCGCCGCCGCCTCGCCCGCGTCGCTGATGCTCCACAGCCGGCCCTTGAATTTGCTGTGGATGCCGACGATCCAGCGGTTCGTGTCGCAGAGCTTCAGCGCCGCCTCGAATTCCGTCAGCGTGCATTCGCGCAGCAGGTTCACTTCCGCGTGCAGCGGCAGTTCGTGCAGTTGTCCGCCATCCACCTCGTGCAGGACGTACAGGATGGCCTTGCTGATTTTGATTTCGTTTTGGGTCATATGATTTTTGGGGTTAACCGTTGTGTTCATTCGTCATCCCGGCTCTCGGGCACGCGCGCCCCCACCTGGCCGGCGATGCTCGCCAGCCCCACCAGCACCCGCTCGAACCGGCGGTTGAGGTGCCGCAGCGTCCGCGCGCGGTCCTCCTGGATCACCCGCAGCTCGGCGTCGTGCAGCTCCAGCCGGCGGTCAATCTCCGCAAACCGCGCCTCGGTCGCGTCGTGGTTGTAGCGCTTGGGCGCCTTGCGAAACTCAATCGGCGGCGAATCCTGCAGCCGCGTCGGCTCCGGCCGCCGCACCAGCGAGATGATCCACAGCACCGCCGCCACGCCGCCGATCAGCGCCAGCAGCGCAATGCAAAACGATTTCCAGAAACCGGCCGGCAGGGCGTCGAGGGGTTGGGCTTGGGCGAGCATCATAAGTTGTTATCGGGTCCGGAGTCTGGGGGCTCGGCTCTCGGGTCTGGGATTGGGGGTCTGGGCGCTCATGACTTTTCTTCGTTGCCTTCGCTTGCTTCTGTTCAATTTCTGCTTTCTGCTTTCCCCATTTCTGCTTTTTCTTTGCGTTCTCTGCGTTCTTTGCGGTTAAAAATTCGGGTCGTTCAGTGCCTTGAGGTAGGCCCCCATGAAATGGTCCTCAATCACCACGTCATCGAACCTGCGCCAGGCCGCGTAGAGCCCCAGGGCGTCGGTCAGGGCGATGGTGAACAGCGAGGGGTTTTCCACCAGCGCGCCGGCCGCGGTGATAAATTCATGCTGCCCCGCGTGCCGGTAGCCCAGCACCCAGCCCGGCAGCCGGGGCACAATGTCGTTTTCGTTGACCAGGCGGAAGGTCTGGCTTCCGAGAGTGGGACAGGCATCCGGCCTGTCAGTTTCAAAAGACAGGCTGGATGCCTGCCCCGCCTTCAAACCATTGTAAGCCGCCGCAAACGCCCGGTCCCCCACACGCGGCTGACCAAACGTGTACACCGAATGCACCGTCCACCCCTCCGCCTGGAGGATATGCGCGCACAACACCGCCAATGCGCCCCCAAGCGAATGCCCGGTGATCATCAACGGTAGGGCAGGCCTGCCCGGCGAGGGCCTGCCGGTCTGCCCTGAATAATTGGGCGGCGCAGCAGCGCCCGCCCTGCCCTCAATCGGTGGGGCAGACCTGCCGGTCTGCCCTGAATAATTGG
>CAZUBG010000254.1:0-5099 GCA_964618545.1 uncultured Bifidobacteriaceae bacterium | reverse complement strand
CCTGCCGGTCTGCCCTGAATAATTGGGCGGCGCAGCAGCGCCCGCCCTGCCCTCATTGAGATGCGCCTCAATTACATGGATCACCGACTCCACCGCCGCCAGAAACCCGGCATGAACGCGCGGGCCGGCCTTCATCGGCCCATTCGGAATGGGCCGCTTGCCAAAATCGGCATCCGTGATCCAATTTTTGAGGTCCATCGTCCCGCGAAACGCGATGACCGTGCAATCGTCATACCGCGTGATGACCACCTGCGTATCGGTGGCTGGATCGTGGATCACTGCCGGCCCCGTGCCCCGCCCCGGCGTCCCCACTGTAGGCCGGGTCCCCTGACCCGGCGTCCCCATTGTAGGCCGGGTCCCCTGACCCGGCGTCCCCACTGTAGGCCGGGTCCCCTGACCCGGCGTTCCCACTGTAGGCCGGGTCCCCTGACCCGGCGTTCCCGTGGCAGGGACACCACCCGGTGAGGGCACCGGCCCTACAGTGTCGTCGCCCACTGTAGGCCGGGTCCCCTGACCCGGCGTCCCCATTGTAGGCCGGGTCCCCTGACCCGGCGTTCCGGTGACCGTGGCATACGCCTCCGCACTGAGCTGCGCCAGCACCCGCGCATTGCCGAGCACGAAACCAGGCTGGTTAAGAATGAGATTGGATTTCATATTATTTTACCGCAAAGAACGCAGAGCCAGCCGGGAAGACCGGGACGGAACCGAACCCAGGCCGGGCGTCAGCCCCGGAAAACTCCATTTTATTAATCAGTAATATTGACTGATTCCGCTTCATCTCTGTGTCCTCTGTGCCTCTGTGGTGAAAAAATCCCCGTCTTTGTGTTCTCTGCGTTCTTTGCGGTTAAATAATCCGGGCTTTGCGGTTAGTAGGTGAACCCGGTGCCGATGAAAAACCCCGGCGTCTTGTTCGCGGCCCCGGTGGTCCACTCCGGCAAACTGAGGCCGGTCTCAAAGAACGTGTTCTTGGTCGCCTTCTTCCGCAGCACCAACTGCGGCTCGACCAGCCCGGCGTGCTTGTTCCAGTCCCAGCCGCCCTCCACCGCCACCGTCAGCGCGGTGTCCCCGGCCTCGATCACCTTGAACCCGCCCCCCGCCTCCGCCGATTCAATCACCCCCGCGATGCCCGCATTGCGCACCGTCGCGGACACGTCCCACCGCTTCGCGTCATGCTGGGCCTTGACGTAATTGCCCAGGATCGGCCCGGTTTCGCCCGCGCCGGTGGACACCTCCAGCACGTTGTTCGTGAACGTGTTCGTATAATTGATGCTGCTGAGATACCCGCCCACCGACTGAAAGAACGTCTGTTCCGGCGTGGCGACGGGAGCCGCCGCGGCCGGGGTTGAATTGGTGGTTTGCGCCGCCAGCCGCAGCGCGCCCAGCACGGACACCAGGACGCCGGCAAAGAGAGTTTGGGATTTTGAATTTTGAGTTTTCATTGATTTTTGTTTTTTGAATTTGAGAGTTTCAGTTTTCAGCTTTTTGCTTTCGTTTTTCCGCTTTCTGCTTTTTTTGAAAATTGTCTGGCGACCGCCCGATTTGAAACGGGGGGCGGCCGCCAGCGCCGTGCGGGAGGGAGGCACATGGAGGGACTTGTGGTAAGATGGGCTCCCGCACATGGAAAAGGTTGGGACCGCCGGCGTACCGCGGATTTCCAAATCTGCCGTGTCGCCGATGTCCCCATCGGCGGACCATCCGAGTGACGGATGCGCCAGTGATGCGTGCCCCCTGCGGGTTTGGAAACCCGCGACACCGCAGGCTTGGAAGTCTGCGGCACGAAAAAGCGGCCCCCCTGGGCAAGCCCCGGCGGCCGTGGTCGCCGTCCGCCGCCGCGCCGCTCGCGGTTTGCGTTGTAATGTTTTAATCATCACGCAACCAGTCTGCCCCCGTTCCGAAAAAAAGCTCGTTACCTAGTAACGTAAAATGATCATTTTTGAAAAAATCTTTCTCCTTGACAGATTCGCCCCCGCCGCCCCGGGCCTATCCCCCTGCCCTTCAATGGTTTGCGCCGACCCCGCCGGCGGCCAAACGCATGTTTTATACACCTTAAACCCGTCCCATCGCGTTACTAGGTAACGGGATTTTCCGGTTTTTTATTTTTTCCCCGGCGAAATTTCGGGTGGGAGGGGGGAAAATGCCCGCCCCTGAAACCCGGCGGCGAAAACTTCAAATTCCAACCGGCAAAATTCTTCCCCCAGCCCCGCCAGGGGCGCTATATTTGCAGCCCCATGCCCAAATAATGTTTTCAAGCTCCGTCCGGAGCGGCACCTTCGGCTCATGGCCAATCCCGACGCACAGATGTTTTTGACCGCCGAAGAATGATCCGCCGAATAGGCCGCCCCGACGGGGCTTTTGGTTTTAGCGGGGCGCGGTGCTGCAAATAGGTCGCGCCTGCGCCGCTGCGAGGCCCCGGCCGGCCAAACCCGCCCTCCCGGCCTTATCCCTTGGGGAGAAGGAGAATGGTTCGGCCGGGGTTTGACAGTCTGAATGACTTGGGTGGTCGGATGAATTCCCGCAAAAGCGGCAGAGGACTGCCGCACTACCAGACGCTGCGCGCGGACGGATGCCTGCCTATCCTCGCCGATGGACGGGAACTCGACCGCCCAGCGTTGAAATTTCCCCGGATTTTGATTTTGGGAGGAAGTTTTTTTCCGTCAAACGGGCCGCCGGCGTCGCAACCTGTTCACAATCAGCGGTTTCCGCCGCGAAAAAAAAGTTGTTCAACTTATTCACATACCCCGCCAATGTCCCACCCCCCCGGTTATACTCGGGGGAGAATAAGCTAAAGAATCAGGATGAGGATGATTATGAAAGTGAAACTCGAAGCGGAACTGGAGGCCCTCGCGGGCGGGATGAACGCCCACGAGCGGGTGATGCTGGCGCGGAAGTATTTCCGCTGGGCGCGGCAGTTGTTCATTTCGGCGCAGATCCTGCGGCGCAGCGCGCCGGCCAAGGCGGTGCCGGCGCTGCCCAAGTGTTCGCCCCGCAAGGCGGCGCTAAACTGACCGCCGGGGCCGGCGGGCGGCCGCAGACGGCGCGGGGGCGTAGCGGACCTTTTTGGCGCGGTCGGGCGCGAGGATCCAGTCGTCCGGCACGGGCACGCGGAGGCGGCGGAGCTCGGCGCAGATGGCCTGGCGGATGAACAGGCTGCGGTCGGCGCCGGTGCGGGCGCGGGAGAGGTCGAGGCTGCGCAGGAGTTCCTGGTGGCAGGCGAAGGCGACCAGGGTTTGATTGGGCGTGCGTTGGGAGGCGGCCATGACCGGTTTATACACCGGACCAGGAGAATTTGTCAAAAACATAAACAAACACAAACAAACGAGAAAACAACATGAAGAACAACACGAAACCCGCGTCGGCGCGGCGCACCCCGGCGGAGCGGGAATTTAACAGTCTGATCGCCCGGCGGATGCCGGAGCAGGGTGGGCTGACGGTGGCAACGCCCGGGGATGACCCGCAACCCCGGCTCCGGGAGGAGGCGGCGCCGGTGCCGGAACTGCCGGAGGCGGCGGAGCCGGTTGTGGCGGAGCCGGAGGCGGCGCGGAAAGTTCCGGTGCGGGCACGGGTGCCGGAGTCGCTGCCGGTGGCCTTCAGCCGGCGGACGGTGCTGGTGACGCTGGATGTGGTGCGGGCGGTGTTCGGGGTGGATGCGGAGGAGGTGATGAAAATGGTGGAGAGCGGGGAGTTGCAGTGGGTGTTTGATCTCTCGGCGCGCGGGGCGGCGTATCGGGAGCTGCGGTTTTGGACGCGGGAATTGGTGGCCCCGGAACGGTGCCTGATGACGCCGGCCCGGGCGGTGCAGCTCATTCTGGGGGAGGACCGGGGCCGGTGGCGCGGCACGGAAATCCAGCAGTTGCTGCTGGTCTCGCGCCCGAGCGTCCTGCGCTGGCATCGCTCGGGAGTGCTGCCGGGAGAAACGCTGAACCGCACGCTCTGGGTGACGCGCCGGACGCTGGAACAATTCCTCACGGAACGGCTGTGGTGGAAGGATCCGGTTCAGCCGGGCCCGGCGGACATCAGCGCGCCGGAGCGGAACTGACGCCTGCACCTGACCGGCATTTCATGGTTTTCAAATCCGGCGGCGGGAAGGAGGCGGCTTTTTCGTAACGCAGACTTCCCAGTCTGCCGTATCGCGGGTTTCCCAACCCGCAGGCCGTTCGCCAGCCTGGCGCGCCCGGCCACCCGGACGATCCGCCGATTTGGAAATCGGCGATCCGGCAGGTTGGGAAACCTGCGGTACCGCCGAACCAGACGCGTTAATCGTCGGACCAGGGATTGGCGGCGACATCCAGAAAGATCTCGATGTCGCCGTCGCGAAAGGCCATGTGTTCGATGCTGGTGCTGCCGTCGCGTTTGACGGGCAGGACGAAGCGGTCCACGCTGTGGACCATGGGCGGACGGAGGTGATAATCGAGTCCGGCGGCGCGGAGATTGGCCTCGAAATTGCCGGTCAGGATGGCGAGCATTTGCCGGGTGGCGTCCACCGCGCCGTCCGGCGAATGGCCGAGAATGGCGCGGCTGGATTCATAACTCATGCGCAGAAAAATGAAGCCGGAAGTGTGCCCGGAAAAACCAATGCTGCCCAGCAGATGTTCGCCCTGCAGCGGCAGGATTTGCTGGGGGCTCATGGCGGTCAGCCGGAGCGAAAACATGGTGTGCAGGCTCTTGACCAGTGCCTCCGCTATGGGCGTGCGCATGACCAGCACAACCACGCAGCCGATCCCGTAACGCAGGAGGGCGTCCTCGACCGTCTCGACGACAAATTCCGCCTCTTTGCGGCTCTCAATATGGGCGATGCGGATCAGGTCGGCGTGGAGCGAGGGAACGGAGTAGATCGCCTCGGCGATCTCACTGAGATTGGCGTCCGGCCGTGAGACCAACTGCACCAAAGCGGATAAGGTTACCGGTTTGTCCGCAACTTTGGGAGGCTGCAACAGCTTTTGCTTCTGTGCACCGAATTTCATTCCAATGGGCTCACAAGGGGGAAGGATAGCCGTTCCGCCGGATTTGGCAATGGCAGAATTACGGAACCCGCGCCGGGCGCCGGGGGGGTGTGAGACAAAATTCTTTTTAGGCACAGAGTGAAAGAGGGTCGTTGCGTT
>CAZUBG010000253.1:0-7535 GCA_964618545.1 uncultured Bifidobacteriaceae bacterium | reverse complement strand
CGCGGCGGAGTGATGTTGCCGCGATACCAGAAAACGGTGTTGGTGCCGCTGGCCAGCCAGGACGGCATGAAACTCAATTCCACAAACGGCTTCATGCCGATGCGGTGGAGGAAGTCGTAAAGCTCGTCAATGTATTGCCAGTTGTATTCGGGGTTGCCGTGGCGGTCTTCCCGGCAGACGCCCATGTCATCGTCGAACAGGCCGTGCATGCGGATGTATTGGAAGCCGCATTCGCGGTGCACACAGGCCAGTTGCCGCTGCCAGTCGGCGCGCAGCCCCTCGTTCGCGCGGCCGGCGCCGACGCAGAATTTGAACATCGTGTCGAGCGGGCCGTTCGTTTGCCGCAGGTCGGCCGAAACCAGCCTGGCCGTTTCGTTGGTCGCGGCGGCAAGCGACCACTCCAGCGTGGCGAAGAAGGTAGCCAGGCCAAGAGCGAGACAACCTGCGGATCGCGTAATGTTAAGTCTTCCGGTCATAAAATGGTGGAATTCGCCGACAGTATCTTCGCGGAACGAGGGTTCGGCGAGATTTATTTGCCGACGCACCTGAATTCATGGTCGTTGTCGAACCTGCTTGAAAACCGTGTCGAAAAACTCATATGATGGGCGCCACACGATGAAACGCCGTGCATCAAGGGGGTCCGTCCACCGCCATTCGGCGGATCACTGTCGCGCATTGGTGCTGGTGGATGGTACGGGCATCCGGAAAAAGATCAAAAAGGACTATGACAAGGCCGTGCGCGACCTGGCTGGTGTACGGCGTCAGCTCGACCAGTTTCACCAGACGGATCTGCCGCAGTTCACCTGCTGGCTGCACACTCACTTTGGCGCCTTGCTCACGGAACTCCGCGAACTGTCTCACAAGATGGCGGCCGATGAAGAACTCATCTTCCAGGTCGAAAACGAGGTCTTCTTCGGGGGGGGCTCCTACGCCCGCGCCTATCAGCGCGTGATCGAATTTCGTGAAAACCCCCGGCCCCAGCCGCCCCCGCCCGCTGACAGCGGGGAATCCGGGGCGGAGCGCGATCCCTTTGACGACCCGCCGGAGGCTGAGGACCTCGCGGACGACGCGGATCCGCGCAATGCTTTTTTCGACGCGGTTTTCGGTGAGTCCGGGCCCGGCGAGGATCCGCAGGACAACCAGGATCCCCGGGGCGGACCCCGCGCCAAGCCGGCCGCGCCGGTCCCGGCCTCCTCCCGGCTCAAAGAACTGTACCGCGCGCTGGTCCGCCGCCTGCATCCCGACACCCAGCGGGAAATGACGCCGCAAAAAATCGAATGGTGGCATCAGGCCCAGGAGGCCTACCAGGCGGGCGACGCGGAACAATTGGAAGTCATTCTCACCCTCTGCGAAATCGGCGACAGCGGCACGACCCAGCAGACCAGCGCCTCGCTCCTTCAGCGCATCACGGCCCGGTTGAAAAGTTCATTGCGCGGAATCAAACGCCAGGTTGCCGCCCTGCGGAAAGACCCCGCCTGGGGGTTTTCCGCTCGCGCCGACCACGAAGGACTGGCCGTCCAGTTGCGCCGCGCGATGACGGGCGACTTGCAGGAGATGCGCCGCCGATGGACGCAGACCCAGGAGACCATCGCCAAATGGAAAGCCGCCGCGGAACGACTCAATCAAGTGCGCCGCCGAAAACCCCGGCCACAGAACGCCGGCCCGCAACTGAACATGGAATTCCCCTTTTGAGGGACCCTTGATGGAAGCTGTTGGCTTGCGAGGCTTGCTTCCCGGCGCCAGCCGGGTAATTCCGTCAACCCGGGGGGGTGCCAGACATTAGCCGGGGGGCGGGCGCCACGAACACCCCCGGATCTCGCCCGGAAACGGCTCGCGCCCCCGGCGGGGGGCCAGAACTCACCGATTATTTCAGGCCAGTCCTGCCCAGGATGCGTCGCGCCACTCGCCGTTTTAGAGCGGATGGGATGGTCATAATGTCCCCCGCAAAACCGGCCACCCGTCAAAATAAATTCCCCCAAAACACCCGGTTTTCTTCCGATCTCGTTGGTTCACAGGCGGTTAGCCCCGGTTCACCCGTCCAAAAATATTTTATGGGATCCCCTGCGGATGTCCCACCCCCCCTGCCAAACTGATGGGCGTGAAGATGATTCTATCTTTGCCAGTGGCCGGCGCGGCACCCCAGGGTGGCGCGGTCGGAGATTGCGTCCGGTGGAACGTGCGTTCCGCCGTCGCGCCGGGCCGCCTCGCAACCGCCCGATTTCACCTCCTGCAGATGCAGATCGTCAAGCACGATTCGACCGATCCCGGTCAAAGACCACACGAGTTCCGTGTCCGGCTCCTGCCCGACCGTGATCGTGGCTTTCAGGCTTCCCTCCTGTCCCGGGGTCAGGTCCCACCCGGACGGGCTGGCGGGCACGGCCTTCCGCCCCTCGGCTTCCGTTGTGATGGTGAGCCGCAGCTTCGCCGAATCCCTGGGCAGCCGGTGGCGGAAGGATATTTCGTAAGTCGCGCCGGGCTTCAAGGGGACAAAGTAAGGTGTGGAGCGCAGGATGGCTTCGTGGTTGTGCCGGGCATTCAGATTCTCCGCCAAAAACGAGTATTTCCCGGAAATCACCAGGCCCCGCTGCTTCGTCACCCCGCGGTATTGCATCCAATCGAAGGAGGCGCCCGGGTCAAAAAAGCGGCAGTAACCGCCTTCAAAATTCTCCGTCAAATCGGTCACGGGAACCGGTCGGGCCGGAATTTCGACGGCGGCTCCCGACGCGCGTTGGCAGGCCCGGGGATGATCCCCGGTGAAGATCAGCCAGCCCAACCCGGGAACCACCGCCCCGTCCGGCAGAATGCGGGGCTGGCTGGAGAAATTCACCACCGCCCCGTGGCCGGAGGAAAAAAGGCTCTCCTGCACCGTGCGATCCGCCGTGACAAAACGGTGCGAAACCATTTCATCGTAGCCCACCAGCCGGGTCCAGGGACAAACCGTTCGCGCAGTGGCCCGCAGTTGGGGCCGGAAACGGTAATAATAATCCCGGGTCAGGTAGAAGAGGGGCGGATTCCCATGCAAAATGCAGAACAGGTTTTTCGCCGGCCAGTAGGTCGGACTGCGGTGGAAGGAGTCCTCATAACGCCAGGAAATCACCACTTCGCCGTGATGGGCCAGGGAATACAAGGGGACGCGATATTGGTCGTTGCGTTCAAACAGGTAATCCGGCTGGTTCAAGCCCAGTGTCCAGCCGGGATTGGCCAGACCCACGGTTTCAAACCGGCGCTGCGACATGGCCCCCTCCAGCCAGTCAATCCAGGGCAGCGAATAATCGTTGCCCGCCTCCGTGCCAGTGACCAGGCCCAGCGAATTCACATAGGCCACCAGGTTTTGCCGCCCCTGGCGGGCCGCACTCGCACTCAAGGGATGTTCCGGACTCCAATCCACCCCCTCCCGGGAACTGACCGAGCCAATGTCATCAATGAACCGTGCATTGTAATGATACCGTGCGAGTTCCGCCGGAATGTGTTGTCGGGCAAACTCCAGCATCAGCCGATTGTTAATGATGCCCGATTGATGCGCGGGATAGGCCCCCAACAAAGAACCATCCTGGTTGCGAACGCAGGCCGCCGGATAAGCGTTTGTGTTGTACTGGAAAGTGTACGGCTCGTCCCCCTTGGGGTCGGCCGGAAAGGCATTGCGATAATTATCGTATCGGGACACCACATACCCCAGGCCCTCAATCTGGCGGATGACCTTTTCCATCTCCACCGCCCACGCCTCCGGTCCCGTTTCCGCATAATGACAGAAGCTGATTTGAATGATCGCCCGCTGAAAGCCGTCCGACTTCATGGCCCGGGCGGTGTCCAGCACTTCCCAGGGCATGCCGGCCAGCCAGAAGACCGGGGCCCCCACCGCCTCGTCCACCCCGGGGTTCTCCGCCGCCTTCTGCCGGAGCGTTTTAAACCGGCCAAGGTCCTGGCAATATTGGCGGTACCGCTTCATCAGGGCCACGCAGCCGTCCTCCCCGGCAAACGAGTAAATCAAACGCCGCTCCCCGGTGAACTGGTATTTATCGCCAATCCAATACGGGGCGGGAACCACCAGTTCCCGGCCGCCCTCATGGCCGCGGGCCAGTTCATAACCGGCCAGTTCGGAGGTGTCGTAAATCATGAGCATTCCCGCTCCGCTGCTTTCATTCCAAAGTCCCAGGCAGCCCAGATAGGGCCCCTGCCCCGTGTAAACCCAGTCCCGGGAACGCACCGCCGCCAGCGTTCGGTCGGCATTGACCGGCAGCAGCAGCCCCTCATTGTTGGGAAACAAAACGAAGGAATCCGTTTCCGTCAGATAAAACGCGCAGGGATAATCCACCTCCGCCAATTCGGCGTTGGTCATGCACTTGAAGGTGAGGGTGTAATCCGGACGATTGGCGTCCAAACGCAGCGTCAACAAAAAAGGCGCGGCGACGGCAACCTTGTGCGGATCCGTGGCGGGCAGTTCGGATTGAAAGCACAACGTCCGATGGGTCACGTCAACCGCGATGAGCCGGTTGGAAAACTTCCGGCCGGTGGGAATTTGCCGCCATTCCCGCCGGTTGCCTTTGTCCAGCACCGTGATCAGCCCGTTCGTGGCCATCACCCGCAGCCGGGCATTTTCAATGACTCCGACGGCGATCCCCGGTTCCCCGGCGCAGAGCGCTTTCGCGCCAAAAAACAGACCGCACAAAAGCAAGCCAACATAAATCAACAACCGGTTCATAATTGTACAAATTGGCAAATTACAGGCCCGGAAGTAAAAGTACAACCTCTGAGAACCGCCAGTTCAGCGGCAAAATATTCACGCATCCGGCATTGCCACTCCCGCGTGGCGGGCGGGTCGTTTTTTTTCAGGGTGAAAAAAAAACAACAGTGGTTTCAACTGGAAGCATCCATCCATGGGGGATGATAAAAAATCCACGGGGCGATGGGGAACCCAAAGCGTCACCATGCATCACAGAAGTAATTTTACAAAATGTCCGGAATGCCACCCGGGGTTCGCAGGGTGGCGATTTTTTCCGTTCTCGGTTGCCATGATTGCCCGTCCGCCCCGCCAAATTGGATGATTCCAGCCTTCTTCCTGCACCAGGATGCTTTGTCCAGCGGCAGGCCGGCCAGTGGGGAGACCAGCCCGTTTTACACCGGCGGCATTCCTGAAAGCAACACACCCACGATCCACCGCGCGCCGGAGAGCAGGTTTTTTAATTAGTTTATGTCTAATTACTTATGTTTAAGTCAGCGGATCGGCCGTGGGTTTCCCCGCCACCCGGGGGGTTTTACGAACAGGCCGGCCGGCCGGGTGGCACTTGCCTTGCTTGGAATCGCAACCAGCGAATTGTCAGTCAAGGTTCTCCAACCTTTCAACCGTCATCCGGGATTCAAACACCGGGGATTGAAGAAATTGCCGGATCTGGCAACCACGCAACGAACAAGAACAACAAACAACCAACCTGCTGAAATTAGAGACAACATATGAAACAAATGACGTTTAATCGGTGGACGCTTGCACTGGCGACTGGCGGCCTGGTCAGCCTCACCTCGGCGGCACGGGCCGACGAAAAGCCGAGCGAGGTTCAAACGGCGCTCTCCAACACCACCATTAGTGGTTATGTCAGCACCTCGGCGAATGTGGCGTTGACGGGTAATTACGACAATTCACCGGCGGCCAGCATTCCATTTCAGGCCGGCAAGGAAAACGGGTTTAACTTGGACGTGGTGAAACTGGTGATTGCCAGGCCCGAAGACACCAACACTTGGTCCGCCGGTTATGAAGTGGATCTGCTGTTCGGTCCGGATGCGGTGAACTACAACACCACGGCGGGGGCGGCCAAGTCTGATTACGCCATCAAACAGGCTTTCATTACGTTGAGCACCCCGATTGGCAACGGGCTCGATTGGAAAATCGGCGTGTTTGATTCCCCGCTGGGATACGAGGTTTTCGACACCGGCAGCAACCCAAACTACACACACTCCTGGGGTTACTTCCTTGAACCCACTGAACTGACCGGCTTGCAGGGCACGTACAAAGTCAACGACGAGTGGTCGGTCAACGCTGGCATTGCCAACACCTCAGCCGCCGGGATTGACCAACGCAACACTTATCCGGAAGATGTCTGGCACAAGGCTTATTTTGGCGATATCACCTACACGGCCCCGTCCTCCTGGGGTTGGGCGGCCGGATCAACCGTGTTTGCCGGCGTCCTTTACGGTTCAGTGGACACCGACTCAACCTCCCCACTGCCCCAAGCTGGAAATCAGGTCAACTACTATGGGGGCCTGACACTGAACACCCCATGGAAACCGCTCACCGGCGGAGTAGCTTTTGATTATGCCCAAAACTACGCTGCTCTTGGTGAAAACGTCATGGTGTTTGGCCTGTATGGCACTTATAAAGCCACGGACAAACTGAGTTTCAGCGCGCGTGGGGAATATGCTGAAGGCGATTCCGGATCACTGGACACCGGCAGTCAAAATCTGGTGGAACTCACCGGCACGGTCGAATATGACCTGTGGGCCAATGTGCAAAGCCGGGTGGAAGTCCGCTGGGATCAGGACTTGAGCACCAGCAGCGGCGATTTGTTTGCCGGCGGCCTTGGCACGGAGCGGGACGCAGTCGGCCTTTATGCCAACATTATCTATAAATTCTAATTTGGACGACGATCATATCTAATCCAAGCGCCTTTGCGCCCGGTTTGGGAGTTGTTCCTCCAGGTGTTTTCTCCGGCGTTCCTCCGGTGTTGCTCCGGAAACAGGCTCCCAGCCGGGCGCAACCTCTTCCTGATGCCCTAAAGCCCGTCAGGCGGGATTTGATTTGAAAAACTTTGTATTATCAGCCGACCAGGAGACCCGCGTCCGTTGTGAGTTAAAGCAGCCGGGCAGCGTGCAGGCTTTTCGCCGGGCAACGGCTCTGCTGGCGGTTCACCAAGGCCGTCCCGTCAACCTCGTGGCGTCGGTTTTGGGCGTCACCCGGCAGACAATCTATAACTGGCTTGAATGCTGCGACGCTGCCCGGCCGGTTCTAAATTTGGAGGATGCCCCGCGGGCCGGACGCCCCAGCATCGGCCTTGGAAAACTGGACCTGCTGCTGGACCTGGCGCTGCAAAAATCTCCGGGCGATTTCGGTTGCGTCTCGTCTTGCTGGACCACCGCCCGGTTGCGGCTGCATGTGATCTCAGAACACGGCCCGGTCGTTTCGGAGGAAACCATCCGCCGGAGATTGCGGCGTCTGGGATATCACTGGTCGGACGGACGATATATTCGGAAATATCCTCCCGAATCGCCCCTCCCGGCCGCCCTTTCCCCGGAGAACCGTTCTTCATCCGAGACCCTTCCGCACCCCATTTAAATGAACAAAAAGTGGCATCGAGGACAAAATACTACAGCGAAAGTTAGGACCCACCGAGTGGAAGCATGTTTCAACTGACAAACATCAAAATCAGAAACTCACTTGCCAGCAGGGCTCACAACTAAATTCTGAATGTTCACAGGTGCTCGTCCTTTGTACTCGGCATTGAATCTGCTGTTGGTAGGCAGACGGTCAAACACAAATAACATTCATA
>CAZUBG010000252.1:0-7575 GCA_964618545.1 uncultured Bifidobacteriaceae bacterium | reverse complement strand
CGCAACCGCGACCTGGACCCCCAGCTTGTCTGGCGCGGCAAGGATGAGCAGGACTGGAGTGACCTCGTCGTCCATGCTCCCCCGCTCTACATTCAGGAGAAGGTGCACCCCAAGGCTTTGATTGACGATCTGTTGCGCACATCCAAGGCGGCGGAGCATGACGCCGGCCAAAGCACGCCAGATTTGTTTGCCGATTTCAACGGCATTCCCAAAGGCGTGGACAAAACCGAGTTTTACCAGCACGACCAGAACTGGACCAACCGCATGATTCTGGGAGACAGTTTGCAGGTCATGGCCAGCCTCGCCGAACGCGAGGGCTTGCGCGGCCAGGTGCAGTGCATTTATTTCGATCCACCCTATGGGATCAAATTCAACAGCAATTTCCAATGGTCCACCACCAGCCGGGACGTGAAGGACGGTAACGCCGACCACATCACCCGCGAGCCGGAACAGGTCAAAGCCTTCCGCGACACCTGGCGCGATGGCATCCACAGCTACCTGACGTATCTCCGTGATCGGCTCACGGTGGCTCGTGACTTGCTTTCCGATTCCGGCTCAATCTTCGTGCAGATTGGAGATGAAAATGTGCATCGTGTCAGGGCGGTAATGGATGAGGTTTTTGGGGATACAAATCATGTCATTGAAATTAAATTTCGAACGACCAGCAATCGCACCGCTGATTTTTTACCTTCGATTTTCGATACGATAGTAGTCTATGCGAAGGACAAAACGGCTTGTAAATTCCGGCGACCATATAAGGCGAAAGAGTACGCCGATGTTTCAGACGATTCTTACGGCTGTGTTGAGGCGGAAATGTTCGGATGGAGAAGATTATCCAAGCAGGAGAAAGAGAATCCAACGGAAGCTGAAAAATCCGGTGTTCTCTTTGGCCTGGGCGATCTTACATCATCACACGAATACATTCGTGATACTTTTGATTGGCAGGGGGGCAAATTTAATCCAAAGAAGAGATACTGGTCCACTTCAATTGATGGCTTAAGGCGATTGGGCCGAGGAAATCGACTTTGTGATGTGGGTGGGACACTCCGCTATAAACGAGTCTTTAGAGATTCACCGGTTTCGCCATTAACAAATATTTGGGCGGATACAGGGAGTGGCTCGCAAACCGAAGAACGTTCGTATGTAGTGCAAACTGTTGGTAAAGCTATTGAGCGATGTGTCCTGATGGCAACCGACCCCGGCGATCTTGTGTTAGACCCGACTTGCGGCTCCGGAACCACCGCCGCCGTCGCCGAACAATGGGGCCGCCGTTGGATCACCATAGATACATCTCGTGTTGCTCTGGCACTTGCCCGCGCCCGCATCATGGGTGCGCGCTATCCGTTTTACCTGCTGGCCGATTCCCGCGACGGTCAAATCAAGGAGGCCGAAGTCACCCGCACGGTCCCAAGTTCACAGCCGGTGCAAGGCAACATCCGCCACGGCTTTGTTTATGAGCGTGTGCCGCATATTACCCTCAAGTCCATCGCCAACAACGCCGAGATTGACGTCATCTGGGACAAATGGCAGGCCCAGCTTGAACCGTTGCGCGAATCGCTCAATGCGGCGTTGAAAAAATCATGGCAGGAATGGGAAATCCCCCGCGTGGCCGGCGTGCCATGGTCCGAGGCAAATCAGGAGCTTTTTTACCAGCTCAAATCTGAGATCGAAAAAGGGAAAGTAGGCAATCCCGGCGAGGTCCGGGACTGGCTGGCGGCTTTGAATCATAATCTCAAACGCGCATACACGGTCAAGTCGCTGCCGGACCAGCCGGTTGACCCGTGGCCGGACAAACCCTCGGAACTGCACGCGGCATGGTGGAAAGCCCGCATTGCCCGCCAGACGGAAATTGACAAGTCCATCGCCGCCAAGGCCGAGTTTGAATACCTGTACGACAAGCCCTACGAGGACAAGAAGCGCGTCCGCGTGGCCGGGCCGTTCACGGTCGAGAGCCTTTCTCCGCACCGGGTGCTGGGCGTGGATGAAAACGACGAGCTGATTGACTCCCTCAAGGAAAAAAGCCCGGAATATGGCGCGAAACAGAGTTTCCCCGCAATGATTCTGGAAAACCTGAAAACCGCCGGGGTTCAGCAGGCCCACAAGGAGGACCGCATCACCTTCACCTCGCTCATCCCCTGGCCGGGCGAGTTGGTCTGTGCCGAAGGCCGTTACCTGGAGGGGGACAAGGAAAAGCGGGCCGCCATCCTCATCGGCCCGGAGTTCGGCACCGTCACCCGCCCCGATTTGGCCTCCGCCGCCCGCGAAGCCGGGGAAGCGAAATTTGACGTCCTTATCGCCTGCGCCTTCAATTACGAGGCCCACGCCACCGATTTCAACAAACTCGGCCGCCTGCCCGTGCTCAAAGCCCGCATGAACGCCGACCTCCACATGTCCGTGGAGCTAAAAAACACCGGCAAAGGCAACCTCTTCGTCATCTTCGGCGAGCCGGACATCACCCTGCTGCCGCAGCCGGACGGCCAAGTCCGCGTCAAAGTCAACGGCGTGGACGTATTCCACCCCACCACCGGCGAAGTCCACAGCGACAACGCCGACGGCATCGCCTGCTGGTTCATTGACACGGATTACAACGAAGAAAGCTTTTTCGTCCGTCACGCCTATTTCCTGGGAGCCAACGACCCCTACGGCGCACTGAAAACCACGTTAAAAGCCGAAATCAACCCCGAAGCCTGGGCCACGCTGAACAGCGACACCTCGCGCCCCTTCCCCAAGCCCAAATCCGGCCGCATCGCCGTCAAAGTCATCAACCACCTCGGCGATGAGGTGATGAAGGTGTTCAAAATTTAGAAGCCCTCTTCAAAGACTATGGAGTCTCGAGATTGTCATGTTTGCTTATGAAGGTGAGCCATCATCCGGCCATGGAGGTCCAGCCCGTGTTTGATCGGGGTAAAACCCTTGGGATGATCAGGCGGCCAGAAACCATTGGAAAGAGCGGCTATCTGGCCAAAGAGGGGAGTCAGTTGGTCACAAACTGTAATCAACTGAAAACGCCCGCCGCCGCCGGCAAAAGTCATCTCACGCCCATGGATAAATATAAAGGCGGCCCGTGGGTGACGAATTGTCACCCACTGAGTGAGGCCGCATCGCGCGTCTCCGGCAGGATGCCCGGGGCCCTCGCCGGGCGTTTCTTTCAACCGCGCAGGAAAGCATGGAACTTTTCGTTACCTGGTAACGAAATCTGCTTCCTCCATCAGATTTAATTTGACAGGATTTAAGTCATTCAAAATCAATGGGTTATGGCCCATGTCAAGGGCGGACAGCCCCCGCGCTCGTTACTAGGTAACGAAAATTGCCCCCCAAAATATTTTTTTCGCCGGAGTTTCCCTTGCCGGATTTGGCCGGGTTTTGCCATGTCCCCGCCCGTCTGCTAAACCATGCCTTCGAGCATGCTGGGGATGAGTTCCAGGGTGCGCGACAGGGAGGCCTGGGCGATGGCGTTTTCCCCGTCCTTGATGTTGGGAAACAGCACCTTGCACCCGGAGGCGGTGAAGCACTGTCCCCGCGCGACGGGCACGCAGTTGCCGCTGAACCCGATCTTCTCACTGCGGAGCAACAGGTCGGCGATTTGCACCGCCGCAATGGTGGGTGCATATTCATTGGCCAGCTCAGGATGATGATGAAACCGCGCGGCCTTGACCATGATTTCCGGCAGGCGGTGCCGTTCCAAGTAGAGCGCCCCGAGTTCCGCATGGTCAATCCCCAGCACCTCGGCCTCAATGAGGGTCAGATCCGTGGTGCCCTGGCCGGCGAGCCGGTGGATTTCCGTGAAATGATCGGGAAAGGTCCAGGCCATCACGATTTTACCGACGTCATGGACCAGGCCGGCGACATAATCCGTTTCATCGGAGGCGAACTGGACGGCGGTGGTGACTTCCCGGGTCAGAATGGCCGTGCCGATGCAATGCTGCCAGAATTCGCGCCAGGGAAACGCGCATTGCTTGGTGAGCCGTTGAAAATCCTCGATGATGGGGGTGACCATGGCGAGCTGGCGGATCTGCCGGACGCCAAGGTAGAAGACGGCTTCTTCAATGCTGTTGACGGGCGTGCTCAATCCGTAATAGACGGAGTTGACCAGGCGCAACAAGCGGGAGGTCAGACTGGGGTCGCGGCGGATGATTTCGGCAATCTGCGCGGTGTAACGCTGCTCGGTGAGGAGCAGTCCCTGCAACGCTTTGTTGACGCTGCCCAACGAAGGCAGGGAAGGACAGCGGGCAAGCTGCCGTTCGATGTTTTTGAAATCAAGCTTGGCAACGGATGCTGGCATCAATAGTTCCACAATGTTAATAATCCGGTCCCGGAATTTCTCCCTAGTATCGGCGGCTGCGGGAAGAACTTGAATGTTCATCAAAATATTTCTCAAGTCCCGGCAAGTTTTGCCGACAACTCAAGTGCAGGGTCATCGTTGCCGGTCCCGGCGGGCGGGAAACCGGCAAGAGCGGATGAACTGCTGACAACTTGAACCAGCAACCTTGCAACACGGGTCGCCTTGGCAAAATGCGGAAACGGGTCGTCTTTATTCTGACGGTCGTTATCGGCACGGCGTTGGCGCGTCCAACGCCGGGCGCGGTGGCCTATCTGCCGAGCGTGGGCCCGGCCCCGTTGCGCTTTCAAGCGGCGACGGCTCCGGGTCTGGAGTGGGCTTGGAAACGGTTGCAGGCACCGGACAAAAACAACGCTCCGGCCCGCAGTGCGGAGACGCTGGTCAGCCCCACGAACGGCGTGGTGGCGAATTCAACCGGGACCGCCGCCACGAATACCGTGACGAAGGCCGATAGTGTTTCGGCGGCCAGCGGTGTCAGCCAGGGTGACAAGACGGCGACCGAGCCGTCGTGGGACGCGGGAATGATGCCGGATCAGTCGGACGATTTATCCACCCCGGTGACACCGCAGGTTCTGGCCGAGTTTTTCAAGGCGGGACCGGGTGGAAAAAACCCGGGTGCCGGTGCCGGGGGCAAGGCGGGGCAGATTGGCTTTACGCCCCCGACCCCAAAGAGTGGCGCGGAAAGCCGGGCCACCTACAAAACCCAATAATCCAGTCGGTATCTTATGATATGGCTTTGCCTCATTACTGACACCACGGGACTGGTTTGGCTCCGTCGGCTTTTAACGGTTTGCCTGGCACTGTGGGTGCAGTTGATGGTGGGGGCCGCGCTGGCGGCGGATTCGACCTCGAACAACCCGGCCCCGGTTTGGCCGGCCAATTCCACCGCCGTTCCGCTTTCGTTGCCGCCGAGAACCAACGCCCCGGTGACCCTGACGAATTTAACGTCCACCGCGCCCGAAGTGCCATCGGACACCAATGCCGTGATTCCCGGGTTTGAACCACCGACTCATGATGTGGAAATGCGGCTGTCCAATGCGCGTTATTTGGAAAAAACGGGACAACTGGACGAGGCTGAGCCGATTCTGACCGCGTTGATGACGAGTGATGCGCCGGAGGCGGTGAAACAGTCGGCCTTGTTTGAATTGGGGTCGGTGGTCCGGATGAAAAATGATCTGCCGCGTGCGGAATCCATCTACGCCCAGTTTCAGGACAAGTGGCCGAATGATCCGCGCATCCCGGAAGCGCTGCTGCGGGAGGGGATGATTTACCGGGAAATGGGGTTGAATGCGCTGGCGCTGACGAAGTTTTATGCGGTGATGACGGCGGCGTTGTCGCTAAAGAGCGACCGGCCGGATTATTACCCGGGCCTGGTGCTGCAGGCGCAGACGGAGATTGCCGAGACGCATTATCTGATGGGGCGGTACGCGGACGCGGCGGATTTTTATTCGCGTTTGCTCAAGCAAAGCAACACGACGCTCAATCGTCCCCAGGCCCAGTTTCGCCTGGTCCGTTCGCTGGCGTTGATCGGGCGCAATGAGGAGGCGGCGAGCCAGGCGCGGGATTTTCTGTATCACTATCCGGATGCGGCGGAAGAGCCGGAAGTGCGGTTCCACCTGGCGCAAACGCTGAAACAGATGGGGCAGAACAACGAGTCGCTGCAACAGGTGTTGTTTTTGTTGCGGGAGGTGCGGGCCAAAACGCGGGATCATCCGGAGCTGTGGGCTTACTGGCAGCAGCGCGCGGGCAACGAGGTGGCCAACCAGCTCTACCGGGAGGGTGACTATCTGCGGGCGCTGGATCTTTATCTGAATCTCTCCCAGCTTGATCCGGCGCCGGAGTGGCAATTGCCGGTAAAATATCAGATTGGGCTGACATATGAGCGGTTGCAGCAGCCGGAGAAGGCGGTGGAAAACTACCAGGACATTCTCAAACTGGAAACGGAGCTGGGCACGAATGCCACGCCGAGTCAGAAATCGGTGTTTGACATGGCGCGCTGGCGGGGCGGCTTTCTCGGATGGCGGCAGAAGGCGGAAGCCACGAATCTTGCGGTGACTGATGCTGCGGTTGCGCCGAACGCTGGCGCCACCAACAACCTGTCGAAGACCCCCTAGCCATGAACACCCCCAACGCCGCCGTCTCCGCCGCCCTTTTGACCCTTGATTTGCAGGCCTTTCGGATGCTCTGTGCGGAGGCCCTGGCCCTGATGACGGCGGAAAGCCAGGCGTTGGCCGACCGGGGGGATTATCAGCCGGGCGCCTTCAATGAGCGGAGAAAACGCTTGCTTCCCCAACTGGAATCGGCGTTAATCAAGTTACGAAATCACCGGCGTGACGGGCGGTCAGCTCCTCATACGAAAGAAATTGGGAATTTGTTTGAGACCATTCAAAGTCTGCTGATGAAGGTTCTGTATTTGGACCGGGAGAACCAGCAGGCGCTGCTCCGCCGGGGATTGGTGCCCCCCAGGCATTTGCCTCCGCTGGAGGCGCAGCAACCGCATTATGTGGCGGGTTTGTACCAGCAGCATTCCAGAATCCGGGGCGGCGTGTCGCTCTGACCGCCGGGGGTTGTTGATTTTGCGATTCTGGAACAGTGAACCACGTTTTTGCGCCTTGATGATTCGGTGAATGGCGGGATCGGTTTTTGAGCGGGCCGTCATTCGATCAAATGTATGTCCATTGAAAAGATCATTGTTCTGGATGACGATGTCATCGTCCGAAAGAACTTGGAAACGCATCTGCGCCGGCGGCACTTCGACGTGGCCGCAGTGGGGACGATTGCGGATGCGCAGGAATACCTGGGGAAGGATAATTTCGACATGGTGTTCGTGGATGTGCGCCTGCCGGATGGCGACGGCACGGATTTGCTGAAGTACATCCAGTCGCGTCCGCAAAAGCCGCTGGTGGTGATGATGACGGGGTTTGGATCGGTGGAATCGGCGGTGGAGTGCATGAAGAACGGGGCGTTTGATTACCTGATCAAGCCGTTTTCCAACGAACAAATCGAGGTGACGCTGCGCCGGGCGGGGGAATTCACGCAGCTTTTGAACGTCAACCGCTTCCTGAGCCAGGATACGGATGACTGCGAGCTGGAGCTGCTGGGGCGCAATCCGGTGATGGAAAACCTGCGGCAGCTCATCCGCAAGGTGGCGCGCACGCAGGCGACGGTGTTGATCCAGGGGGAAAGCGGGACGGGCAAGGAGCTGGTGGCGCGGGCGATTTACCATCACAGCAACC
>CAZUBG010000251.1:0-7609 GCA_964618545.1 uncultured Bifidobacteriaceae bacterium | reverse complement strand
AGGTCTTTGTGTATGGAAAACAGGTGGGGGATTACCGCTCGGTGAATTACGACCGGTTGTTCACCACCGGGCTGGGGGCCATTCAGGAGCTCGCCAAACGCATGGACGCCGTGGAGGCGCGGGAGGCCCGGTTGGCGGAGCTGGAACAGAAAGCCTCGCAGGCGGCCTCGTTGGAACAGGAAGTGGCGGATTTGAAGAAGCTGGTGACGCAACTGGCGGACGCCGCCAGGAATTCCAAACTGACGGCCGAAGGGGGGGAAACCGCGCCCAAGACGCTGACGACGGCGAGTTTGGATCGCTGATCTGCAGCGGAGGCGCCGGCCATGCCATAAAAACTTTATGAAACAAAAGCCTTGCCTGTGGTGGTGCCTGCTGGTGTTGTGGGCCGGCACCGGGCGACTGCTGGCCCAGTTGACGACGGTGGAGTTCAATCAGAACCTCATCACGTACAATTTGCAGGCGCAGCGCGGGGTGCCCATCTCGACGGTGAGCAACGTGCCGCCCGGGTCCAGCGGCCTGGCCCCGGCCACCAACTCGTCCTACGGCTCGTTCAACCATCCCACCACCAACCAGTTTCAATCGTTTATTTCCTTCGGTTCCGTGGTGGCGCCGCCGGGGAACAACTGGATGACCGTGAGCAACTCGGCCTTGCTTCAGGGGACGAACGCCTTTAACTACCAGGTGGCCGTGGCCATGCAGATACCGGTGGGCATGACGAACGGCAGCGCCGCCAATTCCATCGGCTTCGTGCTGCTCCGGGCGCAAATCGGGGCGCCCTATCTGAGCCGGCAGGTTTCCTATGCCTTTGGCAGCGTCATCCCGCCGCCCAACACCGCGGAGAACGGGGTGCTGCTGCCGACCAACATTCTCAACACTTCCTACTGGCAGGGGACGCCGATTTCCTCCACGGGCGGCACCAACGATCCTTATTACGCAAGTCCCAATGCCGGCCTTGTCTTTGCCACCCAGCCCGGCCCGATCACCATCACCTGGGCCTCGCAGGCCAGTTACCCGGCCGGCACCACGGGCTTTCCCCCCTTCAGCCCGGACGGCTACACGAATCTGAACGGCACGGCGACCGGCATTCCGAGTTTTTACACCAACGGCGGCAATGTGTATTTGCTCTACACGGTCAACTACATCGTTTCCGGCAGCCCGGTCAAGCCGCCCCAGCAGATGTACTGGACGGAGGATTCCTTCCAGACCCTCGGTTACCTGGTGCCCGTGGCGAACGGCCGCGTCAGCGCCATCCATGTCGTCTATAACTCGCAGTTTCCCGAGACGGTGACCACGCCGTATGTGGACCCGAACTACGTTCCGCCCACCAACCCCACCAACATGGTGCAGGAGTTCCGCACCCTGTGGTACGATTCGACGGGCAAGCAAATCCATGCGTACAACGTTGAAGGCCGCGTGTTTGTCGAGCTGCTGGGAACGCCCGTGGCCGGAAGCAGCGCCAGTCAATACCTGGGCTTTGAGATCGTGGACGTTTATAAATCCCCGACGCCGGCGGCGGTGACGGTTAATCTGGGCGAGGAACTAACCCCCTTCCAGGATGGCTGGGAAGGGGAGTCGGTCGCCTCCTACCCCATTCAAAATGATCTGGGCAACCAATATTACTACGCCCTGGACACGGCTGCGGGACAGACCCTGTATGCCGACGAACTCACCACGGAACCGAATGATCTGCAGGTCTATTGGCTGACCACGGGGGTGGGCGGGTTGCAATGGCCCGACCTGTTTGTGAGCTACTCGCTGGTCTGGCCTTCGGACCCGGCGCAGTACAGCCACTACCTCCGCCCGCCCGCGGCCACCCAGCAGGAGGCGGCGCTGACGGCCGTACAATTGGATGGCACGGAGACACCCTCGCTGGATTATCAGGATCCGCTGGACCAACCCCGCGGGTTTTTGACCACGGGTTACGCCTATTACTCCTGGCTGAGCACCAATGAACCGGCCCATCGCGCCCTGTTGCGGTTCAACGCCGATGGCAACGTTCGCTTCGAGCGCGTGTTCTCCTGGCTCGACGCCGGGATCAAGGACAACGCCCTGCTGGCCGGTTCCGTGGCGACCAACCTGAACGCGTGGAATTCCAGCAACGACACCCTGGTGTTTGCGGACAATTTTGCGGCCCCGTATGTCACCAACGCGACGGTGAACGTGGGCGATCAAATCCCCGACCCGGCTGGCGAACTCGGTTCGACCAATGGGGAGTATGGCGATTATTGGGCCGGCTGGATCAACCAGACCAACGGCACGTCCTACGATGTCTGGGCCTACGCGGATCCTTTTGTGTTCGGTTTCGATCTGGCGAACGAAGGCTCGATCATCCCGGTCAACGCCATCCCCGGCCACAATAATTTGGAAGTCTGGTGGTTTCGGCAGAACAACGCCAATCCGGTGCTCGGGTTCCAGCCGGTCTATTGGCCGAGTGTGATTGGAGAATACACGATCCAATGGCCGGCGGGGGCGCCGCAGATTGTGCTGGCGGGCAACGCCGGGAGTGGTCCGCTCAACAGTCTCCAGTCCGAGGGGAGCATTTATTACCAAAATGACCCGACGCTGCCCGGCTACAACCCCAACGAAGAGCACGCCCTGCTGCTGGGGGGGACGGCTTATGCCCTGCGGGACGATTTGAACATCACCAACGGTCCGGACTATTCCTCCGCGCCGTTCGTGCTGCTGGATTACACCGGTTCGGACGACCGGCCGGCCATGAGCGTCTTCCAAGTGCGGCGGGAGGCGCCGGAGGCGGGGATTCTGTTTGATTATGTGATTACGGCGGGCTCACTGTTGCAGGCCCCCATGCCGCTGCCGCTCCTGGCGCTGCCGACGTCGCCCAACACCAACTATCCCAACGGGATGACCAACTATGACCACCCGCCGCCGAACACCTCCGCCGATCTGCCGGCGGGGTGGACCGCCGGTGCGGCCAACGGTCCCTACAGCCTGTATCAAAGCTTTATCTATGAGGACCGGAAAAATGAGTTTTGGGTCTATCGCGGCCCGCAGGCGGGTCTGCCGCCGTTGCAGGCGGGGGCTTACGACCCGACGAACGGAACCTTTGGACCGCTCCCGGCGGCCGTGGCGGTGGTGGGCCAGCCCTTCAACTATTTCATCCCGGTCTCGCGCCAGCCGCTTTCGCTGGGACTGGGGATCAGTTCCGGCACCCTGCCCAATGGCTTGAGTCCTGACCAAAGCACCAATGGCCTGCTCATCACCGGCATCCCGACCGCCCCCGGATCGAACACGGTCGAGTTGATCATTTCGGATCTCGGCGATGGCAGCGAGGTCACCAACGCGCTCTCGATCAACGTGGTGACCAACGGGACGGTGGCCGGACTCGGCCCGCTGGCCATCACGAGCAGCAATCAATACTCCGGCCAGGTGGTGGCGTTCACCAACCGCCCGCCCAGTCTGGCCCAGTCGCCCACGCCCGCCAACAGCTTCACCATGCGGTATTATTACAAGACCCAGTATGGGTTTGCGTGGCCGGGCATTGCCAACCCGCCGGCCGTGGGTTCGATTGTCCCCTACCTCCGTCCCCTCAACGGCACCAACGGGTACATCGGGGATGCGACCAGTTCCAACACGCCCAGCCTGGACATTGTGTACCGGCCCACCTGGCCGGAACTGATCAACGGCCAGGCCCTGCCCGCGCTGGCCCAGGGCCAGACCCTGACCACGGCGGTCGGTGATCTGACCCAGGTGCGCGGCCAGGACAGCGTGCAGGTCATTTACCAGCAGTCCATCGCCACCAATGCCGTGTTGACCAACACGGCGGAAAGCGTGGTGCTCTTCGACCCCACCTCGGAAAAGACAACCAGCCTCGCGGCGATCGGCGGACTGCCGACCAGCGTGCTCACCGACAGCTACCAGGGCCTGAATTATTTCCCCAACCTGCCGCCCAACCTGATCAGCCGCGTCTGGTTCGATCCCAATGGCAGTAAACTGGTGTTTACCGGCCAGTTCGTGGCCGACCCCGTCGCCGGCAATTATGTGATGCTCAACGTCCTGCGCGGGGACGATCTGGCGGCCGTCAACGGTCTGTGTGCCACCACGGATGCCAACTACGATGCCTGGACCAACGCGGTGGCCAGTTTGTCCGCGAACGAATACACCTTTTTCCTGGATCCCGCCGTGCCGGGCAGTTATGTGCAGGACCCGGATGACACGGTCACCCGGTACGCGGGGGACTTGCTGGAAGTCACCAATTCGGATACGGCCGTGGATTCCTACGCCTTGAGCGCGACGGGGCCGGGACAGGGCTACGTCAGCTATGTGGTGGCGGACGGCCACAATCCCCAATACGCCGGGGATCCGATCAGCGTCATTATCACGCGCGTCGCGCCGCCCTTGTTCCCCGGCGCCCTGGTGGTGGTCAATTCCGCGAACGCCAGCCCGTTCAGCCAGTTGATCACCTTCCAGCACACGGCGGATTTGGCCGGGAAGACGGCCGCTTACACCTATGACTGGCGGATTGAGCCGCCCGCGAACGGCCAGCCGCCCGCGCCGAACACGGAGACGAACTGGACGCAGTTGCCGCAGGGCAGCCCGGGGCCGGTTTATACGCTCGGGGCCGCGGGCATCCAGGGCCTGATTGACAACTTTGTCTCCATGCGTTACGGATATACGAATGCCCTGGGGCAGATCGTCTGGTCGGCCTGGGCCAACCCCATCCTGGCCGAGGGCTGGATCACGCGGGTGACGCAGAACATTGATCCCATCGCCGGGGAGACGCAGAACCTGTATGAAAATCCCGCGAGCACCACCGCCAGCCTGATCGCCCTGGCCGGCGCGCGCTGGGACGGCGATGTGCCGCTCAACGCCGCCACCCTCACCAACAACGGGCTGATTCAGATTTACGAGACCGTCCTTGATGTGGGCAAGTCGCTGAGCATCAACGACGGGATCAACAACGCCGGGGCCAACACCGCCCTGCTGCTGGCGGCCGGTTATCTCAACGACCTTTACATGACGCTGGGCAACGATGCCTGGGCCAACTCGCTGAACCCGACCATTGGCTTTGGCACCGACAACACGACCTACGGCGCCATCGCCACCTCGCAGTTTGTGTTTGAGGGCGAGGAGCCCACCCTGCTGGCGCAGAACCTGGCGCTGTTGCGCGGGCGGGACGACAGCCTGGAGCCCGGGGTGGACGTGCCGCCGGTCTACAATCATCTGTGGTGGAACTACACCTATGGCATTGATGCCGGCGAGGTGATCTACGCGCTGAATTACAACATCACCGATCAGAACGGGGACGGCGTGGTGAACGCCGCGGATGCGGCGATCATGTATCCGCAGGGTCATGGCGACGCCTACGGCCATTATCTGACCGCACTGATGAACTATTTTGAGCTGCTGATGAACCCAAACTTTGACTGGGTGCCGCAGAGTCAGTTCGTCTCGGTTTTGGGGGCCACGGTGTCCGTCAATTACCAGGACGAGAGCAAGTTTGCGACCACGGCGGCGGCGCTGGCGCGGACCGGGCGGCAGATTTTTGACCTGGAATGGCGGCAGGATTACGCGCCCGGCACGTCCGGCGGCTGGGGTTATTTTGCCACCAATCATACGGGCACCTACACGTACATTGACAACAACGGCAACACCCAGCCGATTGTCCGCTACTGGGGCATGGATCACTGGGCCTCGCGCGTGGGGCAGGGGACGTATTTGAACTGGGTGGTGGGCAACGCCATCCTCCCGCCCAAGGACACGAATCCCAATGACCAGGGCATTGAGATCGTGGACCGCACCACCGTGCAGGATCTCCAGGAACTGCCCCAGACGCTGGCCGCTTTGGAAACCGACATGGACAACGCCAACGCCGGCTTCACCCCGCTGGGACTGGCGCAAAACGCCATTCCCTTCGACATCAATCCGCAGCAGGTCACCGGGGCGAATCCGCAGACGCATTTCGACCAGATTTACGCGCGGGCCGTGCAGGCGCTCAACAATGCGGTGGTGGCGTTCAACGCCGCGCAGAACGTGACCCAGGATTTGCGGCAGCAGCAGAATTCGCTCTCCGATTTGCAGGCCGCCGACCAGGCCCAGGAACTGGCCTACAATGACCAGTTGATTGAGCTGTACGGCACGCCGTACCCGGATGACATCGGCGCGGGCGAAACCTATCCGCAGGGCTACACCGGGCCGGATTTGGTCCATTACATGTATGTGGATGATCCCGCCACCAACACCTATGGCGGCATCCTGCCGGACCCGGCGACCAACCAGACGTTTTATCTGGACATCCAGCAACTGCCGGCCGACTGGGCGACCAACCTCTACGCCAACTTTGATTTCTTCACTTCCGCCACTGCGGAGGATTTTAATCAAAACACCAATTTCATCGCGTTTACCCTGGGGCCGGATGGCTTTAGCAAGCCGGCGTCATGGACGGATGAGCGCGGCACCATCGGGAGCATCCAGACCGCGATTGCGGCGGTCAACGCCGCGCAGGACAAACTCCGCCAGGAACTGAGCGACACCATGTCGGATCAGCAAACCCTGTTCAAGGACATCGCCGTGTTCAAGGCGCAGTCGGCCACCAATCTCCAGACCTTGGGTTACCAGCAGGACATCAATCAACAGCAGCAGGCCATCAATGATGACCAGGCCATTTTGAACATCGCCAATCTGACGGTCAGCGATGCGGCCAACATCATCCAGGATCAGATCAATCTCATCACCACGGCCACGCCGAACATAAACATCTTTGGGGTGGCGGACGGGGGCGATCAGGCCAAGGTGGCCTTTCTGGGGGCGGTCATTCCGCTGGATATCACCAAGGAGTCCGTGGTGGCCGCGGGCGCCCTGGTTAATGACGCGGTGCAGGATGTCATTTCGGGGGATCAGGACACGCTGGCGAATGACACCGCCCAAATCGCCACCAACCAATACAACCTGAACCTGCAGAATGCGGTGCAAAGTCTGGCGGCACAAGTGGGCGTGGTGCAGGGGCACCTGGGCAACATCAACCAGGACGAGACCGCGCTGAACGGCGCGCAGGCCGCCTATCAGGCCCTGGTGGCCCAGGGCAACCGGATTCAGCAGGAGCGGCTGACCTTCCGCCAGGCCACCGCCGCCCAGGTGCAGGGCGACACCGTGGCCAACGCCGCCTTCCTTATCTTCCAGAATGAGGATCTGGAACGCTACACCACGCTCTTCAATCTCGCCGCCGAATACGCCTACATGGCCGCCAACGCCTATGATTACGAGACCGGCCTGCTCAACACCCCCGCCGGCCAGGCGTTCCTCAACCAGATCATCAGTTCCTGCGCCCTGGGCGTCATTCAAAACGGCGAGCCGCAAATCTCCGGCACGGACACCGGCGATCCCGGCCTGGCCAACGCCCTGGCCGAGATGGAAGCCGACTGGCAGGTGCTCAAGGGCCGCCTGGGCTTCAACAACCCGGATGGCTATGGCACCACCGTCTCCCTGCGCACCGAGAATTACCGGATCAACCCGGACTCGACCGGCGACAACAACTGGCAGCAGGTCTTGCAGGCGGGCCTGGTGCCCGACCTTCTGGCCGACCAGGATGTGGCCAACAACTGCCTCCAGATTGACAACGGCACCGGCCAGCCCGTGCCCGGCATCGAACTGA
>CAZUBG010000250.1:0-7719 GCA_964618545.1 uncultured Bifidobacteriaceae bacterium | reverse complement strand
TCATGATGGTTTGAGCGTTTATTTGTGAAACCCTCACAAGTGAAGCCATTTGTGGCCGCGCCGTGTTTTATGTTCACATTCATGATTATTCCAGCTTTCCTGGCAGAGTTTCCCAATTTTACACCCGCCCACGGGAAAACGCAAGCAACAAAATACAGTCTTAAGACGGTGGTTGCTTTTCCTCTTTCTTGCTTTGGTGTTAACCGTGGTTCTAAATTACAGACATCGGAAGGTTTTGGGTGAATCCATCCGTTCATATCGGAAAGGTGCTGGCATGAGCCAGGAGAAATTGGCTGAAAAAGCCGACCTGCACCACAACTACATTGGGGAACTTGAACGGGGAGAGAAAGCTGCCAGCATTGATTCCTTGCTGAAAATCGCCAAAGCCCTCGGCGTAAAGGTGCGCGAGTTGGTTGACAAGCTTTAACGTTCGTCAGTTTTTTGGCGGCGTGAGCCGCGAAACTTTTCGCCAGGGCTTTTCTGCATCCGCCCCTCGCGATATTCGCTTTGCGATTCATTCCCGATGGGTTTTTAAACCCGTCGCGCCCGAACACAAGTGCAAAAGAATCAAATCGTTGCGTCAATTGTATATGCCAGGACCGAACCATGGCTGTCGCCCGTCGTTTCATGCGGTGGCCTCCATGGGCGTCAAAACGGCCGCAAGGTGGGTTTGGCCACTCGCGTGTGAAACGATGCGGAAAACGAAATCCGTTGGGTCAAACGGCTTGGTAATGTAATCCACCGCCCCCAGTTCAAGGCCGCGCCGGGAATCTTTTTCGGAAGCGCGGCCCGAAACGAAGACCACGGGTGTATGCCGCAGACGCGCGTCTTGTTTAAGCTGTCGGCAAACCTCAAGACCGCTCATGCCCGGCAGGTCCACATCCAGCGTGATCAAATCGAAATTCCCGGTTTGAGCGAGTGCCATCCCCTTTGCGGCATCCCAAGCCGTCACCACCCGGCAGCCAGCGCGGGTCAGTACATGCGCCATCATCATGGAAACGCCCGGTTCGTCCTCGATGAGGAGAATTTTTGTTTTGGCATTCATAATCAGCGCAAACTTCTTCTACCTGTAAAACACACAATTTGTTACGCGGGCGTAACAATTAAGACGGATTTTCATTTTAAGGTCAAACACGATTTTTGTGTATGCCGCGAAAACAATTTCCAGCCAATGTCATTGGCCCGCAAATTCGGAAGGCCCGCAAAAAGCTGGGGTTGACTCAAGACGCCTTTGCCGCTCATTGCCAATTGGCGGATTTGGACATCAGCCGGTCAACGGTGGGACAAATTGAAGCGCGGTTGCGCTATGTTTCGGATGAAGAACTGATCGTACTAGCCTCTTTACTTGGGGTTGCGGCTGATGACCTTTATCCCGAAGAAATGCTAAAGCGACTGCAAAATAAAGCACTCAAGCCAAACTGCCCAAAAGGGCGGTGAAATTGCGCGATTTGGTGGCCAACCTTTAACGTTCGGCAGGCTTTTTTATGTTCGTAGCCGAGACCACCTTCGCGCAGTGAACAGTACTTCCCGGGACACTGATGGGTGGAGGCTGGGAGCCAACCCACGCCAGCGTTTAATTTCTTGGCATCGCGCGTGCCATGGTTGGCCTGTCGAGTTCATTTCAAAGGGACGGTCATGGGGGAAAGACAAATAGTGGGCGGCGCGGCAGCGCCGCCCTACCGGGGATGGGGCCGCACCTCCCGGACGGCAGCGCACGGTCCAAATCATTTTTGCGCCGCGTTTGACAAATGTAATCATTGCGGTTACATATAGGGTCATGCGTGCCAGTTGCCGTTTTGCCGTGGCCGTGCAGGTGCTGACCATTCTCGCCTACAAGCAGGGGGAACAGGTGAGTTCGTCCCTGCTGGCGGCCAGCGTGAACACGAATCCGGTCGTGATTCGCCGGCTGTTGCGCGTGTTGCAGGAAGGCGGGTTTATTGAGACGCGCAAGGGGCCGAGCGCGGGCTCGCGGCTGTCGCAGCCGCCGGAACGGATTGATCTGGCCCAAATCTACCGGGCGGTGGAAACGGCCGAGCCGTTCACGCTGCCGCTGAAGCTGCCGAATCAGGATTGTCCGGTGGGGCATTGCATCCAGGCGGCGCTGGCCGAAGTGTTCACCGCCACGGAAACGGCCTTGGAACGCGAACTGGCCCGGACCACGCTGGCCCACATCCTGACGCTGGTGCGAAAATCCTGCCAGGAAACCAAACTCAAACGCCATTGAATCATTGACCAATCCCATGAGCCCTGAACTTTTGTCCCCACCGGCGGCCCCGGACGAGCCTCCCGGCGCAATGGTTGAACCGCGCACGCTGGCGCACCGCGAGCTGCGGCGCGATGACTACTGGCGGCGGCTGCCGGCGTTTGCGGCAGTGGGCGCGGCCGAGTTTCATCACCACATCTTTCAGGCCCGGCACACGGTCACCAATGTCCGGCAGCTTCAGGACACGCTGCGGGAGCTGGCGCCGGAGTCGTTCTATGCGGATGTGGTGGCCGGACTCAGGCGGGCGCCGATGGCCCTGCGGATTTCGCCCCACCTGCTGGCGCTGATTGATTGGGATCATCCGTACGAAGACCCGATCCGCACCCAGTTCATGCCGGTGGCGTCGCAGCAGACGCCCGATCACCCGGAACTGCGGCTGGATTCGCTGCACGAGCAAAAGGACTCGCCCGTGCCGGGATTGACGCACCGCTATCCGGACAAGGCGCTGTTTTTGCCGCTGGATTCCTGCCCGGTATACTGCCGGTTCTGCACCCGGAGCTATGCGATTGGCGGGGACACGGAAATGGTGGAAAAACTCAAGATCACGGGGCGCAGCCAGCGCTGGGAGGAGGCCTTCCAATACATCGCCTCGCGGCCCGAGCTGGAGGACATCGTGATCAGCGGCGGCGACACGTACAACCTCAAGGCCGAACACATTCAGGAGATTGGGGAACGGCTTTTGAGCATGCCGAACATCCGGCGGATCCGCTACGCCACAAAGGGCCTGGCGGTGCTGCCGCAAAAAATCCTCACGGACGACGCCTGGACGGACGCGCTCACGCGGGTGGTGGAACTCAGCCGCCAGCGGCACAAGGAGGTGGTGGTCCACACCCATTTCAACCATCCCGGCGAAATCACCGGCATCACGCAGGACGCCATGGACCGGCTGACGGAACGCGGCATCACGGTGCGGTCGCAAACGGTGCTGCAACACGGGGTCAATGATTCTCCGGCGACGATGCAACTGCTGGTGCGGCGCCTGGGCTACATCAACATTCACCCCTACTATGTTTATTTTCACGACCTGGTGCCGGGCGTGGAGGACCTGCGCACGACGCTGGCGGCCGGCCTGAAGATTGAAAAGCATGTGCGCGGCCACACGGCCGGCTTTAACACCCCGTCCTTTGTGGTGGACACGATGGGGGGCGGCGGCAAGCGGGACGCGCATTCCTATGAATATTACAACCGGGAGAGCGGCATTGCGGTGTACACCAGCCCGGGGGTGAAACCGGCGACGTTCTTTTTGTATTTCGATCCGCTCAACGCATTGGCGGAGGAATACCGGGCGCGCTGGCGGGTCGAGGCGGAACGCGGCCGGATGATCCGCCAGGCCCTGGAGGAGGCCAGACACGTGAGCCGGGTCAGCCCTTGAAATAATAAAAATAAGCGTTATTATCCAAGGGTGATTCGAGGGATTGGCAATTTGCTCCTGATTGTGGTGCTGCTGGCCACCACGGGGGGGCAGTGGGCCCTGCTGCAATCCGTGGCGTGGGCCGCCATGCTGGCGGACCACCTGCAATCCCAATCGTTCACGGAGTCGGTGGCGCAGACGTTCGACGGACGGCATCCCTGCAAACTGTGCCTGGCGATCCGCGCCGCCAAAAAGTCCGGGGAAAAAACCGCGTTTCCGCTGTCGCTGAAAAAAATCGAATTTCCGCCGTCGGCGGCCCGGCTGACCCTGTTCGCCCCGGCCGCGTTTGAACTGCTGGACGCCCCGGACACTTTTGCCGAGTCCCCCACCCTGCCCCCGCCCACGCCCCCGCCCCGCGTCCCGACCGTCTGACCTAATCCTTTCGTTGCCCCGCGCCGGTGCGCGGGGGTGTTGATTTTTCCATTGGAATAACCCCGGACGGCGGTGTGTGCCGTCGTCCGGCCCTTTAACTTTTAACAGATGAATTATGAAAATTTTTAATGCCAAGAAGATGACGGTTTGGGCGGTGGCGGGCGGGGCGATGATGCCGACGATGAGCTGGGCGTGTGCGTGCGGTTGCGGGGTGTTTGACGTGGGGGGCAGTTCGATGCTGCCCACCGGACCCGGCGGCATGGCGTATGTGCAGTACGATTACCAGGACCAAAACCACAACTGGAGCGGCGCGTCGCAGGCGCCCTCCGCCAACAATGGGGACAAGGACATCAAGACGGACTTCACCATTGTTGGTTTTGAATACCTGTTCAACCGCAGTTGGGGCGTCAGCGCGGAAATCCCCTACGATTATCGCACGTTCAAGACGCTCGGCGGACCGAACAACACCCCCACCACGCTCAAATGGGATGCCCTCGGCGACCTGCGCATCCACGCCCTCTACACGGGGTTTTCCCCGGATCTCTCCAGCGGCCTGGACTTCGGCTTGCGGCTGCCGACGGGAAACTGGACGCATAACGATGAGTATGGCGATGTGGACCGGGACAGCGAAATCGGCTCGGGGAGCACGGACCTGCTGCTGGGAGCCTTCCATCGCGGCAATCTGACGAAGGACGAAAATTGGGATTGGTTCGTCCAGGGCGAGTTGGATTTGCCCATCCTGTCGCAGGACCAGTATCGGCCGGGCTGGGAACTTGATTCCGACATTGGGATAGATTACAAGGGCTGGTCGGTGGGCCGGGTGCATATTTCGCCACTGGCCCAGGCCATTTTTTCCTTCCGGGGGAGTGACAGCGGGGCGAATGCCTCCGGCGGGGTGAACGACTCCGAGCCGCCCGCCGTGCTGGGGGAACCGGACTCGGGCTACCAGCGCCTGCTGCTTTCGCCCGGCATCGAGTTTCACATTCATCCGGTGAAAATCTATGCGGATGTGGAAGTGCCGGTGTGGCAGGATTTTACCGGCAACCAACTGGCGGCGGCGATTCTGTACAAAGTGAACGTCAGCTTTCACTTTTAGAAGAGCGCGGTGGCGGCCGCCGGGTGATTTCGTCAACCCGGGGGATTGCCAGAACGCAGCCGGGGGGTCGAGCGCCGGCGACACCCCCCGGACTTCGCCCGGAAACAGATCCATACGGAGGCATGCCGGAACTCCCCAACCCGGCAGTCACCACCCGCCCAAGTTTCCTCCTGGATCAGCCCCCGCAGGGCGTCTCCGCTTGGCGGTTGATAAATTCCCGCCTTTCTTGGTTTCGTTTGCTGTCAAACAATCACGACTCTTCCGGTCGCGTTTCTCAGTAACGCGATTTGGTCTTTCGGGTGGTGTTCGGCGCTTGCGGCGCAAGTGGCTCAAAACCAATGGGTTGCCAACGGTGTCAAGTAAAATCTGTGCCCGATCCCGTTACTGGGTAACGAAAATGACCTATTTATTATTATTTTCCCGGCGGCAAATTTTGATTGAATTCAAGGGAGGGTGCGGCTTTATTTATCCCATCAGGCAACAACTTTGAATGAACACCCGACCGCCATGTTCAGGCCAAAGCGCTTTCACGCTGATCGAACTGCTGGTGGTGATCGCCATCATTGCCATTCTGGCGGGCCTGCTGCTGCCGGCGTTAAACCGCGCCAAGGACCGGGCGCGCAACGCCACTTGCATTTCCAATCTCAAACAGTGGGGCATCAACTGGCGGCTCTATACGGACGAAAACAACGACACCTTCATGTCCGGCACCACCGTGCCGTGGGCGCGCGGCGCCTGGGTGCTGTCCTTCACCAACGGTTATCCGCAAAAACCCCCGCTCCTGCTCTGCCCCAAGGCCATTGACCGGCGCGGCCCGGGCACTTACGAAACCCATACGTACCCGACCGACCCGAACGCCGATGACTTTGGCGGGCCGACCACCGTTTATGACTTTCCCATTCCCGACCCGGCCAATCCCGCCCTGGACCTGACCGCCAGCTACGCCCTGAATTGCTGGGTTTACAATCCGGATACGAATAACATTCAAGGACGCGCCGCCGAGTACCACTGGCGAAAATACAGCGCGCCCGGCCAGCCTTCGGTCACGCCGCTGTTTCTGGACTCGATGTGGCGCGGCGGCGGGCCGGATGAGGAGGACACCCCGCCGGCCTTCAACGGCGAACAGCCCGACCTGGGCCAGGAGATGACCGTCTTTGCCATGAAACGGCACGGCAACGGCGTGAACATTCTCTATTTCGACGGGTCCGTGCGCGCCACGCGGGTGAAGGACTTGTGGATCCTGCCGTGGCACCAAGACTACGTGGCGGCGACCAACATCATCTTTCCAAGCTGGATGAATTGACGGGGGCGGCGACCGGCCAAGGCGGACTGGACCTGCAGCTCGAACAGAGAGGCGGAAGTCATAGGCAACCTGCACAGCTCGCGCAGAACGCTCGTCCGACAGGCTGGAAGCCTGTCCCACCCTCACCCCTTATGACCGGCGGCGCGGGGCGAGGCCGGCCCAACGGGACAGTTCGCGATGGATGCGCACCACGCGTTCGAGATGGCCCTTGGCCGGGAATCGCTCATAAAAGCCCTCTTTGCGGAAGGCGGGCAACTGTTCCGCCCAGGCTTTCAACCGGACACGCCAGCGTTCCACGCGGTTTTCCACGGGCTCGGCATCCTGGGAGGCCAGGTCGGCGCCCACGCGGATCATGGCCTTGAGGGTTTCCGGCTTGGTGACCATGTAATCGTTGTTCCCCCAGGCCTCGTCCCAGACCACGATGGCGGCCCGGAGGAAATCGCGCAGTTGTTCGTAATACTTTGCGGCGGCGCGCTTGTCGGTCCCGCCCGGCTCGATGGCGGGCCAGGCCTGTTTGACCCAGCGATGAATTTCGTTGAACAGCTCGGCTTGCAACAGCCATTTCTCCTGCTTGCTCCGCCCGCCGAGGCGGTTGATGCGGTAACGCAACGGGCTGTCCGCCTCGCGGTAGAGGAGATCGGAAATATAAGCGGCAAACCGGCGGTCCGGCTCGGCCCAGGAAACGCGCTCGTACAAGTCCACCAGATGACTTTTGTTGATGCGGGTGGGGGTGGAGTTGATGATGACAAACATTTCGGTGGCGAAGTCCTCGCTCTGGCCGTCAAAAATCACGCACGGCACATGGATGTTCTTGGCGGAATCCGGATGGGTGCGCTGGTAAAATTGCAGCGCGGCCAGACGGTGCTGTCCGTCAATGATCAGATATTTGTCCTCCGGCTCCTGCAACTGGCCGATGCCGCTGCCGTCGGACCAGGCTTCAAAACGCAGTTTTTGGGGGGTGAACAGAAGGACGGTTCCGGGAATGGGGGGCTGGGTGGTGGCGGTTTCGTAAAAGTTGCGGATGGCGGCCACCTTGCCGCGCGACAACTGGCGTTGAAACGCCTTGTCGCTGCGCTCGATTTTGCCGATGAACTGCGCCACTTCGTCCCCGGCCGGAACCTCCTCGGGCTGGATCACGCCGCCCTCCTCATCATAAAATCGGCTGATGAAACGGACTTTGGAAAGCAGGGGCTCGGAGGGGTAGGAGGCGAAATAAAAGGCGGCGTCTTTTTGGCGGATTTGCGTGGCAATCATAATGTGTTTTTGGTTGACCA
>CAZUBG010000249.1:0-7725 GCA_964618545.1 uncultured Bifidobacteriaceae bacterium | reverse complement strand
GCGTCGGCTACATGGACCCCGGCAACTGGGGCACGGACCTCGCCGGCGGCGCGCAATTCAAATACGGACTGCTCTGGGTCGTGGCCGTGGCCAGTTTCATGGCCGTCATCCTGCAGATCATTTCCGCCCGGCTGGGCATTGCCACCGGCAAGGACCTGGCGCAGTGCAGCCGTGATTTTTATCCGCTGTGGCTGCGCTGGCCCAACTGGATCACCATGGAAATCGCCATCGCCGCCACCGACCTGGCCGAGGCCCTCGGCAGCGCGGTCGCCCTGAACCTGCTCTTCCACATCCCGATTGGGTGGGCGATTATCATCACCGCCTTTGACGTGTTGCTGCTGCTGGCCCTGCAGGGATTGGGCATGAGGATGATTGAAGCGGTCGTCGGCGTCTTCGTGCTGACCATCGGCGTGTGCTATCTGATTGAAATCTATGTTTTTCCGCAGACCCAGCCCTCCTTTACGGAAATGGCGGTGGCCTTGGTTCATCCGGACCTGGGTCAAGCCGGCATGCTGGTGGTCGCCATTGGCATGATTGGCGCGACCGTCATGCCGCACAACCTCTACCTGCATTCGGCCCTCGTACAGTCGCGCAACATCGGGCGTGACGACCGCTCCATCCGCACCGCCATCCGGTTCAACACGGTGGATTCCGCCGTCGCGCTGACCATTGCGTTTTTTGTCAACGCCGCCATTCTCGTGCTGGCGGCGCTGGTGTTTTACGGCAAGCAAAGCGTCGTTGTGGCCGGCGGACAAGTCGTCACCTTCACGCCGGACAGCGACTGGATCCGCATCGCCTATCTGACGCTGGCCCCGTTGCTGGGCACGCTGGCCGCCAGCACCCTGTTTGCCGTGGCGTTGCTCGCCAGCGGCCAGAGCAGCACCATCACCGGCACGCTGGCCGGACAAGTGGTGATGGAAGGCTTCATGCACTGGCGGATTCGGCCCTGGCTGCGCCGGATGATTTCGCGTCTGCTCGCCATTATTCCGGCCATCCTCATTGTCAGCGTGCGGGGCGGCGGCAGCGTCACCGATCTGGTGAATCTGAGCCAGGTCATCCTCTGCCTGATCCTGCCCTTCGCGATGTTCCCCTTGCTTCAATTTACTTCCTCGCGCAAACTCATGGGCCAGTGGCGCAACGGCTGGTTCCTCCTGGTGCTGGGGTGGGGCAGCGTGATCGCGATCACTGTCATGGATATTTACAGCCTGCCGGACGCGCTGAGGGACGCCTGGCACATCATCGTCGGCCATTAAAAAGAATGGTGAACCCGATCCCGAGTCATGTATAAAAAAATTCTCATCACGCTCGAAAACGGACCGGCCGACGAGACCATCCTGCCGCATGCTGCGGAGCTGGCGCAACGCTTCGGTTCGCACCTCCTGCTCCTGCACGTCGCCGACGGCTGGGCGGCCCGGAATTTCCACACGCTCCAACTGGCGGAATCCGAGGAGATGAAGAATGACCGGGCTTATCTCGAACTCGTCGCCGCGCAATTGCGCGCCCGGGACCTGTCCGTCACCACCCTGCTGGCCCTGGGCAACCCGCCCGCTGAAATCCTGAAAGTGGCCGCCGCCGAAAAATGCGACCTCATCGCCATGACCAGTCACGGCCACCGTTTTTTTGGCGACCTCTTCCATGGCAGCACCATCACCCTGGTCCGGCACAAGGCCAGGATTCCGCTCCTGCTCGTTCGTGCGCGGAAGAACCAATCCCCGGCCGCGCCGTGAAGTCGGCGGGTGTCCCCGCTGCTGGAAAAGGAGGGTTGGCTGGCGGTTTGGTGACGGGTGTTCAGTTTTGGTTTTACACCGGCACTCCGGTCGCCGGGGGACACGTTTTTTCAGGGGCTGAGCCATTCGTGGAATTGGCGGTCAGGACCAGGGGCGAATCGAACAGGAAAAAGGTTTCGGAAATCGCCTGGGCGGTTTGGTTCAGTTTGATCTGGAAATGGTCAAGATATTCGTGAAGGCCGCAATACAGGATGTCGTCCACGGTGATCTTCTCCAAGTCAGCGCAGATCCGGCCCAGCAGCTTCCCGGCCGGGTAACGGGCCGGGTCGGGCGGGGTGCCGGAGACGGCCCGCAGTGAATCGTGGGCGGCCCGCAGGCAGAAACGGATGGAGCGGGGGAACCTGGGGTCCAGCACCAGGAAATCAATCACCGCCCGGAGCGAGATTCGCCCGTGTTGTTTGCCGAACATTTCCGCGGCGGCGGCGGAACGCAGGACCGCCCCGCACGGGATGGGATCAAAGGATGTTTCTTTTTCCACCGGGGTGAGGGGCAGCAGGTAATCCCGCAGGTCCAGAATGCGGGCGATGAGGTCGGCGCGTTCGATCAAGCGCCCGATCTGTAAAAAGTGCCAGGCCGTGTCGTGCGTCATGGTGGCTTCGCTGACCCCGGTGAACAGATGGCTGGAGAGCCGGACTTCATGGAAAAACCCGGTGGCCGGGCCGGGGTCTTTGGCGGCTTCGGCCTCCGCTTTTACCTTGAGATAGAACTTGTTCAACTGCAGCCACATTTCCGACGAAATAACGTCACGGAGGCTGCGGGCATTCCGCCGGGCGGCCTGCAAGCAGGAGAGGATTGAGTTGGGATTGTGCGGATCAAAGGTGAGGAATTCGAGGGTGTTCTCCTGGGTGGCGGGGCCGTGGTGACGGGTGAATTCCTCCCGGTCCCCCGTGGCGTTCACCAGCGGCTGCCAGGGTGGCTGGCGATCCGGCGGGGCATCCAGCGTGAGTTGGAGATTTTCATCAATGATGCGGGCGACATTTTCCGCCCGCTCCACATAGCGGCCCAGCCAGTAAAGCGAATCAGCGGTTCGGTTTAACATACGGCCTCCTGTTCCAGCCGGGAGGTTCGGGCCGGCTGCGGCCGGGGTTTGGTTTGAGCGGTGAGCGGGGCCTCGGCCAGCACCCAGGTGTCCTTGCTCCCGCCGCCCTGGGAGGAGTTGACCACCAGCGAACCCGGCTTGAGGGCCACGCGGGTCAATCCGCCGGGCAGGACGGTGATGTCTTTGCCGCACAAAACATAGGGCCGCAAATCCACATGCCGGCCTTCAAAGTGATCCCCCACCAGGGTGGGGACCCGGGAGAGCGAAAGGGTCGGCTGGGCGATGTAGTTTCGGGGATTGGCCTTGATTTTTTGCGCGAACTCAGCGCGCTGTGCGCGTGTGGAATGCGGGCCGACGAGCATCCCGTAGCCGCCTGATTCATTGGCGGCTTTCACGACCAGTTGGTGCAGGTGTTGGAGCACATACTTGAGCTCGGCTTTGTCCGAACAAAGGTGGGTTGGCACGTTGGGCAACAGCATTTCCTCATCCAAGTAAAATTTGATCATGTGCGGGACATACGCATAGATCACCTTGTCATCGGCCACGCCGCAGCCGGGTGCGTTGGCGAGGGCGACGTTGCCCGCTTTACACGCCTCCATCAGGCCGGGCACCCCGAGCAGTGAATCCTCGCGGAAGACCTTCGGATCGAGGAAATCGTCGTCAATGCGCCGGTAAATGACATCCACGCGCTCCCAACCCTCCAGCGTCCGCATCAGAACCACGCTGTCCTGAACCCGCAGATCCCTTCCCTCCACCAGGGCGACGCCCATCTGCCGGGCGAGAAAGGCATGTTCAAAATAGGCTGAATTATGCAGGCCGGGGGTGAGCAGCACGATGCGCGGCTGCCGGACTTCCGGCCCGGCCACATACTCCAGCAGGTCGCGCAGTTGGGCCGGGTAATCCGACACCGGCCGGATGGGCGCATTGGCGAAGAGCCCGGGAAAAACGCTTTTCATCACCCGCCGGTTTTCCAGCGCATAGGATACGCCCGAGGGACAACGGAGGTTGTCCTCCAGCACATACATCCGGCCATCGTCATGCCGGACCAGGTCCGTGCCGGTGACATGGCACCAGATCCCGCGCGGTGGATTCCAACCGGCGCATTGCGGCCGGTAGGATTTCGCCGAATAAACAATCTCGCGCGGAATGAGTCCCTGCTTGAGGATCAACTGGTCGTGGTAAATGTCATCAATGAACAGGTTCAGGGCCTGGATGCGCTGCTGGAGGCCGCGTTCGATCTGCCGCCATTCACGCGCGCCGATGATTCTGGGGATGATGTCGAAGGGAAAGATTTTCTCGGTGCCGGCCTGGTCGCCGTAAACATTAAAGGTGATGCCCTGATGGAGCAGTTCCCGTTCGGCGGCCTGTTGCCGGCTGAGGATCCCGCCCATGGTCAGGGACCGAAGGTTTGCCAGCAGGGAGGCGGCCATGGCGCGCGGCCGGCCGGTTTGCACAAACAACTCATCATAAAAGCCGCTGGTGGCGTAGTCCGCAAACAGCGGATCGGCCCGTTGTTCCGGCCGGCCGGCCGGCAAGGGAATTTCAAACCGGCTGGCCGAATCAAAACGCACCATTTGACTGAGGTCCGTGCGGGCCGCCGTGCTTTCCGTCTGTAATAATGCATTCATATTGTTCCCCGTTGTGTTCTGGTGTTCCAATGTCGAACCCAGATTAAACCAAAAGTTTCCGGATTGAGAAGTCGGGCAAAGCACCCTCCGGGGTCGGTGAATTCCCTGACACCACAATGCCTGTCTTCCCGACTGGGCGGGCCGAATCCGGCGGCCTAAGCTTTGCGTGATCATCAGTTCTTCCCGGTGGATGGAGGGTGATCGAGCCGTGCCCAACCCCGGCCGGCGGAAGGCCGGCGGGGAAATGAGAATGAACAAACCAAGCAGCCGCATTAAAAAAATGAAAACTGAAATGAAGCCAAACCAGTTGGAAGAACCCGGCAAAAAAGCGCCGAAGGCCAAAACCCTTGACCTGCAGCTTTCCATCAGAAATCCGGATCTGGGGCTGGAGGTCAGGAAGGCGTTTGATCTGGCCAAAAGTTCGGGGCTGGAACTCAACCTTTCCTTCAGTCAGGGCGCGAGGCTGCAGCTTCATAATCGTTTTGAATTGTGAGCGCATCACGACAACGCCTATGAATCCCATGAAATACCAGTCCTTTGCCACCGGACCCTGTGATGGATCGCAGTTGAACCAGCCCATCGCGCACTTCACCAAAAAGATAAAATCCGGCGGGGGGACAGCCGGACCGTGCGATGGTTCGCAATTGAACCGGCCCCTGCCAGACCGAAATGAAGTGATGTGGGGCGCCGGGATACACAAGAACGGGAACTGGTATCCGGCGGCCAAGCCGCCGGGGACAGCGCCGGATGTGGCCGTGTGCCTGGCCCGGCGAAAAATCAAAGGCGGATTGGTCTACTGCCATTTGAGCAATGCCTATGCCTGTAAATTCGTCACCCGGGTGGATTACGATTTGATTTGCTGCCATCCGAAGCGGGATGAAATCGTCGCGCGAACGGAGGCGAAACGGAATTAAGGATTACGGGGCAACGGCGGCGAAGACCGGCCAGGGGCCGGCACCGCCCTCAGCGCGGCCGCCGCCCACGGGGTGAAGGGGAGTCGTCATTTGAAAAATTTTACTGGTGTTTATCGTTTTTTATTGATGTTAATCGTGTCGGATGGGTTCGCAGATTGGGCGGGCGGGGGGAAGGGTGTCATCCACGAGGCGGACGGCTGCCGCGTCCGAATGCGGCGACCCGGCCAGGACGGGGCCGCGCTCCGCCATTTCATCCTGGACGCCGGGGGAGGCCACGGTGGGGAGGGGCGTGTCCGGGGTGTTTGAAAGGTCGGATTGGGTCGGATTGGGTCGGATTGGGCCGGATGGCGCGGTTTTTTTGGGCGGGCGGACGGATTTGGGTTTGGCCGCGCGACGCCGGGGGCTCGGGTCGGGGCGGGAGTACGGATCGTCACGCTCCACCGGCGGCCGCGGCCGGGGTTCCGGTTCCTCCTCGTCCTCCTCCGGCCGGGGTTTCCGGGGGTCGAGGCGGGCGAGGACTTTGAGGAACGAGTCTGAGCTTCGGGCGCGTGACTGCTGGAACTTCTTCTCGTCGCGCTCGCGCCGGCCCGTTTCCATCCGTTCGCGTTCGAGCTCGAGATGGAGGGCGCGGTGATCCTCCCGCCGCAGCCGGGCCAGTTCCCGGTTGACGTGGCAGAGGCGCTGCCAGCGCTTCTCCGGGTCTGTCTCCTGTTCGACGAGGGCCATGGCCACGCGGGCCAGTTGGACGGACAAGACGCTGGCCAGGCGGTCGCTGAGGGCCAGGCCGGTGGCCGCGTCGTCAATGTCCCCGGCCTGCTCGGTGAGTTGTCTGGCGAGTTTGACGGCCTGTTGATTTTTGAGCCAGTCCTGATGGCCGCCGGCCTTCCATTCGGACAGGTTCTGTTCGGTGATGGGGTGGCCGTCGAATTCGTTGGTGATGGCGCGTTGCACCAAGGGGAGGCGGTTGAGCCAGGCGACGATTTGTTTGCCCGGCACGCCGCCTTCGAGGTCGGCGCCGATCCGGTCACGGAGGTGTTTGGGGAGGCGGGCGATTTTTCCGGTGCGAGTGGCATTCATAGGTTTTTTAATTTCATTTTACGGCCGGCGGGGAAAAACGCACGTTACCTAGTAACGGAAAATGAGCGAAGACGAAAAATAATAAACCTTGACAAAAACGCGCCAAAACATCAATGAAATCAAGGGGTTGGTGAAACGGGGTGGGGCGGCGGGCGGGGAATCGCGTTACTAGGTAACGGGAAAACGGGCGGCGGGCCGGAAGATTTAACAGCCAACAGCCGATTGAAGGGGGGGCCGGCAGGGGGGCCGGTTTTTAGTCACGGGCGGGGCAGCAGCGCGGCGCTGCCGGAGATATGTCCGCCCTCACCCCGGCACTCCCCCCCAGGAGAGGGAGAATGATCGGCCGGCTCACAGAAATGCGAGGATTCCAGTAGTCGAAGGCCGGGAGGGGAATGATAAGTGCGGCAAACGCCAGTTTGCCGCTACGCCGACATACCAGCAGGCATGTCCGGGGTGGGTGAGTGGTGGCCCGCAACAGTGGCAGAGGGCCATCTACGGGACGTGTTGGCGGGGGCGGGCCATGCTGGGGGGGATGGCGGTGATTGGCGGCGCAAGCAGATTGGTCAGAGCCTCCTGACCGGCGTGTTGTCCAAGTCAAAAACAAGGGACTCTTTTGATCCGAGTGCAGCAGAAAGCCGGATAATTCTTCCCTTTTCAACGTGCTGCGGCTCACAGAGCCGCGCTCCGGGCGTTGGGCAACACGCTGTGATGTCGGCTGCCACGGTGATTATAGGATGGGCGGGGCAAAGCAGGGTTGATCATTACCGGCCAGGAGGCTTCGGGCGGCCAGTGGATCGGGGTCGTGATGCCTGGAGCGGATGGAAGGGCGGGTTCGGCGTCCCGGATGGGGGTCCAGTCCAACCGCCGACTGTATCCTGCACCGGGACACCGAAGTTCCTTTTCCCCACCTCCAAAAGATCCGCCGGGTTGATTTTGCATGGCCCACTCCTGATGAGATCCGGCCTGGCTGGTTTGCGGTTGCCAAGCCAATCTTGGCGGCCAGCATAATCGGGAAGCCGGAGGTTGAACCAGTCGGAGAAAACAGCGGCCGGGCGTCGGGGGATTCCCTGACGGGGAACGGGGAAAAATCAAAATTCAAAAAAAATGGCCCTGGGTGGGTGAGCGGTGGCTTGCGGGAGTGCCGGAAGACCCTGCACCTGACAGGCATCTTGTGCGGGCGCACCGCAGGTTTCCCAAACGGGCGGGATCGCGGATTTCCCAATCAGCCGGGGCTGTCGGTGGGGCGGGCGCGCCGGGTTGGCGAACGGTCTGCGGGTTGG
>CAZUBG010000248.1:0-7771 GCA_964618545.1 uncultured Bifidobacteriaceae bacterium | reverse complement strand
CAGGATGATCCCGGCCGCCGCGCCAGCCGCCGGCTGTTTGAAGTGGCCTACACCAAAAGCCCCTACCGCTTCACCATCATCGGGTATCCCGACATTTTCAACGAAATCAAACCGGAGGACATCCGGAATTATTACACGGAGAAATACGCGCCCAACAACGTCTTTTATGTGGTGACCGGCGACCTCAGGACGGAGGACGTGGTGGCGCAGATCAAGGAATCCTACGCCCAAACCAAGGCCCGGGCGCTGCCGTCCGTGGTGCTGCCGGACGAACCCCGGCAAACGGCCGCGCGGGAAGTGGTGGAGGAGGCGGCCATTGAACTGGGCCACTTGCATTTTGCCTGGCACATCCCTGAAATGCGGCATCCCGACGTCCCCCTGCTGGATGTGCTGAGCGTGCTGCTGGGCAACGGCCGCAGTTCGCGGCTGTTCCAACAGGTCCGGGAAATCAAGGGGGTGGTCCATCAAGTGGACGCGTGGACGTACAACCCGGGGTTGACCGGCTTGTTCGGGATCAGCGCGGTCATGGACGGGGACAAGTTCACGGCCACCCGCGAGGCGATTCTGGCGGAAGTGGAGCGGGTGAAAACCACCGTTTCCAAGGCGGAGGTCAGCAAGGCGGTCAAACAGTTTGTGTCCGCGACGCTCTCGACGCGCAAGACCATGGAGGGCCAGGCGCAAAACCTGGGCGGCAACTGGCTGTCCGCCGGCGACCTGAATTTTTCCGAACGTTATCTGGCGGCGGTCAAAAGCGCCACGCCGGTGGAGGTGCAGCGCGTGGCGCGCGAGTATTTGACGCCGGAAAACCGCACGCTGTACGCGCTGCTGCCCACGGGCGCCGCGCCCCTGCCGGACACCACCCAGGAAACCAATCACGACCTGGCCATTCAAAAGATCGAGTTGCCGAACGGCCTGACGCTGCTGCTCAAGGAGGACCACCGCCTGCCCTTCGTGGAGTTTCGCGCCCTGTTCCGGGGCGGGGTGCTGGCCGAGACGACCGCCAACAACGGCATCACCCAGTTGCTGGCCCGGCTGCTGCTCAAGGGCACGGTCCGCCGCACGGCGGAAGTGATCGCCACCGAAATTGAATCCATCGGCGGCAGCATTGACAGCTACGGGGGCAATCAGAGCTTTGGCGTGAATGTGGAGGTGATGAGCGGCGACTTTGCCGCCGGGCTGGATCTGCTGGCCGATGTGCTGCTCCACCCCATATTTCCCGCCGACGCGCTGGAACGGGAAAGCGAGGTGCAGATTGCGGGCATTCATGCGCTCAAGGATGACCTGCTCAAAAGCGCGAGCCTGGCCATGCGGCGCGCCATGTTTGGGGAACAGAACTACGGTCTGGACGCCCTTGGCACCGAGGACGTGGTGGAAAAAATCACAACGGACGACCTGCGCGCCTTCCATCACCAACTGACCACCCCGAACAATTGCGTGATGGCCATTTACGGGGACGTCAAGGCGGCTGACGTTACGGCGGCGGTGGAAAAATATTTTGCCGGCTGGAAACCATCCCCCCCCCGGCCCGTCCCGGACGCCGCCGGCCCGGAATTGAAGGAATGCAAGCGGGTGCGGGAAACGCGCGACAAAAAGCAGGCCGTGCTGGTGGTGGGCTTTCCCGGCACGACGCTGGACAGCGACGACCGTTTTGCGCTGGAATTGATCCAGGAATCGTGCAGCGACCTGGGGTCGCGGCTGTTCCTGCGCATCCGCGACGAATTGGGACTGGCCTACTATGTGGGCGCCCAGAGTTTTGCCGGGACGGTCCCGGGATATTTTGCGTTTTACACCGGCACCGAGCCCGCCAAGGCGGAACAGGTGGAGGCGGAACTGCTGCGGGAGGCGGAACTGCTGCGCAACGAGGGGCTGACCACCGTTGAACTCAACCGCGCCAAGGCCAAAATCATCGGGCAGAAAAAAATCGCGCGCCAGGAACTGGGCCATTTGGCGTCCGCCACCGCGCTGGACGAGCTCTACGGCCTGGGCTACCAGCGGGCCGAGCTGGACGACGCCAGATATGAGGCGGTGACGCTGGAAGAAATCAAAGCCGTCGCCCGGAAATACCTCAACCCGAACGCGATGGTGGTGGCCGTGGCGGCCCCGGCGCAGCCATAAGCACAGGCCACTGGTGTCTCATCCTTGCTGAGGACACGATGGAATGTCCGACACAGGCGGAGTGCGTCCGTCCCCGGGGGCAACAAACAGCCGGACCAACCCTCCCTGTTCAACGTGCGGCGGCTCACAGAACCGTATCCACCGGGACTTAGCGGCACGCCGGGCCGTTGTTTCCGGCCTTTTGTCAGTCCTTCGTGGATTCATATTTTCGCATTACTGGCGACCAGGCATCAATCGCGGTCACGGCCAGCGCCTCGGTCCAAACCGAGTGCGGCACGGAGGATGGAATGGCGATCACCTCCCCCGGCTTGACGCAATGAACAACTCCAAGCAACTCGAAAAACAACTCCCCCGAAAGCACCCTCGTAATCTGCTCGCTCTTGTGACTGTGCGGCTCGAAGCGGCTGCGGGGCTGCACCTTGAAATAAGTCAGCATCGTATGCTCCAAGGACACCGCCCACATCCGAGCCCCCGGAACATCAGGCCGCAACCGCAGCAACCCGGTGGTCGCATGAAGGGCCTGACCCGTGATGTCCCGCCCGATGCAAGCCGCGCTCTGGGGACAGAGCGAACGAAACTGGGAAGTCGCCTGGATCTGCGCCGGGGCCCCACTCCGCCCGGCGCGCTCGAATCCCAGCGCAGCAAAATATCGCCCGGCATCGGTGGTCAGCAGGCAAAGCCGCCCGAGATCCCCAGCAGACGCGCCTGGCTGACCATCCTTGCAACCAGGCTGCGACCGATCGAATGCCCCCGACAGTCTGGCGCAACGGCCAGCGAACGCAACAACGCTGACTGGCCACATGGCTCCAAAGCCACCGTGCCGACAATCTTGGAATCGTGCCTGGCAACCAGGCAATTCCCGGTGAGGAGTTCGATTCCGTCAGCGGAAAGGTGGCAATCAGCCAGCACGCCTGCATCGCCGACAAATCGGCATCGGTTGCCATACGATATTCGATGTTCTTCATATAAATACCGGGTTAAGGCCCAACCGGGATTCGACCGCAATCCGCGTTCAATCATTTCCGGTGTGCATTGATGGCATTTCAGATTTCATGCTTGTCAGCCGGAGGCAGACTGGCGGGGCCATGGCCGCGCCACCCGAAGGGGGGGGGGTTGCCGACCGGCAGGGCGTTTTTGAACTTGACGACGTGTCGTCCCGTCCAAAAGCGGCGACCTGTCGCCCACGCCCGGAAATGGTCCCGGCCCAAAAACCGCCAGCCAAACAGGGACGCCCCGCCGGCAGCCGGCGGCGTCAGACAAACACCATGTTTCTACACAATCACTGTCATTCTACAAAATAAGTGGAAAAAAACATTTAAGTCCGGCTGATTTGATCCGAAACAATCCTCAAGCACTGGTTATGGGCCCGGATCACCGTGCCGATGTCACTTAAACCATGACATTTAGGATGAACCAGATCCGGAGACCGCCAGGAAAAAGGAAAAACCGCAAAGCATATGACGGTGAATCGCCAGCCAAAGCCCCGTGGCATGCCGCCCGGAACATGACCGCCGTTAAATCACATAACCAACTCGGTTAAGAACCCCGCAATTATGAATACCCCCCTGAAATCGTTTGTCATTATCGCCTATACGCTCTGTGCCGGGCTGGCTTGGAGCGCCCACGCTCAAACCACGCTGAAACTTCATGGTTCAACCACCGTCAAAAGCGCGCTGCTGGATGCCCGGCAGGCCGACCTCGAATCCCAGGCCGGCGTGAAACTGGAGGTGGCCGCCAACGGGTCCGGCCGCGGTTTGACGGACCTCGCCGCCGGGACGGCCGATGTCGCCATGATTTCGAGCCCATTGGAGGCCCTGGCGAAAAAGATCAACGACAAGACGCCCGGGGCGTTCGATGCCGCGCTCTTCAGATCATTTCCCATTGGGCAGGCCAAAGTCGCCTTTGCGCTGCATCCGTCAAACCCGGTCAAATCCCTCACCCCGGCCCAGGTGACGGGACTGCTCACCGGGGCGATCAAGAATTGGCAGGAGGTGGGGGGCGCGGATGCGCCGGTGGTGGTGGTGGTGGGCTCACCCGGTGACGGTCTCCGCACGCTGGTGGAGGACAAACTGCTCAAGGGCGCGACGTTCAGCCCCTCCGCGCGGACCCTGGTCAGTGCCACCCAGGTGCCGATGGTGGTGTCGCAATTCCCCGGCGCCATTGGGGTCATCAGCACCGCCCATGCGAAAGCCGGGATCGTGCTGGTTCAAACCGACGCCGAACTGAGCGCCCCGTTGTTTCTGGTCACCAAGGGGGAGCCTTCCGAGGCGGTCACGAAGCTGGTGGCGGCGGCCAAAGCCATTTTGGAGAAGCCATGAAACTTCACTTGAGCAACCGCGTTTACCTGCTGGTGGGCATCACCTGCGCGGGGCTGGCGGCCTGCAGCCTGGTCAGCCTGCTCGCCACCGAACGGGTCACGGCGCTCACCGAAACCGTCAACCAGCAGTATCTTCCATCCATCCACGAAGCCCTGACGCTGATCAACCGCTTTGAGTCCATGTCTTCGGCGGTGAATCAGGCGCCGGCGGAAATCGAGGTGGCAAAAATAACGGAACACGAAAACAATTTCAAACTGGAGCAGACTGAATTTGACCGGGCCCTGGAGCGGTTCGGCCAGACCGTGGACGGGCAAAGCCGGAAGACGCAGTTGCAGGGATTGCGGGACGAGGAGAAACAGTTTGCCGCCGCCGCTGACACCACCTTCAACCTGGCCGCCCAGATTTTGCAGACGGACGCCGTGAGCGCCCTGCAGCAAAAAGTCACCCCGTTGGAGAAGGAATTGCAGTCCCGGCTGCAGCAGATTTCCCAGGATTGCCTTCAGGCCACTGAAACCAGCAGCGCCCAGGTCACGCTGGCCTCCCGTCAGTCCAACCGCAACATCCAGTGGGTCTCGGGGTTTGTTTTGTTGTTGTCCGCCGTTCTGGCCGTCTATCTGGTGAGACGGCACATCACCGCACCCTTGGCCGGCTTGAGCCGCCACCTGGACCTGGCGTCGCACGAAGTGAGCCACGCCTCCGGACAAGTGTCTTCGGCCAGCCAGTCGCTGGCGGAAGGCGCGGGCGAACAGGCCGCCTCACTGGAGGAAACCAGTTCGTCCTTGGAGGAAATGTCCAGCATGACGAAGCTCAACTCGGAAAACGCGCAAAAAGCCAACGAACTCGCCAAACAGACCCGCTCCGCCGCCGACCAGGGCGTGGCGGACATTCAGGCCATGAACCTCGCGATGACCGCCATCAAAACCTCCTCCGACGACATCGCCAAAATCATCAAGACGATTGATGAAATCGCCTTTCAGACCAATATTTTGGCCCTCAACGCCGCCGTGGAGGCGGCGCGGGCGGGTGAGACCGGGATGGGGTTTGCGGTGGTGGCGGACGAGGTTCGGAACCTGGCGCAACGCAGTGCGCAGGCCGCCAGGGAAACGGCGGCCATGATTGAAGCCGCGATCGGCAATTCCCGACAGGGAGTGGAAATCAGCCGGAAAGTCTCCGAAAGCTTGAATGAAATTGTGACCAAGGCGCGGCAGTTGGATGAGTTGGTAGCGGAAGTGGCCGGGGCCTCGAACGAGCAGACCCAGGGCATTACGCAGATCAACACGGCGGTCGGGGAGATGGACAAGGTCACCCAATCCAATGCGGCCAACGCCGAGGAAAGCGCGGCGGCCGCGCAAGAACTCAGCGCCCAGGCGGTGGTCATGAAGGAATCCGTGGCCAGTCTGCTGCAGCTCGTCGGCGGTCACCGTCAGAACGTGGAGATCAGATCAGGGCCCGATCAGGCGTTCGGCCGCAGAACCCGCCCGTCCTCCCCCGCAGCCAAACGACCTCCGGTGAACGGAAATGGTCAACCACGACGACAACGCTTTCAAGCTGAACCTGTCCAACAAAATTGAATGGCATTGTCCGCCCTTCCGCCCTCGCCCCGTTCGTCCCGGAGGGTAGCCAGAAAGGAGCCGGGGGACAACCGATCGGGGCATCCCAGCGCCGCAGGCGCGACATATTTGCAGCCCCGCACCGCACAAAAACAAAAAGCCCCGTGGGGACGGCATATTCGGGGGATCAATTCTCGGTGGATTTAAAGATTTGTGCATAGGCGCTGGCCATGAGCCGAAGATGCCGCTCCTGACGGAGCTTGAACATATTATTTTTGGGTTGCAGGCTACAAATATATCGCCCCTAACGGGGCTTGGGAAAGACAGGGCGCCCCGGTCGGCCTCATTCCACCACCATCGGGGCCTCCCGTCCGCGCCGTGGGCGCGGCCTATTTGTGGCACCGCACTTCACAATCCCCAAAGCCCGCAGGGCCGCCATATTTGCAGCCCCGCACCGCACAAAAACAAAAAGCCCCGTGGGGACGGCATATTCGGGGGATCAATTCTCGGTGGATTTAAAGATTTGTGCATAGGCGCTGGCCATGAGCCGAAGATGCCGCTCCTGACGGAGCTTGAACATATTATTTTTGGGTTGCAGGCTACAAATATATCGCCCCTAACGGGGCTTGGGAAAGACAGGGCGCCCCGGTCGGCCCGGAGGGACAACCCGATAACAGCCCGGCATTTCAATGCCAGGGATCGTTTGCCCCGCCCCCAAGTCCCGCCGGGACGGCTGAAATGCCCCAAAGCCCCCACCATATTATTAATACCCATTACAAACGTCGGGGAACCTTATTAAACATGGCGGAAATGAAAGGCCTTTTTAGCAGCCACCGCTGGCAGCAGGCCGCTTTTTTGGAATTGTCAAACCCTCACCACGCCCTCGTTTCCATTGATCAAAATCAAAAATTGGTAGCGCGTAGGGGAATCGAACCCCTCTTTCAGCCTTGAGAAGGCCACGTCCTAGCCGATAGACGAACACGCCAACCGGCCCTCATAATAATATGCCCCCCCGCCGGCTGTCAACGCTGCGCCCGGCCAAAAATCACAGTTTCTCCCGGACCCCGGATGCCCTATCCTCCCCTGCGTGAAACTGATTTCCTGGAACGTCAACGGCCTGCGCGCCGTGCTGAAAAATAACTTTCTTGAATACCTGGCCGCCGAGCAGCCGGACATCCTGTGCCTGCAGGAAATCAAATGCACCGCCGATCAGGTCGAACAGCTCTGGCCGGCCAGTTACACCACCTTTTGGAATTCCGCCGAAAAAAAAGGCTACTCCGGCACCGCCCTCTTCACCCGCGAACGCCCCCTCAAGGTGACCCCGCACCTGGGCATTCCCGAACACGATCAGGAGGGCCGCGTGCTGACCGCCGAATACCCCGGCTTTTACCTCGTGAACGTTTATGTGCCCAATTCCAAACGCGAACTGACCCGCCTGCCCTACCGCCAGCAATGGGACCGCGACTTTCTCGCCTATTTGAAGAAACTCGAAAAAAAGAAGCCGGTCATCTGGTGCGGCGACCTCAACGTGGCGCACACGGAACTGGACCTGGCCAACCCCAAGGCCAACGTCCACAACCACGGCTTCACCCCCGAGGAACGCGCCGGGTTTGACGCCTTCGTGGCCGCGGGATTTGTGGACAGCTTCCGCCAATTTGAACCCGGCGGCGGCCATTACACCTGGTGGAGTCCGCTCGCCGGCGCGCGGTCAAGGAACGTGGGCTGGCGCATTGATTACTTTCTCCTCTCCCAATCCCTCCGGCCCCGCCTGAAACGCGCCTTCATCCA
>CAZUBG010000247.1:0-7820 GCA_964618545.1 uncultured Bifidobacteriaceae bacterium | reverse complement strand
GCTGGGACCGGGCGCATCCGAACCGGTGCATCGCGCACAACGGGGAAATCAACACCCTGCGGGGCAATGTGAACTGGATGAAGGCGCGGCAGGCACTGTTCACCAGCCAGGTGTTCGGCGAGGACATCAAGAAGCTGATTCCGGTGATCAACCCGGACGGCAGCGATTCCGCGCAGTTCGACAATTGCGTGGAAATGCTGGTGATGACGGGGCGGGAGCTGCCGCACGCGATGATGATGATGATTCCCGAGCCGTGGGAAAACCACGAGAGCATGGACCCGGCGCGGCGGGCGTTCTATGAATTTCATTCCTGCCTGATGGAGCCGTGGGACGGCCCGGCCTCGATGGCGTTCACGGATGGGAAGATGATCGGGGCCTGTCTGGACCGCAACGGCCTGCGGCCCTCGCGTTATTATGTGACCAAGGATGATGTGGTCATCATGGCCTCGGAGGCCGGCGTGCTGCCCATCGCCCCCGAGCGGGTGGCGATCAAGGGCCGGTTGCAGCCGGGGCGCATGTTTCTGGTGGATTTGGAGCAGGGGCGGATCATCGCCGACGAGGAGCTGAAGAACCGGTACGCCCGGGCCCATCCCTATCAAAAATGGCTGGAGGAGAATCATGTGCTGCTCGAAAAACTCCCCGAGCCGGCGCAGGTTCACGGGCCGGACCACGAAACGATGCTGCAACGGCAGCAGGCGTTCGGCTACACCTTTGAGGATTTGCGGTTCATCGTCGGGCCCATGGCGCGGGACGGCATGCAGCCGCTGGGCTCCATGGGCACGGACACGCCGCTGGCGGTGTTGTCGAACAAGCCGCAGTTGCTCTACAATTATTTCAAGCAGTTGTTTGCGCAGGTGACCAATCCGCCGATTGACCCGATCCGCGAGGAAATCATCACCTCGACCGAGATCATGGCCGGGGGCGAGGGCAACATGCTGGAACCGACGGCGGCCAGTTGCCGGCTGATCAAGATGCACTATCCGATCCTCTCGAACGCGGAGATGGAAAAGCTGCGTCACATTGACCGGCCGGGTTTCAAATCCGTGACGGTGCCGATTCTGTTTCCGGTGGCGGACGGGCCGAAGGGCCTGGGCGAGGCGATGGAAAGACTGTTTGCGACCGCCGATGAGGCGATCGCGGCCGGGACCAATATATTAGTGCTGTCGGACCGCGGGGTGAGCGCGGCGCTGGCCCCGATTCCGGCGCTGCTGGCGGTGGCGGGGCTGCATCATCACCTGATCCGCAAGGGCACGCGCACCCTGGTGGGGCTGATTCTGGAATCCGGCGAGCCGCGGGAAGTGCATCATTTCTCGCTGCTGATTGGTTACGGCTGCACGGCCGTCAACCCGTATCTGGCCTTTGACACGCTGGATGACCTGATCAAGCAGGGGCTGTTGCAGGAACTCGATCATGCCACGGCCGTCAAGAAGTACATCAAGGCGGCGATCAAGGGGGTGGTCAAGACGATGGCCAAGATGGGGATTTCGACGATCCAGAGCTATCATGGCGCGCAGATTTTCGAGGCGGTGGGCCTGACGCGCGAGGTGGTGGACAAATATTTCACCTGGACGCCGTCGCGCATTGAAGGGGTCGGCCTGGAGGTGATTGCCGGAGAGGCGCTGGCCCGGCACCATCACGCGTTCCCGGAGCGCCAGGTCAACGGCGAACTGGAGCCGGGGGGCCAGTACCAATGGCGCGACAGCGGGGAATTTCACCTGTTCAATCCGCAATCCATCCACAAGCTGCAACTGGCCTGCCGGGTGGGCAGCTACGCGAAGTACAAGGAATATGCGGAGCTGATCAACAACCAGGCGCAGCACCTGTGCACGCTGCGCGGTCTGCTGGAGTTCAAGGCGGCCGGGCAGCCGGTGCCGCTGGCGGAAGTGGAGCCGGTGGACGCGCTTGTGAAGCGGTTCAAGAGCGGGGCGATGAGCTACGGCTCGATCAGCAAGGAGGCGCACGAGACGCTGGCGATTGCGATGAACCGGCTGGGCGGACGCTCGAACACCGGGGAAGGCGGCGAGGATCCGGACCGCTACACCTGGACGAATGAGCGCGGGGACTCGAAGAATTCGGCGATCAAACAGGTGGCTTCGGGCCGGTTTGGCGTGACCAGCCAGTTTTTGGTCAATGCGCGGGAGCTGCAGATCAAAATGGCGCAGGGGGCCAAGCCGGGCGAAGGCGGCGAGTTGCCCGGGAAAAAGGTGTTCCCGGAAATCGCCCGCACGCGCGGGACCACGGCCGGGGTGGGGTTGATTTCACCGCCGCCGCATCATGACATTTATTCGATTGAAGATCTGGCGGAGCTGATCCACGACCTGAAGAATTCCAACCGCCAGGCGCGCATCAGCGTGAAACTGGTGGCGGAAGTGGGCGTGGGGACGATTGCGGCGGGCGTCTCGAAGGCGCACGCGGACGTGGTGCTGATCAGCGGCCACGACGGCGGCACGGGGGCCTCTCCGCTGTCGTCCATCAAGCACGCGGGCGGACCCTGGGAACTGGGCGTGGCGGAAACGCACCAGACCCTGGTGCTGAACAATTTGCGCAGCCGCATTTATGTGGAGGCCGACGGCCAGATGAAGACGGGGCGCGACGTGGCGATTGCCGCGCTGCTGGGCGCGGAGGAATTCGGATTTGCCACCGCGCCGCTGGTGGCGATGGGCTGTCTGATGATGCGGGTGTGTCATTTGAACACGTGCCCGGTGGGGGTGGCGACGCAGGATCCCCGGCTCCGGTCGCGGTTTGCCGGCGAGGCGGATCACGTGGTGAATTTCATGCGGTTTGTGGCGGAGGAATTGCGCGAGATCATGGCGCGGCTCGGGTTCCGGACGCTGAATGAAATGGTGGGGCGCACGGATTGCCTGGCGCCGTGGAAGGCGATCAACCACTGGAAGGCCAAGGGGATTGATTTGACGCCGATACTGTACCAGCCGCAGGTGGGGCCGGAAGTGGGCCGCCACCGCCAGCAGGATCAGGATCACGGGCTGGAGAAATCGCTGGATGTGACCACGCTGCTGGAACTGTGCCAGCCGGCCATTCAACGGGGGGAGAAGGTGCGCGTCGAACTGCCGATCAAGAATGTCAACCGGGTGGTGGGCACGATCACCGGCAGTGAAGTGACGCGGAAATACGGGCCGGCCGGACTGCCGGACGAAACGATTCACCTGAAGTTCAACGGCAGCGCGGGGCAGAGCCTGGGGGCGTTCATGCCGCGGGGCATGACCATTGAACTGGAGGGCGATGCGAACGATTATTTTGGCAAGGGCCTGAGCGGCGGGCGGCTGATTGTGTATCCGCCGAAGGCGTCGAGTTTTGTGGCGGAGGACAACATTGTGATCGGCAACGTGGCGCTGTACGGGGCGACGGGCGGCGAGGCGTTCGTGTGCGGGATGGCGGGGGAGCGCTTTGGCGTGCGCAATTCCGGCGTGAGCGCGGTGGTGGAGGCCGTGGGCGACCACGGCTGCGAATACATGACCGGGGGCCGGGTGGTGGTGCTGGGCAAAACCGGGCGCAATTTTGCGGCGGGCATGTCCGGCGGGGTTGCGTACATTCTGGATGAAGCCGGTGATTTTGCGACGCGCTGCAACAAGGAACTGGTGGGGCTGGAAAGCATTGCCGAGGCCGACGAATTGGAAGAGGTTTGGAAACTGATCCAGCGGCATCAGGTGTACACCGGGAGCATGCGGGCGGCCAAGGTGCTGGCGAATTGGAAGAGCCTGGCGCCGAAGTTTGTCAAAGTGATGCCGCAGGATTACAAGCGGGTGCTGTTGTCACTGAAGAGAGTTCAGTCCCAGGGCCTGACCGGGGACGAAGCGGTGATGGCGGCCTTTCAGGAGAACGTCAAGGGCGGTCATTGAATGACGCCCGGCTGATGCCAGCGTGGCTGCGTCCGGGGGCGGTTACACTCCGGGTCGTGGGCGGCCCGGCGTTGAGCTTTGCCCCAGCGGATGCCGTGCATCAAGAAGTTGCTGGCCCGGCGGGGCGGGCGCGCCAGTTGGGCGGACGGCCTGCGGGTTTGGAAACCCGCGATACCGCAGACCTGGAAGTCTGCGGTACAACAAGTCCGCCAACAACTTCGGGATGTCCCGCAGCGGATGAAGCCAACTGTTTTACTGTTGAATTTTTTGCCAAATCATTACAATAAGATCAAATGGGAAAGCCTACCGGATTTTTAGAGTTTAAACGCGAGCTGCCGGCGGATCGGTCGGCGGGTACACGCATCGCCGATTGGAACGAATTTCATCTGCACCTGCCGGAGGCGGATCTGCGGAAGCAGGGGGCGCGCTGCATGGATTGCGGCATCCCGTTCTGCCACACGGGCCAGTTGGTGAGCGGCATGGCCAGCGGCTGCCCGATTCACAATCTGATACCGGAATGGAATGACCTGATCTACCGGGGCTTCTGGCGCGAGGCGCTGGAGCGGCTGCACAAGACGAACAATTTTCCGGAATTCACGGGGCGGGTTTGCCCCGCCCCGTGCGAAGGGTCGTGCGTGCTGGGCATGAACAATCCGGCCGTGACGATCAAAAACATTGAGTGCGAGATCATTGATCACGGCTGGGCCAGCGGCTGGGTCACGGCGGAGCCGCCGGAGAAGCACACGGGCAAAACGGTGGCGGTGATCGGCTCGGGCCCGGCGGGCCTGAGCGCGGCGGCGCAGTTGAACAAGGCCGGCCATGCGGTGACGGTGTTCGAGCGCGCGGACCGCCCCGGCGGGCTGCTCATGTACGGCATTCCGAACATGAAGCTGGACAAGCAGGCGGTGGTGCTGCGCCGGATCAGCCTGCTGGAAAAAGAGGGGGTGAAATTTGTCTGCAACACGGAGATTGGGAAGAACCATCCGGCGGACCAACTGTTGAAGGAGTTTGACGCGGTGATTCTGGCCACCGGGGCGACGAAGCCGCGCGACCTGCCGATTGAAGGACGGGCGCTGAAGGGCATTCATTTTGCGATGGATTTTCTGACGGCGAACACGAAGAGCCTGCTGGACGGGCATAAGAACGGCGGATTCATCACGGCGGAAGGCAAGGAGGTGGTGGTGATTGGCGGCGGCGACACGGGCACGGATTGCGTGGGCACGTCCCTCCGCCATGGCTGCCGGAGCCTGGTGCAGGTGGAAATCCTGCCCAAGCCGCCCCTGGAACGCGCCAAGGACAATCCCTGGCCGGAATGGCCGAAGGTTTACAAGCTGGATTACGGGCAGGAGGAAGCCGCCGGGAAATTTGGCGCGGACCCCCGCATATATCTGACCACGGCCACGAAATTCGAGGGCGATGCCGGGGGCCGGGTGAAGGCGGTTCACACCGTGCAGGTGGAATGGACGAAGAACGACAAGGGCCAGTTCATCCCGAAGCAGGTGCCGGGCACGGAGAAAGTGCTGCCGGCGCAGTTGGTGCTGCTGGCGATGGGTTTTCTCGGGCCGGAACAGCCGCTGCTGGAGGCGCTGGGCGTGGAGCGGGATGCGCGGAGCAACGCGAAGGCCGAGTTTGAAAAATACCAGACCAATCTGAAGGGTGTGTTTGCCGCCGGCGATTGCCGCCGGGGTCAAAGCCTGGTGGTCTGGGCGTTCAACGAGGGCCGGGGGGTGGCCCGTGAATGTGACCGTTATCTGATGGGCGCCACGGATTTGCCCTGAACCACCGCGCTGGTTCACCCCCCTGCATCATGCAACCCCTGGCCATCGTCTTTTACGAGAAACTGATGCCGGGCGGTCAGTTGGTGAACCGCCTGCAGGACATGCAGTACCGGGTGCAGGCGGTCACGGACGCCGCCCTCCTGCGGGAGACGGTGCAGCGGGACATGCCGATGCTGGTGCTGGCGGATCTGGCGAGCCGCACGGACATCGCCCGGGTGATTGCGGAGTTGAAGGGGAACCCGGCCACGGCGCACATTCCGGTGATTGCCTTTGCGGAGGAAAAGGAAACGGCCAAACTGGAGGCGGCACAACAGGCCGGGGCCGCGCTGGCGGTGAGTGAGACGGCGCTGACGAGTTACCTGCCGCAGTTGCTGGACCAGGCGCTGAACATTGAGTGAGGGCGGGGAAAAGGCAGAAACAGGGAAGGCAGAAACAGAAAAACCGGGAATTTGAACAAAAGCAGACGAAGAAGGACGGGGGTTTTTAAGCCGCGAAATACAGGTTCGTTGGAGTGGAGCGCCGACGTCCGCCCCCCCGTTGATTTTCTTCGCCTTCCCCCGGCCCGCCACGCCCGGCGATTCCCATTGGGAGGAGCGCCGGCGGACGCTCACTTTATTATTGACTGTCTGCTCACTCTTTAATATATTGTCAGCATGGCCAGGCCGAGAAGTGAAGACAAGCGGAACGCGATCATGGCGGCGGCGACCCATGTGATCGTCACGCACGGGCTGGGCGCGCCGACGGCGATGATCGCCCAGGAGGCGGGCGTGGCCAACGGCTCGCTCTTCACCTACTTCGAGACGAAAGCCGACTTGTTTAACCAACTTTTTCTGGAACTGAAAGCGGGGAAGGCGTCCGCCGCCCTGGAGGGGCTTCCGGCGGGGGCTGAGGTCCGGGACCAGTTGTTGCACGTCTGGTCAAATTGGATGGCCTGGGCCGTGTCCAATCCTGAAAAGCAACGAGCGCTGGCGCAGCTCGCCGTTTCCGACGAGGTCACGCCGGCGAACCGGGCGGCGGCGCATAAAAACATGGCGGCCATCGGCGAGCTGCTGGAACGGATTCGCACCAACGGCTCCCTGCGCCAGGTTCCGAAGGGGTTCGTCATTGCGATCATGAACTCCCTGGCGGAGGCCACGATGGATTTCATGATCCAGGATCCAGCGAACGCGAGAAAGCACTGCAAGGCCGGGTTTGACGCCCTCTGGCGTGTGATGGCCTGATTTTTTTGACTTAATAATGACTGACCAGACACGCACCCAAGTGAAAGGAAACATGTCGAAAATCATTTTGCAGCCCGAGCCGCCGCGCCGCCGCCAACCCAACCGAAGGAATTATGAACATGTCTGAACCCACAGGGCTTGATCTGGTGTCCTATTTCTGGGGCGGCGTTTTCCTGGCGAATGCGATTCCCCATTTCGTGGCCGGCATGATGGGGCGGGCGCATCAGAGCCCCTTCGCCAAGCCGCCGGGACAGGGGCTCTCTTCGGCCACGGTCAACGTGCTCTGGGGATTTTTGAACATCGTGGCGGGCTATGTCCTCGTCTGCCGCGTCGGCGATTTCAGATTAAAGGATACGGGCGACGCGGTTGCCTTCGGCGCGGGCGTGCTGCTGACAGCGCTGATCTCGGCGCGGGGTTTCGGCCGCTTCAATGGCGGCAACACGCCGGGGCGGCCATGAAGACTCCGCTGGCTGGCGTCTTCAGATCCCTGCGCGGCTTCAACTATCGAGTCTGGGCCATCGGCGCGTTTGTCTCCAACGTGGGCACCTGGGTGCAGCGAACGGCCCAGGACTGGCTGGTGTTCACCCAACTCACCCATCACGACGCTTCGGCCGTCGGCTGGGTCATGGCGCTGCAATTCGGGCCGCAACTCCTCTGGCTGCCTTGGACGGGCTTTGCCGCCGACCATTTCAACCAGCGGAAGCTGCTTTTCGCCACGCAGGCGGCGATGGGCGGTCTGGCCTTGCTGCTGGGGATGCTCACCGTCACCGGTGTCGTCCGGCTCTGGCACGTCTACCTCTTCGCCTTCTTGTTCGGCAGTGTGGCGGCCTTCGATGTGCCGGTCCGTCAGACCTTCGTCGCGGAACTGGTCGGAGATGAAGCCCTGCACAATGCGGTGGCGCTCAATTCGACCTCGTTCAACGCCGCGCGGATGGTCGGTCCGGCCGTCTCCGGCGTGGTCATCG
>CAZUBG010000246.1:0-7833 GCA_964618545.1 uncultured Bifidobacteriaceae bacterium | reverse complement strand
AGCCCGATTTTTGTAACCAGTTGATTTTCAACTACTAATACCCGGACAGTAGTGATCCCACCGGGGTCATCAGCACTTTCGCCGGCACCAATCTGGCAGGGTTTTCCGGGGATGGCGGGTTGGCCGCCAACGCCCGTTTTTCGGATCCGTGGGGGCTGGCCATGGATGCCGCGGGCAATCTTTGGCTGGCTGATGCGAGTAACCAAAGGGTGCGGAAAATCAACGTGAGTTCACCCTGTCTGCCACTGCCCGCAGTGTCGGTGAACAATGCCGGCAATTACTCCGTCATCATCACCAGCCCCTCTGGGAGTGTAACCAGTCTGGTGGCGACCGTGACGGTGCTGCTGCCTCCGTCCCTCCTGACGCCGCCCGGCAGCCAGAGTGCCGGGCTGGGAAGCAATGCGACTTTCACGGTGACCACCGCCGGCACCTCGCCCTTATCCTATCAATGGGAAATCAATGGCGTCATGCTATCCCTGCAAACCAACGCCGCTTTGAACCTGACCAATGTGCAATGGTCGGATGCCGGCGATTATCAGGTGGTGGTGACCAACGATTACGGCAGTGTCACCAGTGCGGTGGCGGTGCTGACGGTGGGGGCGCCTCCGGCCCTCCTCAGCCAGCCGACCAATCAGGTGGTGCTGTCCGGAGGCAACGGGGGGCTGAGCGTCGCGGTGGTTGGGGACGGGCCTTTTACCTATCAATGGCAATGTGACGGCACCAATCTGCCACCCATTATCACCACCGTGGCGGGTAATGGCACCAGTAGTTATTCCGGTGATGGTGGGGCGGCCACCAACGCCAGTCTGAACTATCCGCTGGGAGTGACCGTGGATGCACTGGGCAACCTGTTGATTTCGGATTGCAACAACTACCGGATCCGTAAAGTGGACACCAATGGCATCATCACCACGGTGGCCGGCTGCGGATATTTGGAGGAATCCGGCAATGGTGGCCCGGCGACCAATGCCGGTTTGTATTACATCCGGTGGGTGACCTCCGATGCCGCCGGGAATTTTTATTTTTCGGAGTTTAACGGCGGTCGGGTCCGCAAAGTGGACGCCAACGGGATCATCACGGTGTTTGCCGGTGGGGGCGGAACCCTGGGGGAGGGCATTGTGGCCACCAATGCCAGCATCAATGACGCCCAGGCGGTGGCGATGGACCCTTCCGGCAATTTATATATTGCCGACTACTACTGGTATCGCATCCGCAAAGTGGGGACCAACGGGCTCATGACCACGGCCGCCGGTAATCCTTCCGCCACGGAAACCGGCGGATTCTCCGGGGATGGCGGCGTGGCGACCAATGCCGCCATGGGAACCCCCTATGGTGTGGCCGTGGATTCCCTGGGAAGTTTTTATATCACGGACAACAACAACGACCGGATTCGCAAGGTGGCCACCAATGGCATCATCACCACGGTGATCGGCGGGGGCTCAAGTTCCAGCGACGGAATTCTGGGGACAAACACTCTTCTGGCCTCTCCCGTGGCGGCGGCGGTGGACCATGATGATAATTTGTACGTTATCACGGAGGACCGCATCCGCAAAATGGATGCGAATGGGGTAATGACGTCCGTGGCCGGTGGTGGTGGCAATTATCCCGGTGATTATGGCCCGGCCACCAGTGCCAGCCTTCGTAATCCCATGGGTCTGGCCTTTGACGCCATGAATAATTTATACATTGCCGAGGCGGCCGGGCGGATTCGCAAAGTTCACTTTAGTGGCGATCCAACGCTCAACCTGGTCAATGTGGCCGTCACCAGCACGGGCAATTACAGCGTCTTGATCAGCAGTCCCTTCGGCAGCATCACCAGCAGTGTGGCCACCCTCACAGTGGCCGTTCCGCCCAACATTCAGACGTTCAGTGTGACAAATGGCCAGTTCAATTTGACTTGGAACGCGGTTTCCAATCTCACTTATCAGTTACAATACACCGTGGATTTGTCCGGGACCAACTGGATTAGCCTGGGCAATCCCCTCACCGCCACCAACGGCCTGCTTACGGCTTCCGACATTCCGGGTGGGGATAGTCAGCGATTTTACCGGGTGTTGCTGTGTCCATAAAGGGGCGGTGAGCTGGCTTCAAAAACTTCAGGGGCAGGCTGAAGAGCCCGCCCCTGTGTGGATCAATCATCTTTGACCGGCGTCCTAGTGTTTAATTGCATAAATTAACGATAGTATTACGAAGTTGCGATCCCTTCACGTCCCGTTTGCGCCATTTGAACGGTTTGGCCTTTGGGTTGTAAGCGGCAATGAAGGCTTCGATGGCCTGGCGCAACTCGGCAACATTTTTAAAACTCGCGCCGCGCAGGGCTTTTCTGGACATGATTCCAAACCAGATTTCAACTTGGTTGAGCCAACTGGCGGAAGTGGGCGTGAAGTGGAAATGCACGTTGGGATGCAAAGCCAGCCAGGCATCACATTTTTTATGCGTGCAGTAGTTGTCCAGAATGACATGCAACTCGCGGTCCGGCGGGGTGTCGGCCACGATCAGATCCATGAATTGCAGGAATTCCTCCCGCCGCTTCAGGGTCGTGGTGTTGGATTGAATCAGTCCGGTCGCGACTTGCAGGGCCGCAAATAAATTCAGGGTGCCGTGCCGTTTATAGGTGCTTTTGCACCCCCGCACAATCTTGCCGTTGTCGGTTTCCACATAGCCAGCGGCCCGTTCCAAAGCCTGGATGCTGGGTTTTTCATCCACGCTGATGACCAGGGCATTGGCCGGTGGATTAAGATACAACCCCACGATGTCCGCCGCTTTGGCGGCAAACTCCTTGTCCGTGCTGACGCACCAAGAGCGCTGCCGTTGCAGGCAAATCCCTTCTTTGCGCAACACCCGCCACACCGCATGCACGGAACTGTTGAGCCGGGCGGCCACGGCGGGGCCATCCCAGCAGGCCAAGCCTGCGGGCGGCGGTTGTTCCAAGACGGCCAGCACACGGTTGCGGAAGTCCTCGCCATAAACCAGCTTGGCCCCCGGTCGTGGCGCATCGCTCAACCCAGCCAACCCGCCATGCGCAAAGCGCTGCCGCCATTTGATGACGGTGTTGGGGCGTGTATGACACTCGCGGGCAATGAGTTGGACGCGCTTGCCCTCAAGACAGCCCAAGATGATACGGGCTCGCTCCACGGTTTGTTTGGGTGCCGTCCGGTTGGCAGCCAACCCCTGTAAGGTTTGCCGATCTTCCGGACTGCATTCAATTTGCGGTGCGGTTCGTGACATGAACCGCATTGTACATACTATCATTTAATATTGCAAGTAAGCACTAGATCATTGCTCGGTGGCGGCTTGCTTTTTCTTGGCGGCGCCGAGCTTCAGGGACGTGGCGCTCAGCTTGCCGTCGGCACCCTTCTTGTAGGCCCCGGTCACATTATCACCGACTTTAAAATCCGCCAGGGTGGCCGGCACGGAATTGGTGGTGATTTTCGTCTTGGAAGTAATGGTCAGGTCGAGTGTGCCGACGGTGAAGGTGCCCGCCGAAGCATCCACGGCGGCCAGTTTGCCATGGAACGGAAGGGCGCCATTCTTTTTGATTTTGACCGCCGGGGCGTTGGTGCCGGTGGCGGCCGGGGCGTTGGTGCTGGTGTCCTGGGCGCGGGACAACAGGGGGGTGGCAACCAAGGCTGCGGCCAACAGGCTGAGGGTGGTGAATTTAATGACGTTCTTCATATGGTATAGATGGTTAAGGTTTTTAGATGCAGAGTTAAAAGACGACAGCCATTCAAAATGGTTTCAGAAAATCAGGGGATGGCCAGGCTTACCAGCCTCCTTCGGTTAAGGCCACGGTAATGTTCCGGGCCAGGTCATCGGCGAGCAAGGACAGGGCCTGCCGGTCGGCGCTGGCCAGATCGGTGCCGACGTTGATCAGGGTGAAACCACTGATGTCCTTCTCCAGCAACACTTTGCCGGAACCGCTCTCGCGGGCCACCACGTGGGCCACCAAGCCCACCCGGTAGTTTTCCGTTGTGGTCACATCCGTGTTCAAAAAGCTCAGGCCTTCCCGGTAATAGCGTTTGAGGGTGCCGGTCAGCACCACATCGCTCCCCCCGTGCGTTGCCAGGTGGTAGGTGCCGTCGGTCTGAATGCGCTCCCGCATCGCCTGGGTGACGGCATCCCCCAGCCGGGGCTCCAGGGTCTGGTTGTTGAAGGGAAAAATCTCAATGGATTTTTCCCCGGCCACGGCGCCGTTCACCGGCCCCAGGTGATAACCGGCGCAGCCGGACAACAAGATCAGCGCCAGACTCAGGGATGAAGCGATGGCAAAACGCATTTAGTTGGCCAGGGCATGCAGCCGCGGTTTGAGGTTTTCAATGCGCGCCCGCGCCAGGGCGGCGTAGGGCGAATTCGGGTCCAGTTGCAGGACTTCGTTGTAGTAAACCACGGCCCCCGCCAGGCGTTTGGTCTTTTCGTAGTACTGGGCGATCTTGTAATTGCCGCGCACCTGTTCGATCTTCATCAGCGCAATGGATTTCTCCACCTCCGGCACCCGTTTGTCGTCCGGATAAAAGGCCATGAAATCAGTGTAGGTGGCGATTGCCTTGCCGGCGGTGCTTTGGTCGTATTCCGCCGTGGCCGCCTGTTTTTGATACGAAAGTCCCTCGCGGTACAGGGCGTCGGCGGCGATCACCGGCTGGTCGTGGTAACGGTCGGCGGCGGTTTCATACGCTTTGACGGCCGCGTCATAGTCCTTCTGCTTTTCCCTCGCCGCGCCGATGTTCATCTGGGCGTGGGGTGCAACGTCGCTGTACGGACCGCTATTGACGATTTTATCGTACAATTTGGCGGTTTGATCCATGGAGGGGTACAGCGGAATTGTATTCCACAGCCGGAACCATTCGCCGCCGAGGAAGCGGTTGGCGATGGCAAACTGCCGCCACAGGACGTCATTGAAGCTCTCGCTGCGGGGATATTTCTGAATGATGTTTTGATACGCGTTGAAGGCGGCCTCGTCGCGCCCCCTGGTTTCCAGGCAGCGGCCCACCAGGTATTCCGCGCGCGGGGCGTAATCGGACAACGGCCAGATCCGCAAAACCCGGTGGGCGGCGTGGAGCGCCAGGGAATAATCCTTGTCCTTGAAGGCCTGTTCCGCCACGTCCAACTGATCCTTCGCCCGGGTGCGCTGCCACTTGGCCTTCTCCCCGTAATTTTCATAGTACCACCCCTCGCCCGGCACATAGGTCAGCGGGGCCGGGGCCCGGAACGGCAGCCAGACCACGAGCGTGAACAAAAGGATTTTCCAGCCAAACCGGCGATTCATGTGATGACGGTAACCAGCCAAAATCGGCAAGTCAAGACAGCCCCGCCGGTTTCACCCGCGATAAACCACGAGCACGCCGTAATCGGTCAGCGTTTTTTGCGAGGCGACGTCATAATAATTGTAGCTGACGGTGTGCATCGCGATAAAGTTGGTCTCGCCGACCTCCTGCAAAAATTTGGACACCACGGCGTCAAAGGTATCGTGCCCGGATTCAATGCAACTGGCCCGGCGAATCGTCCGGATGCAGATCCGTTTGTCGCCCACCACCCGCGCGCCCAGCGGCGGATTGGCCTTGGCAATCAGCGGTTCCGTCGGCGTGCTGTGCACCGGCACCTTCAGGTGTTTCTCCACCTTGGCGGCGGCGGAGGCGGAGATTGGACTGGCGGTCAGGTTGGGCACCACCAACTCCTTGGAATCCGGCGGCTTCGGAGCCTCCGCCGGGATGGTGATGGTGTCGCCGCATGAGGGACATACGATGTCTGAACCGGCGCCGGTGCTGTCCACGGCCAGTTCCTGGTTGCAATTCGGGCAGTCGAAAATAATGTCCATAAAAACTGGTTTGGTTGTGATGACTGTCCAACCTTAACCCCGCTTCCCCCGGCAAAACCAGAAAAAAATGCGGAAAATCGGGGGTCGCCTTCGCAGGGGTCCGGTTGCTCAGGCCGCGGGCGGTTGCGGATGGCTCCCGCCGTTTACTCCCATTCGATTGTCCCGGGCGGCTTGCTTGTGATGTCCAGGACGCAGCGGTTCACGCCCTTGACCTCATTGATGATGCGGCCGGCCAGTTTTTCCAGCAGATCGTAGGGCAGCTTCACCCAGTCCGCCGTCATGCCGTCCTGGGATTCCACCGCCCGGATGGCGATCGTGTAATCATAGGTTCGCTCGTCGCCCATCACGCCCACGCTGCGGATGGGGAGCAGCACGGCAAAACTCTGCCAAATCTTGTAATAAAGCCCGCTCGCCTTCATCTCCTCCACCACAATGGCGTCGGCGTTGCGCAAAATTTCACAGCGCGCGGGGGTGACCTCGCCCAGTATCCGCACGGCCAGACCCGGGCCGGGAAACGGCTGGCGCCAGACGATTTCCTTGGGCAGGCCCAGTTCCAGGCCCAGTTGGCGGACCTCGTCCTTGAACAGGCATTTCAGGGGTTCGACCAGGGCGAACCCGAGTTTTTTGGGCAGGCCCCCCACGTTGTGGTGGCTCTTGATCAGGGCGGCCGGGTTGCCGCCAATCGGCACGGATTCAATGACATCCGGGTAGAGGGTGCCTTGGGCGAGGAACTTCGCCCGGCCGGCCCGGCGCGTCGCGGCTTGGAAGACCTCGATGAAGGTACGGCCGATGATTTTGCGCTTGCGCTCCGGGTCGGTCACGCCCTTGAGTTTTTTCAGGAACAGCGCCGAGGCGTTTTCGTACTCCAATTTCATCTTGAAATGACGTCCAAACACCTCCTGGACCACCTCCGCCTCCCGCGCCCGCAGCAGGCCGTTGTTGACAAAGATGCAGGTCAACTGGTCGCCGATGGCCTTGTGCAGCAGCGCCGCCGCCACGCTGGAATCCACCCCGCCGCTCAGGCCCAGGATCACCTCGGCCCCGCCGACCTGTGCGCGGATTTCCTCCACCGCCTGTTCCGCGTAATGCCGCATCGTCCAGTTCTGGCCGCAGCCGCACACGCCGTGGACGAAGTTGGTGAGGATTTCCCGGCCGCGCGGGGTGTGGACGACCTCGGGATGAAATTGCAGGCCGAAGAATTTCCGGTCCCGGTTTTCAATGGCCGCAAATTCGGAGTTTTCCGTCACGGCCACCGGTTTGAAGCCGCGCGGCAGTTGGGTGAGCTTGTCCCCGTGGGAATTCCAGACTTGCAGCGACTCCGGCAGGTGGGCGAACAGCGCGCACGAGGCGTCCTTGACAGTGAGGGTGCCCTTGCCGTATTCGCGTTTGAGGCCCTTTTCCACATTGCCGCCCAGGAATTTGGCCAGCAACTGCAACCCGTAACAGATGCCCAGCACCGGCAGGCCCAGCTCGAAAATGGCCGGGTCGGGCAGGGGGGCCTTTGACGAGTACACGCTGGACGGGCTGCCGGACAGAATCAGGCCGCTGGGTTTGAGCCGGGCGATTTCCGCCGCCGGCGTGTTAAAATGCAGGATCGTGGAATAGACGCTGCACTCGCGGACGCGCCGGGCGATGACCTGGGTGTATTGCGACCCAAAATCCAGAATGACAATCTGTTCGTTCATGAATCAAAAAATAAACATAAATCATCCCCGTCCCGGGGCCGTTTTGCGAGCCAAAAATGCCAAAAGTTTGGCGGCCGACCACCCCGGAAGGCATGGTCGTTGAGCCGGGGGGGCCGCGCACCGCCCCGGAGCGCGGTTCTGTGAGCCGCAGCGCGCCGATGGCAAAGATGAGGTGGAAGCGCGGTTCTCAAGCCTGGATTTGCAAAGGTGTGGACTGCGGGTCACCGGCCCGCGCTCCGAACCATTGATCATCGGCGGGCGTGCCAAGCCGCGCCCCCCGGCGCGGGGTGTGAGACAAAATTCTTCGATTTTGAAATAACGGCTGGTTTTTTTGGG
>CAZUBG010000245.1:0-7910 GCA_964618545.1 uncultured Bifidobacteriaceae bacterium | reverse complement strand
CCTTCCCCCGAGCCCACCCAGGTCCAACCCGGTCAAACCAATCCTCCCCTCGTCATCCCCACCCCCGCTGAATCACAACCCATTCAGCCAGAAGCAGATACAACGCAAACACCCCCGCCGCCTGCCCCGGCGGGTCAAACCCAGTCAAACCAAATTCCACCCGCCGACCTGCCCCCTCTCCCGACTGAACCTCCGACCGTGACCAGACAAAAGCCGGCCCCCAACCCCTTTGTGGTCATTTGCCACCGCGAAGGCGGCAGCTTTTGCCAGCACTGTCAGCGCAGCCTCCAACCGGTATTACGCTGCCCAACCCTGTCCGCTGAAGAGAAAGCGACCTTAGTCCTCACTCTGGACCCGTCCCGCGCCCTCCGGAGCGCCGGCTTGTAGCCGGCTTTCGATGTACGGGTTGCAGAGCGGACGCAAACACCTTCCGCAGCCCAGCCAGGGTGGCAAGGCAGCCGGTCACCGACCCGCGCTCCCGCTGGTTTTAACGGACTCAACCGGTTCGTAAGCGTTGGTAATTGGCGTTGTTATTCCATATAAACAAGTCATGGTGCTGGGTAAAACACCCCATGGCGGGCCATGGGGGGCCCGGATAGTCTCCAAACATGAAAACCACTATTGAGCCCTGTGCCGAAAAGAAAATGTCCGCGCCAGAACGCCCTCCGGTGCCCGCCTCCCGTCACCGCCATATTCTCATGGTGGATGGCGACCATGAAACCTGTGAGGCGAATGCGCGGATGCTCATCCGCTCCGGCTACCAGGTTGACACGGCCGACAATGGCGTGGACGCCTGGCTGGCCCTGGAGGATGACCGTTACGACCTGCTGATCACCGCCGATCAACTGGCGGGCTTGACCGGCATCGAGTTGATCACCCAACTGCGGTGCAAATTCATGTTCGTCCCGGTCATTCTCGCGGCGGGCCATCTGCTGGCGGAAGAGTTGAACCGCTGTCCGTGGTTGCAGATCGAGGCCCTGCTGAAAACACTCACCGACGGCAAACTGCTGGGCACGGTGAAAGAGGTCTTGTGCGCCACCGCCCGGTTTCGCGAGGTGGTTCCCCTGCCCTATTGGCCGCACCCGCCCGGAGAAGTGGGCCGGCGGACCTGGTGATTCCACGCCGCCGTTTGGCCGGGTGCCGGGTCCGGGCGGGCAGATGGGGAAAACACCCCATATCGTGCGCGCGCCTCTCGACCTATGATCGCCGGTGACCGCCAGGGACCCGGGTCACTGTGGTGGCTGGGCTTGTGCCGGAGTTGGAATTGGTGGAAACATGAATGGCAAACCGCAAAACGGGACGCAATACGTCTCTCCGAGCCCCGCCGAACACGCGCTCCGCGCCTCCGAACTCAGTTATCGCCGGCTCTTTGAAGCGGCCGGGGATGGCATTCTGATACTGGATTTTGCGACGGGACGCGTCACCGATGCGAACCCGTTTCTCACTGAACTGCTGGGGTTTTCCCATGACGAAATGGTCGGTAAGACCGTTGGGGAGCTGAGTCCGTTCAAGGATCTCGTGTCCAATCAGGCCATGCTCGAGCGGTTGCAACAAGACGGTTATGTGCGCTATGAAGACCTGCCGTTGGAGACGAAAGACGGGCGCAAAATCTCCGTCGAGTTTGTCAGCAACGTCTATCAGGCGGGCGACGAACAGGTGATCCAATGCAACATTCGCGACATCACCGAGCGGAACCAAACCAAACAGCGACTGAGCCTGCTCAACACCTGCATCTCCCATCTCAACGAAATCATCATCATTGCCGAGACGGATCCGACGGGCCAATCCGGGCCGAAAACCGTTTTCGTGAATGATGCGTTCGAGCGGATCTCGGGTTTCTCGTCCGCCGGGGAACTCGGGGGCACGCCGAATTTTCTTCGGGGCAGAAACGAGGATCCGCGCGTTTTGGCGGAGATTCATCACGCTCTCGTTCAGCAGCAACCAATCCGGCGGCAGGTGGTGTTTTTTCGGAAGGATGGCACCGAATACTGGATGGATATTGACGTCGTTCCCATTTTTAACGCCACGGGCGCCTGCACCCACTTGGCCGCCATTGAGCGGGACATCACCGCCGCCCGGAAAAACGAGGAACAGTTGCTGTGGAAAACCGCCCTGCTGGAAGCCCAACTGGAATCCTCGATTGACGGTATTCTGGTGGTGGACAATCAGGGAAAAAAGATTCTCCAAAACCGGCGGCTGAATGAGTTGTGGAAAATCCCCCCGGCGGTTGGCGACCCGGCGGAGGATGCCGTGCAGGTGGTCTTTGCCTCCAGCCAGGCCCGGCATCCCCGGTCGTTTATTGAGAAAGTGGCGCACCTTTACAATCATCCGGAGGAGGCGAGCCATGACGAGATCGAATTGCTGGACGGAACCACCTTGGACCGGTATTCCGCACCCGTGCGCGACCAGACCGGAAAATATTACGGGCGCATCTGGTCGTTTCGCGACATCACCGAGCGCCAGAAACTGGAGAACCAATTCCACCAGGCCCAAAAAATGGAGTCCATCGGCCAGTTGGCCGGCGGCATTGCCCATGATTTCAACAACATCCTGACGGCCATCACCGGTTCCCTCTTTCTGCTGAACCTCGATGCGGCGGAACAGCCGGCCCTCTTGGAGCATATCGGGAACATCTCGGTGGCCGCCCGGCGCGCGGCCGATTTGGTGAACCAAATCCTGACCTTCAGCCGTCAAAACAAAGCCGCCCGCGAGCCCGTCAAATTGAATCCGCTCGTCTTGGAAGCGCTCAGACTGTTGCGCTCCAGTCTGCCGTCCACCATTCGAATTGAAACCGCGTTGTCCGAAACCCCGGTCGTGCTCGCGAACCCCACGGCCATTCATCAGGTGATGATGAATCTGGGCACCAATGCGTGGCATGCCATGCGGAACCAACCCGGGGTGCTGAAGGTCGAACTGGCCTTGATGGAAGCGGATGCGGATTTCATCCAAATCCATCCGGACCTGCGCCCCGGCCCCTGTGTGCGACTGTCCGTCAGCGACACGGGCTGCGGCATGGAGCGCGATACGATGGAGCGCGCCTTTGATCCCTTCTTCACCACCAAGGCCGTGGGCGAGGGAACCGGTCTGGGCCTGGCCGTGGTGCATGGCATCATGAAAAGCCATGACGGCGCCATTGCTCTTTACAGCCGGCCGGGTGAGGGGGCCACGTTTCATTTGTATTTCCCGGTCCTGGCCGCCGCTGCGGCCGACCACGCCGTTGAATCATCGCCCATTCCGCGCGGCCGGGGCGAACAGATTTTGTTTGTGGACGATGAGGAGGTTCTGGCCGCGTTGGGAAAGACCATGCTTGAGCGGCTGGGTTATGCGGTCACGATGACCACCCAGCCGCTGGAGGCGTTGACAGCCGTGCGCAAACAACCGGGGCGGTTCGATCTGATCATCACCGACCTGACCATGCCGGGCATGGATGGAATCACCCTCGGCCAGCAGTTGCTGCAAATCCAGCCGCGCCTGGCCATTATATTAAGCACTGGTTACGCCGGAATCCTGACCACCGGGAAAGTGCGCGAGCTGGGATTTCAGGAATTGCTGGACAAGCCCGCTCAGGCCCGGTCCCTCGGCGAGGCCGTGTACCGTGCCCTGCACCAGAAGGCTTTCCCAAGGCTCTGACAGGGGTGAACACCCCATGGCCCTAATTCCATTTTGAGCTATTCTAACACCCATGAACCACTGTTCCCCATCGAATCATCTCCTTTGTTTATGACCGCCAACCCGTTTCAGCCGTTGGGGTCAACCACCCAGCTCATGCCCCTGGCGGCGGTTTTTTCCGCACGCTTGCTGCTGACGGAGACCTCTTCAGCCCCGAGCCATCCGCTCTTCTCGGTCGCCAGCCTGCCCACCCTCACGGTCCGCGCCGCAACCGTGACCAGGATCTTGACCAATGTGGAGGGCTACCATCATTACGGGATCAATGATTGAATCCGGTAAACCCCGCAAATTGCGCCTGTGGGGTGAACACCCCATGGCCGCACGCGGCCCGCGGTGCTTCCATCCCCTCATGGAAAAGCCGCCATTTCTTTGTCGTCCACCTTCGGTCTCCCAACCGCCGTGGTCAAACCCGGGCCGGATTCGTATCCCGATCAGTTGGTGGGCGGAAGAATTCAGAATCATTAATGTTCAACCTTGCCCAGCCGTGTCGTCGGATCGGTCGAACAACCATGTCCTTCAAACGCGCCGGTTTTTGGGAACCGGGTTGCTGATGCTCCTGCTGTTGAGTCTGCCGCTCACGTCCGGGGCGCAGCCGTCGGCGGCGCAGACCGTTGTCCTTCCCCAGTCGGTCCCCGACCCCATCGAACCGTTCAACCGGGCGATGTGGGCGTTTAATCGAGGGTTGATGACCGGGGTCATCAAGCCCACCAGCCGGGTGTACCGGTTTGTCATCATCAAACCGGTCCGGACCGGCATTGGAAATTTTGGCCGCAATCTCACCTACCCGGGGAGGCTGATCAACAATCTCCTCCAGCAAAAGTGGCGCGGAGCCTGGGATGAATCCCACCGCTTTGTCTGCAACACCACGGTCGGGGTGGTTGGGTTTTTCGATGTCGCCACCCGCTGGAAAATCCCGAAATCAGACGCCGATTTCGGCCAGACTTTTGGCCAGTGGGGTTGGCAGCCGGCGTGTTTCATCATGCTGCCGTTTTTTGGCCCCAGCAATGAACGGGACACCGTTGGGCTGGCCGCCGACACCGCCGCCAATCCGCTCCTCTATATTGCCCCCTACAACCTGGACCCCAATAACCCCCTGACCTATCTCGGCCCTTACTCCTATTTTACCTACGCGGACATGTACAACAATATGTCCGACACCGTGGATGAATATGTGCGCTTCAGCCGGGCCGAACCGGACCCTTATTCCGAGATTCAATATGCCTGGACCTTTGCGCGCGCGAACCGTGTTGCGAACTACCAGGTGAAGGGCAAATCGGACCCGGCCGCCCTGGAAACCATCCAGTCCGTCTTTTTTACCTTCCAGAACCCGGAATTTCCGAACCATGGCGCCACCCGCTCGGTGTTGATACCCGCCACGGGCCGCGCATTGAAATTCACGTATTGGTTGCAGCCGCGCCCGGCGCCCGTGGTCTACATCGTTCCCGGACTGGGCTCGCACCGGCTCGCCCAAACCTCCCTGGCGCTGGCCGAGTTGGTGTACAGCAATGGCTGCTCCGTCGTGAGCCTGAGCAGTCCCTTCAACCCGGAGTTCATGGAACACGCTTCCACGGCCAGCCTCCCGGCTTATCTGCCGGTGGACGGCCATGATCTGCACGTCGCCCTCACGGAGGTTGACCGCCGGTTGCGGGCGTTGTATCCGGGCCGGCTGGGGGACCGGGCGTTGCTCGGCTATTCCATGGGGGCGTTCGAAGCCTTGTACATCGCCGCCACCGAAACGACGAATCAGTTGCCGCTGATTAAATTTGACCGGTGCCTGGCCATCAGCACCCCGGTCCGGCTGTTCCAAGGGGTTTCCACCCTGGACGCCTTTTACCAGGCGCCCCTCGGCTGGCCGGCGGCGCAACGAACGGACGACATCGAAAACACCTTCTTGAAGGTGGCCGCCCTGAGTCAGACCACCCTGACGCCGAAAACCACGCTGCCCTTCGATGCCATCGAGTCCAAATTTCTCATCGGACTGTCTTTTCGCCTCACCCTGCGGGACATCATTTACAGCAGTCAGCGGCGAAACAATCAGGAGGTCCTGCACCACGCTTTGTTGAATTATCGGCGCCGCCCGGCCTATCAGGAAATCCTCCAATACTCCTACCAGGATTACATCGCAAAGTTTGCGGTCCCCTACTATCAAACCCGGGGATTGACCGCGCCGGTGGCCGGTGCGATTGAAACCGCCGGCGATTTGCGGACCTATGCCGCCGGTCTGCGCGCCAACCCCGGCATTCGGGTGATCGTCAATCAAAACGATTTTCTGCTGGCGGATGACGATCTGGCCTGGCTGAAAGCCACTTTTGGCGCGCCGCAACAATTGACGGTCTTCCCGCAGGGCGGGCACTTGGGCAACCTTTCCAATCCCACCGTTCAAAAAACCATTGTGGCCGCGCTTTCGGGTTTGCGGTAAGGGTCCGTCAAAAAATAAACGTTACAAGCTGACGCCGGAGTTTTGACGGCTGGCAAGGCGCGAGCGAGGAGCATAGCCAAAGGGTTCTGTGACGAGCGAGCAACGCTGCCAGCCGTCAAAAGAACCAGTCAGGTTGTAAAGGTTATTGCTTGACGGACCCTAAGTCACCATGCCCGGCACCCGCCAGCGTGAGATCCCCCCCAGGGGGAAATGAATGAAGGATGAGAGATGAAGGAACTCCAGGACGCGTTCGCGCGGTTCGGGGCATTTCCTCAAAGCGAGTCGGGTTACACCCCATATATAACCACGGCCGGAGAGTTTATGTTGCTTCAAAGACATTTATGAATAAATACTCCCATCACGGCGCTTCTCCGGCTCCCATCCTGCGGGTGCCAAACATCAACCAAACCAAACCGGTCGTCATCAGACTGCTCCTTGCCCTGGCCTTTATGGCCCGCACCAGTGCCGTGTTCGCGGCTGGACCGGCCCCGGTCAACTTGGGATCAACCGCCCATTTCGCGATCCTCACCGGAGCCGCCATCACCACCACCGGGGGCGGGGTTATTAACGGCGATGTTGGGGCCAGTCCCATCGCCGGATCCGCCATCGGGATTCCGCAGGCGCAGGTGAACGGGACCATTTATGAAGTGGATGCCACCGGACCGGCCGGGGCGGTCACGGCTCCGGCCCTGTTAACCGCCGCCAAGGGCGATCTGACCACGGCGTTCAACGACGCCGCCGGCCGAACCCCCGTGCCCTCGGGAAACTTCTTGAATCCGGGAGCTGGGAACATTGGCGGGATGACGCTGATCCCCGGCCTTTACAAATTCACCGGCACCGCTTCGATCACCGGAGCCAACCTCACCCTCACCGGGGGCCCGGATGATGTCTGGATTTTTCAGATCACCGACGATCTGGAGGTGGGCAGTTCCGTCCAGGTGATCCTGGCGGGCGGCGCCCAGGCGAGGAATATTTTCTGGCAGGCGGGCACTTCCGCAACAATTGGAACGTTCGCCGTATTCAAGGGAACCATTATCGCCAACCAAGCCATCATCATGGACACCAGTAGTTCGACCGACGGGCGATTATTGAGCTTCTCGGCCGGCGTCACTTTCAACGGCACGGCCGGCCTGCTGCCGGTCCCGGCGGCGCCCGTATTTGCCGGCCTCTTCACCACGAACACGCACTCCGCGACCGTTGTCCTCAGCACCACCCCTTATTTCCTTGTGACCCTGCAATCGAGTCCCGGCCTGTCCCCGGCGCACTGGACCACCATTGCCACCAACTACCCGACGACCAGCCCCTGGACCTTCACCGACACGAATGTGATGGCGGACGCGACGCAAAACTTCTATCAGGCATTCATCACTATTCCCAATTGAAGACGACTGGCACATTCCGTTCGCCCCCGCAGCCGCTGCTGTTGCAGACCCAGTCATGCCTGGCCGACGGGGTGAAACCGTTTTATCGTGCCAGGAGTTTTTCCGTGAAGTTCGCGTTCGCCAATAATGGTTCCGCCTTGGAAATGAAGCGGGCGCTGGCGTCCGTCCGGCAGCATGGCCTGTAAATCATGTGTTTAAGCTGGAAAATCGCGGCGCCCGGGGGGTGGTTTGCGGCCAACCGGGGTCGGGTAACACCCCATGGCAGAGGTTTCTTTGCGGGCGCATCATAAGGCATGAAAGTTAAATTCAACATTAAAACAAAAGGCGGTCTATGTCATTAATCTCTCTTCTCGTTACTCTCGTCGTCGTTGGGGTGCTCCTCTGGCTGGTCAACACCTACAGCCCCATGGACGGCAAAATCAAAAACATTCTGAACGTCG
>CAZUBG010000244.1:0-8068 GCA_964618545.1 uncultured Bifidobacteriaceae bacterium | reverse complement strand
TGACCGCCAGTCTGCCAAAACGGGAGGCTGGCGTCAATTAAAGATGCCATTACCTCTAACTGACCCTTTTCCGGTCGTGTGCGCCAGCTTCTGGATTTGCTTGTGCCGCATGCGATTGGGTGACGGGCGGCGGCACACGGGCAGCGTCACCCACCCCCGTTGTGCCAATTTGAGCAGCAACGTGCGCGCCGCCAGGTCTTTGATTTGGCCCGTGAGGCTGCGCCAGTCCCAAACCTGGCACAACTCCCGTGAGAGCCGATACCGGCTCCACTCCGGATGGGCCGCCAGCAAGCGGCGCACTTGCTCCAACTCCGCCGGGCCAATGACCCGACCTTGGATGATCTGACTGCTTTCCATGCCCCCACTCGGCACTCGTCACCGCACAGAGTCCAGTCCAAAAGGAAACTATTTTCAAGCTGGACGCACCGCCTCCTCCCATAAAAATAACTGTCAGTTAACTGAAACGACCTGAACAGTTACGAACAAGGTATGATTCGTAGCCGTAGCTCGGCCATGAAAGAACGATATTCGTTCCTGAGACAGCAATCGCCGTATTCGTGATTGCTTGAGAGGCGAAACCCGACATTAACAGGACGACCGCTCCGATGATTCCACGGTTAAATATTTTCATTTCACACTTGTCAAATTTCCCACGTTAAAGGTTTTTGGCGCCTTCCATTTCGACACACCCATGCTTAAATGTTTGCCCTTCATATTCAAAATCACTTATCTGATTTTGCTCATTACTTAGCGTGGGTTGCGCGCCCAATCTGGTGGAAATCTTGATAAACCATTTGCGCCAAGCCGACAATTCAATAAACGTCGGAAAATTGAATGCAACTCCAAAATGGTCATTATAGTGACTGGACGGTAAATCGCCCTTTAACCGAGCCTGTTATGGTTGAAAAAACCAACTTCGTTGCAACTCCTGGGTCAAAGAATTCGAGAAGCGCGCAAGGTCAAAGGGCTGTCCCAAGAAGACCTCGCGTTGCAATCGGATACTGCTCCCAGCTATGTCGGCGGAGTTGAACGGGGGCAGCGCAATCCTTCCTTTAAGAAATTATGCGCCATCGCCAGGACTGTGGGATGTGATGTTGGCAGTTTATGCCGTGATCTGCCGTTGCCGCACGAGCCACTTTGAGTTGTTGGGAGCGAACGGGGAAACAACCGCCCTACCGAGGGGGATTCAACAGAAGCAAACGGAGGGAACGGAGGGGGCAAGGCAAGATTGCGGAGAATATTTCGCTCCCAACGGAGCTTGGGAATATTATGGGGGAATTGGGACTACAAATATGTCGCCCTAAAACGGGGCTTGGGGGGCGGAAAAGCCAAAACAGTAAATTTTTCAACAATTGAAACCAGGCCGGCGTTCGCCCCTCACGCGACCATCGCCGCCAGCACCGCATCCACCGTTACCGAGGCCATGCACGCCACCAACTCCTCGCGCGTGCCCTTGATGTTGCCGCCGTCGTAGCGGTAATAATCCAGCCCGCGTCCGTTCACCACCGGATTTTTGACCAGCGTGAAGGGATTCGCGTAGGGCTCAATCGGCGGGTTCCACGTCGGTGTTTCGATCACAATCTGCCGCCGTACCTTTACGGCGGCGGCCAGGTGCATCATCACCGTGTCCACGCTCAGAAAAGTTTCGCACTGTTTGATCAGGTGCGCGGCGTGGGGCAGCCCGGGCGTTTCCGGGAAAAATAAATTGGCTTGACCCAGGGTAGCTTTGATCTGTCCATGATCCGCCTTTTCATCCGGGCCGCCAAAAAACAAAACCGCGGTTTCCGGCTGCGCCAGACGGAGCTGCCGGACCAGTTCAATGTAGTTTTCCAGCGGCCACCGCCGTAGCGCCAGGTTTTTGGTGCCGCCGGAACCCACATGGATGCCCAGCAGCTTTTTGCCGGTGAGCTGGTGCCGGGTGAGAAAGGCACTGGTCCAGGATTCCGCCGATGCGGGCAGAAAAATTTCCGTTTCGTGCCGGGGCAGCAACACCCTGGCCTCCAGCAGCGGGAGCAGCGCCAGATTGTTTTCCACCGCGTGTTTGCGGTAATCCTGCGGCACCGTCCGGTTGACCAGCCAGCGGTCCAGCACGCCGGAACATTCGTATTCATGGCTGAGGCGCAAGCGCGCGCCGATCAGCCGTGCCGCCACCCGGTAATGAATCCGGCTCTGCGGATGGGTGTTGATGGAAACGTCATAGCCGTTGCGCCGGAGCGTTCCCAAATACCGCAGCGACTCCAGCCGGCCGCACTTCATCAGGTCTTTTTGGTGGACCTCATTCAAATGCGGATTGCCCGCCAGCAAGTCCCGCGCGGCCGGCCACCGCACCAGCGCCTCCAGGGTGGCGTCCGGAAAATTCACCCGTAATTCGTGGATCAGCGGCGTGGCGAACAGGGTGTCGCCGTTCCCGGCCAGCGAGATGATCAGAATTTTCACAGACGCGAAATCTTCTCCAGCAGCCCCGTCGTGGATTTGCCCGGGACAAACGGCACCAGCACAATCCGCCCGCCCGCCGATTCCACCGCCCGCCGTTCATCTTGATCCAGCGTCTCCAGCGTGTAATCGCCGCCTTTGACGTAAATGTCCGGCTGTGCCGCCGCCAGAAACCGGGTCGCCCGCACGTCGGTGAAAATGCAGGCGCCATCCACGCTTTCCAGCGCCGCCAGCACGGCGGCGCGGTCCGTTTCAGAATTGACCGGGCGGTGGGGGCCTTTGAGTCCGCGCACTGCGGCGTCGCTGTTCACGCCGATCAGCAGGGCGTCGCCCAGCTTGCGGGCCGACTCCAAATAGGTGATGTGGCCCAGATGCAGAATGTCAAAACAGCCGTTGGTGACCACCAGTTTTTTGCCGCCGGCCCGCAGCGCCGCCCGCCAGGCGGGCAGCCGGTCCCATGCGATGATCTTGCTCTGAAAATCCATGCCCCCATTTTGCCAGCGCCCCGCCGCTTGGCAACGACTTTAACAAAATGACACATGGGTTGACGGGAAGCGCGGAACGTTGCACACTGTCAGACACAGGCAATAACAATGTATTTGGGAGACTAGTACTTTGGGCGCACAATGGAAACAAGCCGGGCGCGAGATCAACGCGCAGAAAAAAGGCAAGATGGTCGTGAAGCTGGTTCGCGAAATCACGGTCGCCGCCAAGTTGCGCGGCCCTGATCCCGACCTGAATGCGCGACTCTTCGCCGCCATCGAGAAGGCCAAAAAAGCCTCGGTCTACAAGGACACCATCGAGCGCGCCATCAAGAATGGCGCGGGCATCGGCGAGGAGAAAACACAGTACGAAACCGTCGTTTACGAGGGCTACGCCCCGCACAAGGTGCCCGTGGTGGTGGAATGCCTGACCGACAACCGCAACCGCACCGCCCCGGAAATCCGCAATCTTTTCAAGGCCGGCTCGCTCGGCCAGCCCGGCAGCGTGGCCTTCTTTTTCAATCACCTCGGCGTCGTCGAAGCCACCCACACCGATCCGAACCGGGATGCCGAGGCCGACGCCATTGAGGCCGGGGCGCAGGACATCGAGCCGCTGGAGGCCGAGGAAATTCCCGCCGGTCACAAGGGCGCGCGCTTTCTTACCGAGATCAAGGATCTTGATCATGTCGCCAAGGCCCTGAAAACCGCCGGCTGGAACGTCATTGCCTCCGAAATGCGTTACGTCGCCAAAAACTTCCCCGAGGTTTCCGAAGCCCACCGCAAGGACGTCATGGATTTCCTTAATGCGCTGGATGATCACGATGATGTTCACCGGGTTTACGCCGCCCTGAAGTGACGCGGTCCGGCTTCCCTGATGAAGACGAACATCCCCGATGCCCTGGAAGCCGAACTGCCGCAGAACACCTGGGGGAAAATATTGGGCATGACGCCCATTATCCTGACCGTCATCGCCACGCTGCTGGCCGGCGTGGCCTCCAGTGAAATGACCCGCGCCCAGTACGATCGCGCGCTGGCCGCGCAGCTTCAGTCCAAGGCCGGCGACCAGTGGGGGTATTTTCAGGCCAAAAAACTGCGCGGCGCATTGCAGCAAAACACCCTCGAACTCCTCCAGGCCAGCATCGAGCTTCCGCTGCTGGACGTGCCCGGAATCGAAAAGGAGCTGGCCTCCATGGCCTCTCCCTCCGCGCCGCAGACCCTGGCCGCCTTGGAAAAAGGCGAGCTGCCCTCCGTTCCCGCCGGACCGGACATCAAACCCAATGTGAAAGCCGCCCTCGACGCGCTGAACGCCGGCAAACCGGATGCCGAAGTGTTCCGCCTGCTCGCCGCCGTCTCCGATGAGGATTTGAGCGAAGCCATGTTGGTGGCCCAGGCCCGGGCTCTGGCCTTCGATACCGCGGTCAAGCCCGTGAATGCGGACTTGGATCACTTGGAAAAAGCTTTGACCAAACCGGCGGCCAACCGGGGACTGTTGCAGGGGTTCACGGCGGCACGCCTGCGGTTTGGCGCCGCGCGCTACGACAATGAATCCCGTTTGAACCAGGTGGTGGCCTACATGTATGAATTGCAGGTGCGCAAATCCAATGTCTCGGCCGAGCGCCATCACCGCCGCAGCGGCCGCTTTTTCTACGGCATGCTGGCCGCCCAGATGGGCGTGATCATCTCCACGTTTGCGATGGCGGCCCGGCAGAAAAACCTGCTCTGGTCCCTGGCCGCGGCGGCCGGCTTGGTGGCCGTGTCGTTCTCCGCCTACGTCTTTTTGCGCGTCTGACCCCACGGTCCGGGTGTGAACAACTGTTGATTGACGAAACCCGTCAAATCACGTTCCTTTTACCCCCATGGCAAAGGCATCCAAACCAAACCAAACTTTCAAACTCCCGCCCGTTCACGACTGGCGCACCACCGACACCGATGAGATCAACAAACGCCGCCAGCGCGCGCGGGAGGAGACCTTCGCCATCACGAACACCGATCCGCAGCACCCCATCTTCTCCAATTTTCGCGTCAAGTCCGCCAGCGGCCTGACCTACTCCGTGGAAATTCGCAGTCTCAGTGACCGCCAGTCGGTTTGCGATTGTGTGGATTTTCGCACCAACGGGCTGGGCTTCTGCAAGCATGTCGAGGCCGTCACGCTTTACCTTCAGGACCGGCACCGGAAGCTGTTCAAGTCCGCCCGCGAGACCGGCACCAACCGCATCGAGGTGACGGTGGACCCGGTGGCCGACACGCTGTGGGTGCGGGACAACCTGGCCGAACTGCCCCGCTCCCTCGCCGGGTGGTTTGACGCCCAGGGCCGTCTCCGCGGCCATTCGCCACAAGACACCCTGGAGGCACTGCGCCGGTTGCAGTCCTCCGATCTCCCCCGCCTCCGTCTTTCGCAGGAAATCGAGCCGTGGTTGGAACAGCACAGCCGTGCCGACGAGCGCCGCCGGCTGCGCCATGAATACGAACTCAAGGTGCAGCAGGGCGAATGGCCGGTGCAGGAAACCACCGTGCCTCTGTTTCCCTACCAGCGCGAGGGCATGCTGCATCTCGCCTTTACCGAACGCGCGCTGCTGGCGGACGAAATGGGGCTGGGCAAGACCATTCAGGCGATTGCCGCCTGTGCGCTGCTGCACCGGCTCGGGCAGGCACGCCGCGTGCTTGTGGTCACCCCCGCCTCCCTCAAAACGGAATGGGAGGAGCAGATCCGCCGGTTCACCACCTTGGATTACCAACTCGTCTTCGGCGGCAAAGTCCGCCGTCTCAAGGCTTACGATTCCGGTTCGGCCACGCCGTTCTTCACCATCGTCAACTACGAACAGATGGTCGCCGACGCGTTGGAGGTCAACACGCGGCTGGCCCCGGACATTGTCGTGCTGGACGAGGCCCAGCGGATCAAGAATTGGGGCACCAAAACCGCTCAGGCCGTCAAGCGGCTGCACAGCCGCCATGCCTTCGTCCTCACCGGCACGCCCATTGAAAACCGCATTGATGAACTGCATTCCCTGATGGATTTTCCCAATCCCGCCGTGCTGGGTCCGCTGTTCCGCTTCAACCGCGATTTTTACGAGTTGGACGAACGCGGCCGGCCCGTGGGTTGCCGCAACCTGGATGTCCTGAACCAGCGGATCAAGCCGTTCATGCTGCGCCGCCGCAAGGCCGAGGTGGAAACCGAACTGCCGGAGCGGACCGACCAAAACCACTTCGTGCCCTTGCACGAGTTGCAAAAGCAGAACTACTCCGCTCACGAACAGCAGGTGCTGCGTCTGGTTAATGCGGCCATGCGCCGTCCGCTCACCCAGCCGGAACAGGAAAAACTCCAGCGCGAACTCGCCATGATGCGGATGATTTGCGACACCAATTACATCCTGGACGAGGACGACCGCACCTGCCCCAAGCTGGCGGAACTGGAAAAAATTCTCGACGATTGTGTGGCCAACGACGCCAAGGTCATCGTCTTCTCCGAATGGGAACGCATGCTCATGCTCGTCCGCGACCTGTGCGAACGGCGCAAACTCGGTTATGCCTGGCACACCGGCAGTGTCCCCCAGCAGCGCCGCCGCGCGGAGATCAACGCCTTCAAGGAGGATCCCCAATGCCGCGTCTTTCTCAGCACCGACTCCGGCGCGACCGGCCTGAACCTCCAGGTGGCCAGCGTGGTCATCAACTGCGACTTGCCTTGGAATCCCGCCAAGCTGGAGCAGCGCATCGCCCGTGCCTGGCGCAAGCACCAGACCAAACCCGTCACGGTCATCAACCTTATCTCCGAAAACACCATCGAACACCGGATGCTCGACACGCTCGCCCTCAAGCAAAGCGTGGCCGCCAGCGTGTTGGACAAACCGGGGGAGGTGAAGGAAATCAAATTGCGCAGCGGCCGCCAAGCCATGGTCGAACGGCTGCAACAACTTGTCACATCGGTGCGCCCCGCCGCCGGTTCTCCCCCGCCGGTGGCGAAAGCCCCGTTGCCCGCCGACCGCGCGCTGGCCTTCACCCAGCTCGCCGCCGACCGCATCAACGGCGCCCTCGTCCGCTGTGAGGAACGCTACCCGCTTTCCGGCCCGCATTCCGTCCTGCTGGTGGTGGTGGATCGGGAAGCGGCCAACTGGCGGGAAAAACTGGCCGCCCTCCACGCGGATTTGTTTGGACCCGGGACAACCGACCCGCTCGCCCCCGTGCAATTGGAGGTCATTGACCGCGCCACCGATGAAGCCATCCAGCGACTCACCGCCGCCGGTCTCCTGGCCAAAACCACGCGCGCCCAGCGCCCCTTGTTCCCGCTGGAGGACGCCGCCGGAGCCGCCGCCCTCACCGCCGAAGAAACCGCCAGAGCCAAACTTCACCGCGAACAGGCGGCCCGCAAACTCAAACTCGCCCGGGTGCTGGGCGAGGGCGGCTTTGGCGAGGAGGCGCGCCCGGCCTTGTTGGAATCCCTCCGCACCTATGCCGCCGCCCTGGCCGTGGAACACCGCCTGCCGGAGCCGTCGGAACCCGGGGACGCCTTGCAGTCCCCCCTGGCGCAGCATTGGGCCGGTGCCTTGCCAGTGCTTAAAGCGTTTGTCGAGGCGCCGGGGTCCGACTGGAAACCCGTGGCGGATTGTTTGGCCAGGGCGTAAGACTGCTAAGGAAAACCCTTATTCATCTAAGGGTTTCCGCTGCTGCGGCATCGGAAACCTCCCAATTGTTGCCGACCCATGGTTAGCTTAAATTGCACTCATGGAAACAAATATTGTCAGTCGCCCGGGCCCCGCCGAGGCTGCCGCGCCTGCGGCTCCCAATCCCTTTCGGCCTGATTATATTAGCCTCAATGCCAACAGCCATGACACCGGCAACATCAACCGCACCCTGGTCACCGCCCTGATCAACTCCAAGGTGTACCGCGATTACACCCGTTCCTTTGGCGAGATCACCGGCATGCCCCTGGCCCTCCAACCGGTCGAAACCTGGCAGTTGCCCCATCACGGCGGGCGGCACGAAAACCCCTTTTGCGCCATGATTTCCAAGACCAGCCGGGCCTGTTCCGCGTGTTTGCAGTCCCAGGAGCGCCTCTGTGCGCAGGCTGTCCGCGAACCGCAGACCGTCGTCTGTCCGCTGGGGCTGTGCGACACCGCCGTGCCCGTCCGCATGAGCGACCGCCTGATCGGCTTCCTCCA
>CAZUBG010000243.1:0-8128 GCA_964618545.1 uncultured Bifidobacteriaceae bacterium | reverse complement strand
CTATTTGTAGCACCGCACCCCACAAAACCCAAAAGCCCCGTAGGGGCGGCACCTTTCCCTTGGAGCTTGGATTTTGAATTCCGCCCCATTCCGGATGTTCTCTTACGTTCCTCGTGATCAGGGATTTGGCACTGCAAATAGATCGCCCCTAACGGGGCTGGGGGGGAGGCACGCGAACCTCATGCCAGCGCGCTCCGGCAACCTCTCCCACGCCGGCGCAATGGACAGACGGATAAAAAGCGGCGGCGTGTTTCCGGGTCACCAGAAACACGCCGCAATGCCTGAAACCGAATCAGCGCCTCAAGGCTTCACCGTGCGATAGAAGCGCCTCACGTTGTTGGTCGCACCCGTGTCAATATAGGCCGGCAGACCGGAGAGGGTCGCCGTTTCATTGGTCAGGGTGGTCCAGTTGGACAGGTCCGGGCTGCCCTGCACCTCGTAACTCAGGGTGGCGTTGCCGCCCGTGAAGGTCAACTGAAGGGTCCGGTCCGCCAGCACCACCGGCGGATTAATTTTCACCGGCGTCAGCACCACGGTCAGCGTGCCATTCACATAGGTGATGAAGTAATTGTCCACGCCGCTGCCGACGGCCGAACCGACCGTGATCGGATAGCTGCCCAGGGCGGCGGTGCTCACGGCCCCGCTGCTCGCCAGCGTCGCGCTCGTGACCGTGTCAGTGCCCAGCAATCCGCTGGTGGTGAACTCCGTGCCCGCAAACGTCAGCGTCTGGCCAAAGGGTTTGCTCAGGTTCGTGGCCGTCACCGTCAGGGACGCCGGGAAAATCTCCAAGTCGTCGCCCGCATAGGTGAGGGTGTAATTCGCGCTCAGGGCCAGGGTGTTCTGGGTGATGGCGTAGAAACCAACGTTTTCGCCCGCCACGCGACTGAGCGCACCGGTGAAGTGGTCGCCCGTCACCAGGGCCGGGGCGAACTCGTAGGTCAGCGCCGGATCAGCCGTCCCATAGACCTTGAACTGCGAATCCGCCGTCACGGTCACCGGCAGCGGCGTCACCGTCAGATTCGCCCCCACATAGGTGATCGTGTAATTGCTGCTCAAGGCCAGCGTGTTCTGGTTGATGGCGTAGGCACCGACCGTCCCGCCCGGCGTGCGGCCCAGCGCCCCGGTGAAGCTGTCGTCCGCCACCAGCGCCGGGCTGAACCCATAGGTCAGCGCCGGATCAGCCGAGCCATAAACCTTGGTTTGCGCGTTGGCCGTCACCGTCACCGGCAGCGGCGTCACGGTCAGGGTGCCGGGGGCATAGGTGATCGCGTAGTTATCCGGATTAAAGGTGCCGCCCGTGGCCGCACTGGGCGTGATGGTGTAAGCCCCCACCCCGTCCGTGACGGCCGTCCCACCGTTGGCCGTCAGGGTCACCGCGCCCACGGTTTCGCTGTTTTGCAGCCCGCCGGCGCTGAATTCCGTGCCCGCAAAGCTCAGCGTCTGGCCATAGATCTTGGTGGCGTTGCTGGCCGTAATCGTCAGGTTCGCCTGCGTTACAGTCAAGGTGCCGCCCACCATCGTAAACGCATAGTTGGCCGCACTCAGGGTGCCCTGACTTGCGGTAATGTCATAATGACCCACCGGGCTGGCCGCCGTCGTGTCCACACTCAGCGAGGGAGCCCCGCTGACGACGGACGCCGTGTCCCCGTTGACAAAGCCCGAGTAACTGGCCGTCAGGGCCGGGGTGGCCGCACCGTAAGCCTGGCTCACATTGTTCGCCGTCACCGTGAGCGCCGCCGGCACCACGGTCAGGGTGCCGTTGGTGAAGGTGAAGGTGTAGTTCGTCGAGGTCAGCGTCCCCAGCTTGTTCGTGATCACATACTCGCCCACCGGGCTGTTGGTGGCGGCATCACTGGTCAACTCCGCCGCGCCGCCCACATCACTGTGGGTCACGCTGTCACCGTTGACAAAGCCGGTGTAGGTCACCGTGAACACCGGATTGGTGGCGCCAAAAACCTGGTTCGTATTATTCGCCGTCACGCCCAGCAAGGCCGGTTGGACGGTCAGGGTGCCGGGCGCATAGGTGATGGCATAGTTGCCCAAACCGGTGCCCGCCGCCGCGCTGATCGTAATCGGATAAGCGCCGGCCGGCAGCGCGGTCGCAACCCCGGCGCTGGAGATCGTCGCGCTCGTCACCAAGTCGCCATTGATCAAGCCGGCGGTGGTGAACTCCGTGCCGACAAACGCCACCGTCGAACCGTAGATAATGTTCGTGCTGTTGGCCGTAATGGTCAGGGCCGCCGGGAGGACGGTCACGCTCACGCTTCCAGGAGCCGTGGTGTAATCGGTGGCATCCCCCGGCGTAAAGGTCACCGACTCAGTGTAAGTGCCCGCCGCCAGGGCCGCGAGCGGGGTGGCAAAGGCAAACGTGCCGGGAACCACCGCGCTGGTGGCGGGGTTGATCAAGGTGCCGCCGACGGTGGAGGCCCCCAGCGTCTGGCCGTAAACAATGCCGGAGGCGGTCAGGCTGCCGGAAATGACCGGCGTGGCCGGATTCACCGTCACGCTGACGCTCCCGGGGATCGTGGTGTAATCGGCGGCATCGTTCGGCGTAAAGGTCACCGACTCAGTGTAAGTGCCCGCCGTCAGGACGGTCGAGGCGGAGGTGAAGGTGAAGGTGCCGGGAATCGCAACCTGGTTGGCGTTGATCACCGTGCCGGTCACGGTGGAGGCGCTCAGCGGCTGGCCGTAAGTGAGGGCGGTGGCGGCCAGGCTGCCGGAAATGGCGGGCGTCGCCTGGGACACCGTCAGCGTCAGGCTGCTGGCGCCGGTGGTCACCGTCGCCGTGGCGCCCGGGGTGATTCCACCGCTGAGAATGGCGGGGGTGGCATTGAACGACCCGGTGAGGTTCGCCGCCGTATAGTTGGCCAGCGGATAGGTGCCGGCCCCCAGACTGGCCGGCAAGTTAAGCTTCACCGTGGTTCCCGCGCCGCTCTGATCCAGCGTCAGCGCGCCGGCAAAGGTCGCCGGGGATCCTTCGGCAAACACGGCATCCGCGCCCGTGGCATACGTCACGGCCTGACCCAGCGTGCCGGAGCCGCCAAACGAGGCGCCGCTCTGCACGGTGACGGCGCTGGCGCTCAGCGAACCATTCACCAGCAGCGTGCCGTTGTTGGAGACCGTGGTGGAACCGGTGTAAGTGTTGGCCCCGCCCAGGGTGATCGTGCCGCCGCCGGCCATGATCAATTCACCGGCCCCGGTGAGCCCGCCGCTCAAGCCGATGTTCCAAGGGGCGCCGGAAGCATCCGCCGCCTGGATGACGAAGGACGTGCCGCTCAACTGCATTGGCAGCGCGCTGGACCAGTTGGCGGTGGCCCCCAGGATGCCGCCCAGCAGGGAAATATTGGCGGAGTAATTGGCGGTGTTGGATTGCACGATGCCTCCCGCACCCACATACAACTTGGTGGCGGCGTTGTTCATGATCAGCCAGCCCGTGCCGCCCACCGCCCCGGCCGTGTCACCCAACAGGCCAAAGGCGATTTTTCCGATGGTGGACACGCCGCCCGACAAATACAGTTCGGAAGAGTTGGCATAGGTGCCATTGACCTCCGACAGCACGACGCCGACGGAGGTGTTCGTGGCGTTAAAGACGCCGCCATTGATCTGGACGGCCGTCCAGCGGGTGTTGTCCATGTCACCAATCAGCAATTCGTTGGTCACCGTCAGGCTGCCGGCATCCAGGCGGACGCTGGACGAGGAATTTTCCAGGGAAAGGGAAAGGGCCCCCAGATACACATTGCCGCCATTGACGTAAAGGCCCGCCGTCGTGGGGGCCGCCACCGGAGCCGTCGCCGTGGGCGCCGTCGTCAGGGAAGCGGTGCGCTCAAAGGACAAAGAATTGGCGGAAAAAACGCCGCCCGAGATGGTGATGAGCTGGCCGTCACCAGCGTTGCTGGGCTGGGAGACCGCGCCCAGACTGACCGTGCCGGAGGTTTCCGACAACGCCGGGCTGACGGCATTAAAGCTCGAACTGCCGGTCGAGATCACCGTGCCGCCGTCCACCAGATAACCCTGGCCGTTCAGAATTGAGGACGTGATGGAACCGCCGGCGGGGATTTCCAGTTCCCCGGCGTTAATGGTGGTGGCACCCGTATAAGTGTTCGCCCCCGTCAAGGTCAGCGTGCCCGAGCCGTTCTTGGTCAGGGTGGCGCTGGAGCCGGATATGCCGCCGGAATAGGTGGTGCTGGCATTGTTGCCGCCCAGGGTCAACGCCGCGCTGGCCGGCAAAGCCAGATTCATGGTGCCGCTCAAGTCGCCCAGGGTCACCGCCGACAAAGAGCCGAGGCTCAGCACGCCACTGTTGTAAATGAGGGTGCTGTTCTGCAAGGCCAGCGAGTTGCCCAGCGTCAGGGTGCCGGCGCCGAGGGTGGTGTTTCCGGTAAACGTGTTCGCGCCGCCCAGCACAACCGTGCCGGTGCCACCGGAACCGTTGACCGTGAGGCTGTCCACGCCGGTGTTGCCGGCCGAGGCGATGACCCCGTTGATCGTTACCGCAGCGCCGCCGGCCGCGTCAATCAACGCCGTTACGCCTGTGCTGCCGGCAGTCGCCCCGATGCCGATGCCACGGTTGGCGCTCAGGGCAAAGGTGCCATTCCCCAGCAGATCACCGCCATTGAGAATGAGGTCGTTGGCCGTCACCGACCCCGGGGTGGCGCCCAGGGAAGTGTCGCCGGAAATGCTCAGGACGGTGCCCGCATTAATCGTGGTGTTTCCGGAATAGCTGTTGCCACTGGCCAGGGTCACGGTTCCGGTACCGGTGCCCGCACTGTTCACCACCGACAAGCTGCCGCCGCCGCTGATGGTGCCATTCAAAATGACATTGTCACCGCCGTTGTTGTCCAGGACGGTGGTTCCTGATCCCAGCGCGATGTGGTTGGGCAGGGTCAGGGGGGTCACCCCCGCCTGCACGGTGCTGCTGATCGGCGAGCTGGACACGGTCAAATCCCCGGCTCCCAGCGCACTGCTGTTCGCCACTTGCAGGGTGCCGCCGCCGCTCAACGCCGTGCCCGCCGTGCCCGCCGCCGCCGGCCCATAGGTGTTGCCGCCGCTCAGAATGGTGGTGCCGGAGCCGGTCACAGCCACGGTCAGACCCGGGCTCGTGCTGCTGATGTTCCCGTTCAAGGCGAGCGAATCACCGCTCCCCACCGAGGTCGTCAGGTTGTCATTCAGGGAAATGGCCGGGTTGATCACGTTGCCATTACCGGCGGTCACGTTGATCGCGGCCCCGTGGGCCTTGTTGTCCAGCGTCAGGGTGTTGCCGCCGTTGATCACATACGAACTGGCATTGTTAAAGGCCAGGGTGGCGACCGTTTCGCTGGCATCCAAAGTCACGGGACCCGCGCCGGTTCCAAAGGTGGCGGCATCGCCGGCACTGTGAGGCAGGCCCCCGCTCCAATTGAGGGCATCCGACCAGTCGCCCGTGCTGTCACCATCGGTCCATGTGCCGGCCACCCCCGAGGAAACCACATTCAATACCACGGTGGTGCCGCTGAAGGACAGACTGGAGACCGTCCCGCCCGCCGGCCCGGCGCCCGTGTAGGTGGGGTTGGAGGCCAGCGTCCCAGTAATGCCCGCCGGAGCGGTGAACAGCGTATATTGACCGATCGGCAGGGGCGTGGACGGAACATAGACCGTCACCGCATTGCCGTTGAACGTCACCGCCCCGGTGACGGTTGCGTCGGCGCTTGAATTAAACAACGCGGACGCTCCGGTCGCCAGAGTCAGCGTGCCGCCCACGGAACCGCTCAGGCCATAGGTGCCGCCACTGTTGACCGTCACGTTGCCACTCACCGAGCCGGTGCCGCCCAGGATGCCGTTGACGGTCACATTGCCCGCTCCCGTGCCGCTGCCGCCGGGGTTGTTCACGTTCAGCGTCGCGTTGGCCCCGATCGTCGTATTGCCGGTGTAGGTGCTGGCGGCGGACAAATTCAAAACGCCGCCCACCGCCGTGCTTTGCACCGTCAGGCTGCCGGCCCCGTTGTTGCCAATCGTGTTGGCGTAGGTGACCGTGTGACCATTCACGTCAATCGTGGCATTGCCCGTCAGGGTGACCGTTTGGGCCGCCGGCGTGGCCGCGGAATTCTGGGAAATGTCCGTCGTGCTGTTCAACAGGGTGGAATTATACAACAGCGTGCCGTTGTTGAACGTCAGCCCGCCATAGACCGAACCGCCCAACTGCCATTCGCTGTTGATGTTCAAGGTGGCCCCTGCGGTGATCAGCGCCCCGCCCGTAAAGCTGTTGCCGCTGCTGTTGTCCAACAGCACCGTGCCCGTGGCATAGACCGCCGTGGTGTTGGCCGTGCCCGCGCCGGTGCCGGCCAGCAATCCCGCCGTGTTCCCATTGGCACTCGAAGCCGGAATGCCGATCGTCAGCAGGCCCGCCCCGCTGATCGCCCCGTCCACCGACATGACATCGCCGGTGACCGCCGCCAGACCGCCGCCATTGTTGCCCAAAGACAGGGGGCGCAGGTTCGCCCCCGAGTTGTCCATCGTAAAGGTCGCGTTGCCCAGGATGGTGCCGCCGTTCAGGTAGATGGTCTCGGCGTCGGCCGCGACGCCCAGGCAGGAATCCGCCGTGATTTCGGTCACGCCGTTGTTGAGATAGCTCACATTGCTGTAACCCTGGCCGGTCCCCATGACCATGGTGCCGGGACCATTCTGCACCAGAATGCCCGTACCGCTTTTGGAATCATTGTACGTGCCGGTGATTTGCAGGAAACCGAGCGTGTTGTTCTGCCAGATGTGGAGGACATTTGAGCTGCTGCGGGAAACGATGAAATAGCCGGCCACAACGTCATTATTGGCGCCCACGTTGGGGGTCACCAGCAGACCGCCAAAACCACATTGCGAACCGCTGGAGCCCGTGTTCAGGGTGATGGCCGCATTGGCGTTGAGGCGGACAGATCCGAGCGTGGTGGTGGTGGATTCGGCGGTGGTGGTGCCTGTGACATCATAGTTGGCACTGGCGGTGGACAGTTTTCCGCTGTTAATGACCGTGTAAAAACTGGCGTCCTGGCTGGCCCCGGCGATGGTGAACGGCGTGGTGCCCGTTGCAATGGCCCAATCGTACAGGTTGACCGTGGCATAGTAGCCGCCAGCGGTGGTGTACGCCGCATTAACGGTGCCGGAGGTGGTCTTGATGACCGCCGTGGCGGCCACGAGGGTTCCCCCCATGGTGGTGCCGCTGCTCGCACCGCTGTTGTAGGCCGGCCCGACAAATTCCACCGCGCCCCCCGTGTTGTCCGTAAAGCCTGCCAGCGAAATCGTCGGCGAACTGGAACCTGAACTCGGAGTCTCAGAAATCACCGAATCACCGGCGTTGACGGTCAAACTGGCAAATGTCTGGCTGCTCGCAGTGGTGGCGCTGCCGTTGATGAGCAAAGTGCCGCCGCCCAAGGCCAGCGCCGAACTGCTGCTGATAATATTGGCAGCGGGCGTGCTCCCGCCCTGGGTGAAGTCCAGCTCCAGCGTGCCGCCATTGGCGGCCGTGGCGCCCGTGTAGGTGTTGGCTCCGTTCACCCCGTTGACGGTCAGAAGACCGCCGCCGGTCTTGGTGATGCCGCCCCCCGTGCCGGAAAGAACCCCGCCGAGGGTCATCGCGCCCCCGCTGACCACCCCGAAGGTGTGCGTGGACGTCATGGAAATCGCCAGATTGATGGTTTCCAGACTCGTCGAATTATCCAAAATCCCGCCGGTGGTGGCGATTGAGCCACCGTTGAGGGTGAAGGCCGGGGCATTGGCGTTAAACGCCAACCCCAAGTAGCTCGTGGGGGTGGTCCAGTCGTTATTGAGCGTCGCGCCCCCCGCCCCCACCGTGCCAAATGTCGGCGTATCCCCCGTGGCGGGCGGCGTATTGACGCCGGACCAGTTCGACGGATCGCTCCAAATGGCATCGCCACCAGCGCCGGTCCAGGTATCCGTGGCCGCCAGGAGGTTGAAACCTCCCGCCATCCAGAGCAGAAGGGTCGGCAGCACGCCAACGGCGCGTCCAATGCGGGGTAATTGCCAATGGTTTTTGGGTGTTTTCATGTGTAATGACGGTTTGGTTTGATTGAGGTTGGCGCAGGATAATGGATATCCCCCGACTGCATATCAAATATTCATTTGACGCCCCCCCCCCCCCTGCCTA
>CAZUBG010000242.1:0-8142 GCA_964618545.1 uncultured Bifidobacteriaceae bacterium | reverse complement strand
GTTGGTGGGGAACAACTGGTACCAATCGCTGGCAAAAACTCGATTGCTGTAAGCGTTCCAGGTTGAGAAAACCATCATGTTGGTGACAGCGGTGGGGTCAATGGCTTCAATGGGAACAGCGGCATCCATCATGAAATACTGGCTGATCGGCGCATTCCAATCGCTGATGGCGCTCAAAGTCAGCATATTTCCCAAACTATGTGCTGCCGCCACCACTGGCCCGGTGTTGGTCAGGCTGGCTATGAAATTTGCCAGCAGGGGGGCCGTGGAAAACGCATTGACGACATTGGTGTGATAATTGGGCGTGAAGACACTGCCAAACTTTGAATCGGCCCCCTCCCACGTCACCGCCCAAAATTTTGCGTGCGAGCCGGACCAGTACATGCGCTTGTACATGTCGGAAGCCACGCCACGAGCTTCAGTGGGATTGACATTGTAGCCGTGCATGAACACAAAGTTCTTGGCAATGGTATCCGGCTCATTCGGCACCTCGGCGTCCGTCAATCGGTCCGGCATGGTTCCCGACGCTGGATTTAACATCATGGTTTTACTCCTGAACATTTGCTCTACGCCAGAGATGCTCAAATAAAGCGAGGTTTGGGCAATCTGGTTCGTGCCGTGGTAAATGGTCAGCACCAGCGGTTGGGTGGTGGGGGCCGCCGCTTCCACCAGAATGATGCCCTGATTGCTCGTGGCAATGCCGCCAATGAATAATTGTGGCAGCACCACCCCACCTTGGGGAATCGTGGTCAATGGCGCATTTGCCAGCAACCCGGACTCATTGGTGTCGCGTAAAAAGTTCATGTAATTGGTCGGCGTCAAACTCGTGAAAGCAAACCGCAACACCCCGTCGGCCTGGCTCAAGACAAACTGGTAATTCGTGTCCGTGACGCTGATACCGGCGCTCCACGCGTTGCTCTGGAACAGGCTGCCAATGTTCAGATACACCGGGAAAAAGTCCACCAGATCACGTCGGCCATGCACTTGGAAAAGCGAGTTGCCCAATTCCGAGTAATTGTACCCGTCGGCAATCGGGATTGGTTGTCCGGGAATGCCGTCACCGCCATCGTCCCCGGAGTCTGCGTCATCATTGGCCCAAAACCGAAACGGTCGTGACGTTGAAGTCTGGTCCGGCCCGGCATAGGTGAAATCCATAATGCCGTCGTGGTTGGCATCGGTGTTCAGGGAGATGACATCCACCACCCCAGTTCCTTGCATTCCGGTATCAATATCCGGCATGGTCACCATGGCAACGGCTCCCGGCGCGGTCGGGAAGAAATCCCCGTAAGGCGAAACGACGCCCGCCGTGTTGGTGGTGAGATTGCCGCTGGAATTCAACAAATAAGCGTTCGTCTCGAAATACTGGCCCAGGTAGGCGAACTTGGCCGGATTCCCGTTCTCAATCGAAAACTTGGCCCAGCCGCCAATGACGGTTGGGGTGCCGATGGACGCAACCAATAATCCGGTTTGGTTGGTGCCGGCAAAACCGGTCAGGGCGGGCAAGGGATACGATTGAGTCGGTGTGACTTCGCCAGGCAAAGCGGTTCCGGGCGTATTCACCGGCGCAAAATAATAATTGGTGCATACCAAATTCGGGTCTGCGGTCTGGCTGTAAAACGTGTTCACATTCGCTTCGGAGACCGATCCCCCCGCAGCCAGTGTGCTCAATGATCCAACTTCAAGCTGCCCGAGCATGTTTGGTTGGAAACTGGGTGTATCCACCAACGCCGTCGTGAAAACCAAGCCAAACAAATTCTGCGCGTCATTTTGGAGGTGCAAATTGCCGCTGTTCGTATAGGCGGCGACATCGGAAATATTCCCCAAGCCTTGGAAAATCCAATACGGGTCGGCAATCCCAAGAACGGCTGGCGCAGGTACGGTCACCAGGTTGGTCTGCCAGACAAAGGCTCCCGGACCGGTGTAATTCGTGTCATAAAGATTTTGATGAAATTCATAGTTGGCCGTAATTGGCCAGAGATCGTCCATTTTTACATAGTCTGGTTCTTCTGACAGGCCGCTGGAATATCCTTTGAACATGTACGACCAATGGAAAAAACTGCTTTCCACATAATTGTCATCGGCCGGGAGGCTGATGCTGAAATATAATGGATCCCAATAAACACCGTTTTCCACCAGCGGATTATGGGTTTGACTAATGGTTGCTTCTCTGAGTTCAAACAACAGGTTCTGTTTCAGGTGTTGTCGCCCGTCCACAAAACAAGGCGCATCGCAGGGGAAAAATCCAGCCAACGCCGGACTCCCGATGGTGTTATTGGCTCCCAGGGCCTTCACATAGAGGACCGGGCCAGACGCATTGTCGCCAATCCAATTGGTGGCCTGCCAGTCGGGGATGACATAGACCCCGTTGGTAATACTGCTGGCGGCAAAATTTATGGAGAAATCAACATTATCTTCAACGTGATATAATCCCCCGTTGGTGCCAATGTCATAAAAATAGTCATAGTAGCACCAGTCCAGTTCAATGGTTTGGACATTGGTAGGAAAGGCGGAAAACATCAACTGCCAATGGCCGGTGCCATTGCGCACGAGTTGCGCCGCAACGTTCAGATTGGCTTGGGTAAATAAGTCTGTGAGCGCGGAGAAATCCGGGGCCGAAAGGCTGCCACCGGCGAATTTTGCAAACGCCTGATAAACCAATTGGCTGCCGCTGTTCTTGGCCAGCGCGCCGGTCGCTGTAAACGTGGTGGTCCCGGCTCCCACCACGCCAATTTGTGAATAACTGTAGGTTCCCGTCGCCGGGTTCAAAATTCCCTGCTCGATGATGTATTCTGTAACCGATCCCAGCGCCGGGGTCCAGGTCAGCACCACGTTGGTTCCGGTGGCATCCACCGTCGCGGACAGGCCGCTGGGCGCGGGCGGGGTGTTGCTGACGGTGGCCGTGACCGCCGCCGACAAGCCGCCGTTGGAATAAGTCGCCTGCACTTCATACACCAGGGAGGCCGTCCCCGCCTCACCGGCGTTCGCGCCGTCAATGTCTGCAAACGTCGTCGTGCTCGCCGCCACCTGGCCAATTTGGGAGAAATCCGAGCCGTAATCGCCGCTGCGCTGGACGATATAGCCGGTGATGTCCCCCGACATGGGCGTCCAATTCAGCACCACATTGGTCCCCGTCGCATCCAGACAGGCGTAAAGCTCGCCTGGCGCGGGGGTGCCACCGTAAGGATTCCATGCGGCACTTTGGGACAGGCTGCCGTTTGGATAAACCGCCGTCACATTGTAAAGGTCGTAAAGGTTGTTGCCAAAAGCGTCAACTGCCCCCACCACTTCAAAGATATTCGTGCCGCCGTTTACCCTGCCAATCTGGACGTAATCGTAACCTCCGGTATCCCCGTCATAAGTTCCGCCATAAAGCAGGTAATTTGTCACCGCGCCCGGGGCCGGCCCCCAGGTTAAAAACAGGTTGGTGTCAGTGGCATCCAGGTAGCCGTAAAATGGATTGGGCGCGGCGGGGCCGCCGGCAAAACCAACATTGATTGCAGAAGTGGCCGGTGCGGACAAAACCCCGTCGGGAAACCCCGCCACGACGCCATAGAGATCGCTCCAATTATTGCCATTGGTGATGGCCCCCACGAGTTCAAAGGCCGTCGTATTCGTGCTCACTTTGGTGATGGGGGAATAATCATAAGTGTAGCTAATTGCATCGAAGACGCCACGCTCAATCATGTAGTTGGTCACCACGAATCCCTGGATCGGAACCCACGAAATCAGGACGTTCGTTCCCGTGGCGTCCACATTCGCATAAACATTATTGGGCATGGGCGGATCGTAGGGCGGCCCCCAACTTCCCTGAGGATCGTACCAACTGAGCGTCCAGGTGTCCGTGGCCGTCAGACAGCCGCCCGGATAAACGGCGCTGAGATAATAAATGTTGTTCTGTGCATTGGCGTTGGTGATCGCCCCGACATCCTCGAAATAGTTCGCGTTGGAACTCAACAATCCAATTGGGATATAGGTATAAGTGCCATTCTCGTCCTGAACGCCCCGTTGAATGACGTAGCTGGCCGGACCCGGCGAGGGCGTCCATTCCAAATAGGCGTTGGTCCCGCTCGCGTCCAAAGCCCCAAAAAATCCGCCGGGGGTGTTGGTATTGAAATACAAATTTGGATTCAATCCCAGGTCGAATTTCGCCAAATTATCATAGCCATCTCCCGCCGGGTCTTGGGCGTAGGCATCCACATTGGTGATTTGGCCAAAGTATTCGTACCACCACCAGTCCGGGATGCCGGTGTCGTAGGTGTCCATCCAACTGCGGATGCGAAAGAACAGGGTGCCCTGTTGGCTGACCGGCACGCTGGCCGGGGTGCAGTTCGTCAGTTCCGAGCCGTTCACAAAACCGACGGAGAACCAGTTGCCGGACACCAGGTTGGTGCAGCCTTGCAGTTCCAGCAACACATCAGCGGTGGTGTTGCTGATGAGCAGGCTGGTGAGGTTGTTGGAAGTCCCCTGTAACGCCAGAAACAGGTTTGTCCCGTAGTTGGGCGGTGGGTAGGTCAAACCGTCTGGTGAATTCGTCACGGCATCGCTTTCCCCGCCCGGAGGGGCCATCCCGCCACCGCCATTGTCATCCTCCGCATGGACCCCGGAGGCGGTTGAAAGCGTGCCGGCGTTTGCCGCTCTCCGGCCCGTGTGAAAGTGAGACTGGCCCGCCAGGCGGTAATCAAACCCGAGATCGTCGAGCAAATAGATGCCGTCGCCCTGCCAAACGGGATTGCCGTTCACGTCGCCAGGGAGCGGGGGCCAGTTGGGGTTCTGGAGGGAGAAGAAGGCGCCGCCCGCCATTCCGTGTCGGGGCAGGGCGGCGGCGGAAATGGTGGGGGTGGATTCCAAGAGGGTGAGAAAGGCCTGCAACTGGTCCTCCGGCAGGGTTTTTAACTGATAAAAATCCAGGCTGGTCATGGTGTTCAGCGTCGTCATTCCTTCTGTCACCGGTTTAACCATTTCCTGAGCGTTCAACCCCAGCGTGAAGATCGTGGAAATTCCCGCAACCAACAGCAGAATGGAGGTGAATGCCTTGCATGAAGGCTTGAGCGAATATGGCTTCCCCCTGATTTTCAGAACTTTCATAATTTCGGATTATTGCCTTTTGAAAATTGTCGTTAATTTTTAATGTAGTCTTGTCGAAAGGCAAGCAACAAAATGGTTGCGTTGTTGCGTTTGATGGCTCCCAAACTTTCGCGTGATATTTCCCGCTTCATAAAACCGGATGTTTCGGTGTTATCATGTTGATGAATGGGACGAACAGTATTGCTAGGATTGTAACCCTTTGTCAATCATATTTCCCCCTGAGTTCAAAATTCCCGTCTGGCACCCTTGGGTTATGTCCAAAAAAACACTTCAATTCAATATCCGCATGTCCGAAGAACAACGGGCGGAACTGGAAGAGCTGTGCCGTCGGCGCGGACGCCCGCTGAGTTTTCAGGTGGAACACATGTTTGCCCTGGCCAAGCTGGTGATTGAATTTTGCGATGGCAACGACGATTTGGAGATGGTGCGCGAACGCCTCGCCGCCGCCAAAAAGCGTTTGCCGAAAAAGAGCCGTTGAATCGTAAATGATGCGTTTCCACACGCCCCCACCCAGAAGGGGTGCCCGATAATAGTCCAGGGCAAGCGCCGCGCCGTCATTCCCCGCTGTGCCGGTGAAACTTCAAAAACCGCATCGTCTCGTGAAATTGCGACTGCAATTTCAATGTTGGATTAGGCATTAACTGGCCTTCTTCGCCTGCGGCTGTTCCCGGCTTCCTTATTTTTCAACCGGTTCCGGGTTGACCGGCGTGACCGGGGGCGGATTGGTGGTGCCGTTGGAGGAAACCCGGGGCACCGCGGGCGTCACGGTGTCGGCCCCGGCCAGTTCATCGGGCAGAATGGTGATGGCAATGCGCCGGTTGCGCGCGCGACCCTCCGGCGTCGAGTTGTCGGCCACCGGCCGGTATTCGCCGTAACCGACGGCACCCACCCGGCGCGGGTCCACTCCGGCGTGTTCCGTGAGGAAGCGCACGGCGGCCAGTGCCCGGGCGGTGGAGAGTTCCCAGTTGGTGGCGAACCGGTTCCGTGCGGCTCCACGGATGGGCACGTTGTCGGTGTGGCCGATGACGTGAATTTTCAGTTCGGGATGCTGGGCCAGAAACGCGGCGATTTTCAACAGCACCGTTTGTCCGTCGGCTTTTACCTCCGCTTCGCCGGAATCAAACATGATGCGGTCCAGAATGTTCACCGTCAGCTTGCCCTGCAGCTTGGAGATGGTGACGTCCTTGGACTCCAGATTGGCCCGCATTTCATCCTCCAAACCCCGGGCCGACTGGGCGATCTGGGCGGCCTGTTCCTTTTCCTTTTCCAAGTCGTCCACCTGCCCCTGCAGGTTGGCGATTTGCTGTTGGAAACCCGCATCGTCCTTGGTGGCGTTGACGAGCGAGGCGGAGGCCGCATTGAGTTTCGCCCGGAGTTCATCCATGTCGTGCTGATGCTGTTGCGACTGGCTCCACAAACACAGGCTCAGCACGATGATGACCAAAATGGCCGCCCCGGGCCACACATACCTGGACATCTCAAAGGTTTCACCCTTTTTGGTCGCGTATTCCGTAAACGGTTGTTTGCTGTCGCTCATCTAACGCCGGACATCTTGCCGCAAAAAGGCGTTCCTGACCAATTGAAAAAAAACGCGCGCCCCCGGCTACTGGGCTTCGGTGGCCAGACCAACCTTGGTGATGTCGAGCTGCCGGAGAACATCCAGCACATTGACCATGCTTTGATAATCCACGTCATCCGAGCCATTGACCACCACCGCGAGATCCGGATTATCCGATTTCATCTGCTGCAAATCAGCCTTGAGCACCGGAACGGTGACCGCCTGCTCATTCAAAAACGTCTGCCCTTTGGCGTCCACCCGGATCTGGTTGATCTTGGGTTTGGGCTTGTTGTCCTTGGGCGGCGGCTTGCCCGAAGGCAGGTTCATCTCCAGATTGTTCATCATCTGCGGCGTGGTGATGATGAAAATGACCAGCAGCACAAACACCAGGTCCAACAGGGGCGTGATGTTCAGCTCATTCAGTGTGCTGTGGGCGGAGCGGGAGGTTTTTTTCATTGGATCACGGGTTCGGATTCCAATTGCACGTCAAAGCGGATCACGACGCGCGGCGGAAAATTAGTCGGGGGCGAGCGGTCCACTTTGGGCACGGCGGCGAGGGCTTCGCGCACCGATTTGTCCCACCGGGCGTTGCCCGAGTTTTTTTGCCATTGCGGATCGCTTATTTTTCCGTCCTTCGCCACCGCCACATCCACTTCAGCCACAAAATTGTCATCGTCCAAATCTTCCGGGCGGTCCCATTTGGAGCGGAGGGAATATTCGATGAACCCCTTGTATAGCTGGACGGGGTCGGAGCTGGTTTCCACCGCCTTGCCGCCATCAAATTCAAACGACGGCAGTTCGTTGTTGGCCGGGGCAACCACCGGGGGGGCGGCGCTGGGCGGCGCGCTGGCTTTGGGAGTTTCCACCATTTTGGGTGTTTCCAGTTTGGGGGTTTCCACTTTGGGCGGCTCTACTTTGGGTTCCGGCGGCTTGACCTTTTCCGGCGGTTTTTCCTTTTTGACCAGTTCGACGCTGATTTTTTCCAGCTTCTTGCCCAGCAACCCCTCCCGGGCGGCAAAGTAAAAGAGCACGATCACCAAAACGGCATGAAAAATGAACGAGATGAGCAGGTTCACCTTGCCCGAATTCTTGACTTTGCGCGGCTGGGTTTGGGGAATCATGTCATTTCAACGGTTCCGTGGCCAGATCCACCTTGGGCACGTTGGCCTGCTGACAGACATCCAGCACCGCACGGATTTGCTTGTATTTCGTATGGGCGTCACCCCGGACGATGATGTTCAGGTCCGGATCGTCCGTTCGCAGACTGATGAGCGTCTGCAACATCTCATTGGCGTCGGTCATCTGCTTTTTGTTCAAAGTCAGGGTGCCATCGGCCTGCACGGAAATGTAATTGGCCTTGCGCGGCGGGTCCTTCAACTGTTTGTAGGCTTTGGGCAGCTTCAGGTCCATGTCCTTGACCGGTGGAATGGTCGTGATGATGAAAATCACCAGCAGCACAAACGCCAAATCCAGCAGCGGAGTGATGTTCAACTCCGTCA
>CAZUBG010000241.1:0-8145 GCA_964618545.1 uncultured Bifidobacteriaceae bacterium | reverse complement strand
CCTGAATGAACGCCCCGGGATCGGCATACCGCATGGTCACCACCCCGTCAAAAGGGGCGGTGATTTGCGAATAATCCACCCACGCCTGGTACCGGTCAATATCCGCCCGGGCGGCGGTCACGTTGGCCGCCGCAGCCAAATCCTTCGCTTCGGCCGCATCCACGTCCTGTTGGGCGACCAAATTGGGGTGCGCGGTGTTCACGGCCAGCAACCGGGTGTAAGCCAGGTGCATGTCCTTGTAGTCCGCCTTCGCCAACTGCTCCGCCGCCCTGGCATGGCTCAGGTCATCCTGCAATTCCGGGATTTCGAGCGTGGCCAGCAACTGCCCCGCCTTCACCCGGTCGCCAAAATCCACCTTCACATCCTTCACATAGCCCGACACTTTGGCGTGCAAATCCACTTCCTCATACGCGCGAAACTCGGCCGGGATGGTGACTTCCTGGAATAAATCCTCGCGGTCCACCCGCGCCACCGCAACTGTGGGAGCCGTGGCAAAATTCTCCGTTTGCCCTGCATGCGCTCCGGACTCATGCCGGCACCATAGGACGCCCCCCGTTGCCACCGCCGCCGTGAATATCATGGCGCCAATCAACCGTGCCCGTCGGGACTTGAATAATAAATGTCTCATGGAATAAAAATGTTCCGCCTATCTTGCCATGGCAAACCCATGGTCGAGACGCACAGTGGTGAGTTTGCCGTCCGCGATGACCACCGGAACGGTCACCAAGCCGCAGCCGTTGGCGTCGGCGAGCACCCGGTAATGGCCCGCCGGCAACGCCACCTGGAGCGGATCCTGCATCAGGGTTCCAGAATCGTTGTGAACCACCCGCAGAAGCCGGCCATCCTCAGTCAGGATTTTGTAATCGGAATAATGCTGGCGTTCGCTGTCCCGCGAATTAAAACTGGGATTGACGTCAAAGGCCGAATAAACCACCAGGGAACCGGCGCCGGCAACTCGGCCCGCGGAGGGTTCCACCGGAGCCAGGACCACCCCACCGCAGGGCGCGGTGCAACCGCTGGCCAGCGCCCCCAGAACCGATAAGAAAACGATTGTCAGTTTCATGGTTTCCACTCCTATGATTGACACAGGTTTGGTTGTGGCGGAAGATTCTGAATGCATTTTAATGCGGCGTTCAGTAAGCGTTAATTATGAGCAGGCATGATTGGGTCACTGTAAGAACACATTTATGCGCCTATTACTCATTGAGGACGAAAAGAAGGTCGCCAACGTCATCGCCCGCGGGCTGCGGGCGGAAAGTTTCAGCGTGGACGTGGCCAATGACGGGGACAGCGGCTGGGAAATGGCGGCGGGCATTGATTATGACCTGATCATTCTCGACCTGATGCTGCCCGGCCTCAGCGGCACCGAGGTGTTGCAACGGCTGCGGCAACACAAGCGCAAAGCCGCCGTGCTGGTGCTCACCGCGCGGGACGCCCTCAACGACAAGCTGGAAAACTTTGAGGCCGGCGCGGATGATTACCTCACCAAGCCGTTTGCCTTTGCGGAGCTGGTGGTCCGGGTGAAGTCATTGCTGCGCCGTCCACCGGCCAGTCTCACCCATGTGGTGCGCCTGGCCGATCTGGAACTGGACCGCCTGACCCAGCAGGTGCGCCGCGCCGGAAAACGCATTGAACTGACCTCCAAGGAGTATGCGCTGCTCGAATACCTGATGTCCAATGCGGGCCGGGTGCTGTCCCGTTCGATGATCATCGAACACGTTTGGGATGAAAGTTTTGAAGGGCTGACCAACATTGTGGATGTGTACATCCGGCATTTGCGGGAAAAGGTGGATCAGGACCGCGAACGCAAACTCATCCGCACGGTGCGGTATGCGGGCTACTGTCTTTCCGACGAGGAGGCTGAACCGCTGTGATTCCCCATTCGTTGCGTTTCCGCCTGGTGCTCTGGCACGCGTGCTGGTTGGGGGCAACCTTCCTCGTCACGGGCACCCTGCTTTATTTTGCCGTGGGGCGCTACTTGGAACGGACGCTGGCCATCTCGGAACTGTCCCGCGCCAACCGGGTGGCCGCCCTGGTGTCGCGGTTGAATGAGATTCCGGCCGCCAACTATGCCATGGAGATCACGGCGGATTTTGCTCCGGAAGCCAGCGAACGATTCATCCGTGTGTTCCGCCCCAACGGCGTGGTGATTTACCAGTCCGGACCGCCGGGTGACGAAAGTTTTGATCCCGCCCAAATCGGCCCCCCCAGCCTTCACCCGGGCGTCCGGCGCGAAAAACTGACCTCGGGCACGGAATTGGTCATCGTCACCGTGGTCCCCAACCGTCCCGGCACTGCCCCGGCCGCAACCCTGGCCACCCCGTTTCTGGTGGAGGTGGGCCAGTCCCTCGACCCGGCGCTGACGGAATTGCACCACCTGCTGCTGGCCCTGTCCCTGGGTTTCCTGATGGTGACCGCCGTGGCCCTGGCCGGTGGCTATATACTGGTGGACCGCGCCCTGCAACCGGTGGCGGAAATCACCCGGAGCGCCGAGGGCATCACCTCGCGCAACCTCAGTGAGCGGCTGCCGATCCCCGCCACGGGGGATGAGTTTGAACAATTGTCCAAGGCCTTGAACCGCATGATCGCGCGCCTGGAGGAGGCGTTTCAGCTCAACCGCCGTTTTCTGGCCGACGCCTCGCATGAACTGCGCACCCCGCTGACCATTTTGCACAGCGAATTGGAAGCCTTGGTGCAAAGCCAGGAAACCCATCTCGAACAGAATGAATCCATGGCCAATCTGCTGGAAGAGGTGCAAAGGCTGGCGGGCATCGTGGAAAATCTGTTCGCCCTGTCCCGTCTGGAGGCCGGTCTGGCCCGGACGCCAACCACGCACTTTGACTTTGCCAAACTTGCCGCCACCACCGCCGAACAAATGTGCCTGCTGGCCGAGGACAAGCGGGTGAAAATCAACTGCCAGGCGCCCGCGCCCGTGTTTTTGCAAGGCGACCGGGGGCGGTTCAAGCAGGTCATCGTCAACTTGCTTGACAACGCCATCAAGTATACGCCGGCCGGCGGCACGGTCACCCTGACCGTCCGGGAACTGCCCCACGAGACGGTTTGCGAAGTCACCGACAACGGGATTGGCATTCCCGCCGCCTCGTTGCCGCATGTCTTTGACCGCTTCTACCGCGTTGACGAGGCGCGCAACCGTGAATCGGGCGGGGCCGGGCTGGGTCTCGCCATCGTCAAGGCCATCGTCACGGCCCACAACGGGCGCGTGGAAGTCGAAAGCACCGAGGGGGCCGGCAGTTGTTTCCGCGTGTTTCTCCCCGCCGCCGCCGATCACCACCCCGCCGCCGCACTGGATTCATTGCCTCAAAAGGCGAAGACGACTCCCAGCGAAACCAGTTGATGATTAAAAACACGGCCCGCATCGCTGACGCCATCCTGCGCGCTGCGTCCCAAATCATAGGAGTAACCCAACTGCGCGCTGAGGTGCGGGGTGAAGGCATATTCCACCCCTCCGGAAAAGGTGTAGAGCAGGTCGTTGCGGAGTTTGGTGACCGAGACCGGATCGGACGCCGGTCCGGAGAGCGCATTCCCGCTGGTATAGTCCGAACCGAGCAGGCGGGCTCCGAGGTTGCCCGTCAATTTGTCGTTGAACTTGTGCTTGTAATTCAGGTCGTAGGTGCTGTCGAAATAGGGCACTTCACCGATGCTGGACACCCATTGCCACTGGCGATAATTGAAACTGAGGGTGTCCTGCGGGGACATGGTCGCCGTCACCGCCGCTTCACCGTAATAGGTGGTCAGGTTGTCATCATTGACCGGAGCGGTGCTGCCATAGCGGCGGAAGTCCGGTCCGCCCTGCAATTTGACGTCCAGCCAGCCGGCCGGCTGGCCTTCCAAACCCAGCAGGACGCGCTGATAATCGCTCGAGGCACTCTGGCCGTATTTGTCAACCGCCAGGGGGAACGCCTGCTGGTATTGCGAACCATCGCGGTAGCCCAGCGTCACCGCCAGATTCTTCTCCACCTTGTAGCCGAAATCCAGCCCGCCGTTGACATCATAACGACTCGAATAATTCTGGTACCCCTTGTACTCGGAACTGGGAAGCTGCGCCGTATCCAGATTATAGAACAACAGCGAGGACGCCGCCCGCACAAACCACTTTTCCTGGTCGTATTTGAGAACGATGCTGTTGCGGTCCTGCTCTTGTTCCAACCGCTCGCGCAAAATGGACGTGCTGTAGGCATTCAAACCGGAAGGGTAGGACACCCCGTATTTGCTGCCGTCAATGACCGTGAAACTATTGGCCATTTTAAATGAGAAATCCCCCGTCTGACCCCTGACCTCGGTGCCGATGCGATGATCATTGTGGTCTTGACTGGCCGCATCCTCGTACAGGACATAATCCCCCGCATAGCTTAAAATGAGAGCCTTGAAAACACTTTGATCCCCGAGCAATGGGGCAAAATTGAAACCAACCTTCGGGGAAACGGTGGTCACCCAGGAGGAATAATTCTTCTGCGCCAAGGTGCCGCCTCCCGGCACCACCGCGCTCACCGGGGCAACCCCGTAGAGATAGACGTTATCGTCATAGCTTTCCTTGGCTCCAAGGGATAAATCCGTCAGCCACGCCGGCTTTTGCCAGCCATTCGGCGCGGCTGCGGGGACGGTGGCGGTGGCGTCCGCCGCCAAGCCAACGGAGGCCGGCGACAACAGCGTGGAGACGGCAATCATGCTACAACCGAAACCAGAGGATTTTTTCATTTTATGTTTTAATTTTCGATTCAAGGCAACCCAATGTTTTTTAGAAACAGGCTCGCCCCCTCTCATCGGAGGCTATTACTGCGACTAAAGCAAAAACAACCGGGCTCCCGGCATAAGATGGGAATCCGGAGCTGTTAGTCCGCCCTTCCAGTCATGAAACGCATTCCCAAAAACCTCTGGAAAGTGCAACAACGCCTTTAAATCCACACATTATCAGGCATAAAACCGGGACCGGCCGGGCCATTCTGAATTTCACATTAAAATTCATTCAGAATGCGGCCGGCCAGTGAGCGAGGCCTTGGTCTGCCCGGGTAAGTGGAATCGCTCGCGGCCGCCGCAAAGGCAAATGAGTGGTTTCAACTCGTCACCGGATCACCTGACCCGGCTCAAACGGAGCTTTTCATTTTTTTAGAGACCCCTTCCAAACCACCCCCATCATCATTAACAAATAACTAATGCCGCATTAAAAAACGTTCAGAACCCTGCGGATGGCCTGTGCCTGTGACACCTTTCGCTATGAAAAACATCCTAAACAACTCGAACAAAATTGGTTGCCCCTGCACGGTTGTGCCCGGACATGAAATATTCCGGACGGCCGAATTCTCTCCGGCAGCCAAAAAACAACCAAATGAAGGGAAATAAAATGAAAAACATGCAAAGCAATCCGCTCATGAGCCTGACCGCCGCCCTGGCGGTGCTGGCTGGGAGTGCCGGGACGGTGATTGCCGGCGAAACCACCACGCCCCCCGCGCTCGTTGCCAAGGTGATTCAATTGCCTTCGGCCAACTCTCCCGTCCAGTCCATCACCGTGTGGGTGCCGGGGGCGGCCACGAAAACTGCCAGCCAGGCTGCGGCCGCCGCCACGGACACCGCCAGGGTCATAGTCCTGCCTGCGGTGAACGGGCCATTGCAGTGTGTCACGGTCTGGACCCCCGGCGTGGAAAAACGACTGTAACGCAGGGGCGTTCCACGAAACGGCCGGCCGGCAACTCCGGCGGGCTGACTCAGGCGGAGTGCAGGCACAAAACTGCACTCCGCCAATCTTTTCCAGGGCGGCACCGGATGCGTCTTCCGCCCGCACTTTAAATTTTAATCCTGGCTCCATCCCAAGTTAATCTTTCGGGTGTCTATTGATTATGGACGGAGAGGTGTGGAAAAGCCGCTGGTTCCGTCGAATCCAAGCGGCCTTTTCTAAAAACGCGGCGGACCCCATGCCCGCCTCCGTCCAAGGGCGCCAGCCCGGTCGGACTCCCGCCTGACACCTCTTCATCATGGAAAGGATCAGCGTTATGAAAAACATTTGTCTGCTTCTGGGCGCCGGCCTGATTTCCGGGCTGGCCGGTTGCGCCACCCCGGTGGCGCTGGCCCCCGTCGGGCCTGACTCGGCGGGCTTCGAGAATCCGTCCGCCAGCGGAAAACTGGTGGTGTATTCCAGCCTGGCGGTGCAAAGCGACGACCAAAACCAAGGCAGCCGCGACCCCGTCTGGCATCAGCACACCGATTACTCCATCTCTGATCTCCAGGGGAACAGGGTCAGGCATGTGGACAACACCATCGGGCATTACGAGGAAGCCCCCCGCCGCGTGGTTTTGCCGGCTGGAAAATATCTCGTCAAAGCCCGGGCCAATGACTATCTCACAGTGATGGTGCCGGTGAGGATTGAATGCGGTCGAACCACCACCGTTCACCTGGATGATAACTGGAATATGCCGGCGGGCGTGCCGGTGACGGCAGTGGTCAGTCTCCCCAACGGCCAGGCCGTGGGCTGGCGCGCCAGTTCCACAAACGCGAACAACCTTAACTGAGGGCGGCGGGCCCGTCTGCCGGAACCGCTTTCGAGAGCATCATGGATGTCCAACACCGTAGCTGTGTCTTTCAACCCTTGTTCCGTGGTCAATTCATAATATGAACCGGGATTATGAATGTTGGATTAAAATTTGTTCAGAAGTTTGCCGGGCGCCTCTTTGTTCCATATCCTCGGTTGAGTTTTAAAGACTACTAATAAGATGACGAACGCCTGGCCATTGGTGGCGAGACTGTTATTACAGCCAATTTTCAAACGTGAGGTGAAGAATGACTGAAAATATGTTCCTGGCCCTGGCGGCCTCGACCGCCCTCCTGTTGGTGGTTTGCCGCCCCGAATGCATTCATGCGACAGAGGCGCCCGGCCAATCATCCCCCCTGCTCGATGATGGCGTCATGATCCGGGTGCCGGTTGGGGCGTTGGGAAAAACATTGTACTTTCAAGTGGACACCGGATTCACCGTGTCGGCCATGGACATGGAATACGCCTCAAGTCTGGGTGGAAGAACCGACACCTGCTCCGGCGCCAGTCCCCTCGGAACTCCGGCGACGCTGCCAGCGTTTCGCTGTCCGGCCATGTCGCTGGCCGGGCGGCCTTTGAATTTGGATAAAATTTTGGGGCTTGATCTGCAAATGGCGCGGTGGGTCAGCGGACAACCCTGCGACGGCGTTCTGGGATTGGACGCTTTCACCGGCGGTATCATTTCCTTGGATTTTGACCACCACCAATTCACCCGGGCCATGGCCGTGCCGGAAAATGTGAAGCACACTTATTCGGAGATTCCGCTCGACCACTCCGCACATTCCTGTTCTGTCCAAGTCCTGATCAACCAGCGCCAGCGTCTGAAGCTGGTGGTTGACACCGGAGACAGCAGCTCCATTTCGCTGAACCCCGCCGATTGGCGGGAAGTATTTGGTGACCGCCAGACAAATTTCATCGGAGTGACGGTGGCGGATGCCATTCGTCAGACCGCCCAAAGCAAGACCGGAGTGATCCGGCGCCTGACGATTGGCAACCTTGTCTACCCTGATCTCCACGCCACGTTCATTCAAAATGCCGGTCAACCCTCCCATCTTGGCCTGGGGTTTTTCCGGCGCAACAATGCCACCTTCGATTACGCCCACCGCCGGCTCTATCTCCGTCCCCGCCAGAACTCTTCAAGGTCGGACCAAGAGGACATGAGCGGCTTGCATTTGTTGCGGGCTGATGGAAAAACCCTGGTTTACTCCGTGGATCAGAACAGTCCGGCCTTTTATGACGGCATCAAGGCGGACGACATCATTTCCGCCGTCAACGGACAAAATGCGTCTTCGCTCAGCATGCGGGACATTCGATGCCTGCTGCAAACCCGCGACGGCGACAAGGTCGCCTTGCAAGTCAGGCGCGGTCAAAGCGTTTTTGACGCCACCCTGCTCCTAAAAAAAGCGATCTGATTCACCCGTGTGCGCAACGATTCCTGGTCGGCAAGTCTTGGTTTTGTCCCTGAAGATTAAGAAGAAAACGGAGCACGCCCACGACAGGCGTGCTCCCTCATTATTTCCCAGCCATTTCCGGGGAGGAATGACTTCAGCGCGTTAATCCAAATGCACCACCGTGGCTTCACCGCCCTCAATCACCACCGGCAC
>CAZUBG010000240.1:0-8150 GCA_964618545.1 uncultured Bifidobacteriaceae bacterium | reverse complement strand
GGAGCCGGACACCACCCTCGACCAGGGGTTGGCCGCCACCTACAAGTGGATCAACGTCCAGTATCACAACCGCAAAAAAGGCAGGCGCGTCGTCGAGTGAAAAAGCCCCACTTCATCACCAGGGTTATCGGGAACATCCCGAACCGTTTGCAACTGGCCGGCGGCTGGATTGACCAGCCCTTTATCTCACGGCTGCACACGAAGCCTCCCGGTTCCATGGTGGTGGTGGCGCTGGAGCCGACTTTTCGGGTGATGGACCGGGCTGGCTGCGCGAGCGGCACCCGGGCCATCGCCACTCGGTTGTGGTGGGGCAAACTGCCCAAACGTCCGCCCGAGGACCTCGTGCGGGAACTGTACCAGGCGGAAAACGAGGGGAAAGCCGAGCCGAGCGGTTCGCAGGACATGATCGGCTTGGTTTATCCCGGCGTCAACCGGTTGGACTATGATTGTCACATTCACGGCGGGGTGTTCCCCTCGCACATTGAGACCTTGAATGATGCCCGGTCCGGCCGCTGGTTGGGGAAGGTGCTGCACCTCCTGCCGGTCGAACCGCGCCCGGAGGGTTATAATCCACTGGGGGAAAAGCACCTGAACCCCAAATGGATTGCCCGGCTGGGACAGACCGGCAAGGATTGTTTTGATGCCATCAAAAACCGCAACCTGGACGCCTTGGGCGCTTCGCTCAACGAAACCATGCTCTGCTGGGAAAAACTGCTGCCGCAGGTGGTCCGGCATCCGCTGATCAGATTTGATCTCAAAGGGATGCTGAAAGTGTACCAGCAAAATTATCCCGGGGCCATGTTCTCCGGCTGCGGCGGCGGCTATCTGCTGGTCGTCTCCAAGGATCCCGTGCCCGGAGCCTTGCAGGTAACCGTGCGTATCACGCAATAATGAGTGGAAAGATCCAGTCCATCGTCGTCAGCGGCGCGTTTGATAATATCGGCGCGACTGATTTGCGCCTGCTCGAAGAGGCCGCCAAACTTGGCGAACTCACCGTGTTATTGTGGCCGGATGAAGCCGGCCCCGTCCTGACCGGCCGGGCGTGTCAGTTTCCCCTGGCGGAACGACTCTATTTTCTCAATGCGGTGCGTTATGTCTCCCGGGTTATTCCCGTGACCGGTGTCATTCACCCGGACGAATTGCCGCTGGCGGCGGGGGTCTCACCGGTCGCCTGGGTGGATTGCGAAGCGGCCGCCAACCCCGCGCGGCGCGCTTTTTGCCAGCGTCACCACTTGGAATACGTCGTGCTGGGGACGGATCAATTAAACACCTGGCCCGAGCCGCCGCCCATGCCCTCGACCCCGGGCCACAAGAAGGTCGTCGTCACCGGTTGCTACGACTGGTTCCACTCCGGGCATGTGCGCTTTACCGAGGAAGTCAGTGCCTATGGCGATCTTTATGTGATTGTGGGACACGACGCCAACATCCGTCTGCTCAAGGGCGAAGGCCACCCCTTGTTGCCGGAGGCCCAGCGCCGCTATGTGGTCGGTTCCATCAAGTATGTCACACAAGCCCTGATTTCCTCCGGTGAAGGCTGGCTGGACGCCGACCCGGAGATCAAACGGATCCACCCCGATATTTATGCCGTCAATGAAGACGGGGACAAAGGCGGCAAGCGGGAATATTGCCGGCAACGCGGGATGGAATACCTGGTGCTCAAGCGCACCCCGGCCCCCGGTCTGCCCCGCCGCCGCAGCACCGACTTGCGCGGGTTTTAGCAAACCCTCGCGTTTTGATTTATTCCGAATGACCGTTCGGTTGCCGAAATCATTGTATTACCGTGACTCAACCCATGATTCTCCCTTGCGGACCCGGGTCAGGATGGGGATTCCCTCCTCCCGCCGGAACTGATAAAACACTGCACGAAACAACCAAAACAACCGACCCCCATGATCAAAGCCCTGCTTAATCTCACCGTCGCCTTCACTCTGTTTGCCAGCCGCGGTTTGCTGGCCGCCGAGTCTCCCGCGCCCTTCACCCTCTCCCTGCCCATCGCACCGGGCCTGTTTCAGGGCACCTTGGATTCCCTCACCAACTACACCTGCCCGGCGTGGTTTCGCGACGCCAAATTCGGCATCTGGGCCCACTGGGGGCCGCAGGCCGTGCCCATGGAAGGGGATTGGTATGCGCGCAAGATGTATCAGCAGGGTTCCGCCGATTACCAGGACCACCTGGCCCGTTGGGGGCATCCCTCCACCAACGGTTGGAAGGACATCATCCCCTTGTGGAAGGCTGAAAAATGGGACCCCGACCGGCTGATGAAGCTCTATAAGAAGGCGGGCGCGAAATATTTTGTGAGCATGGGGTCGCACCATGACGACTTTTTCCTCTGGAATTCCCCGCTGCACAAATGGAACGCCGTGAACTACGGGCCGCATCGCGATGTCGTCGGTGATTGGCAGAAGGCCGCCCAAAAACAGGGCTTGCCCTTCGGCGTCTCGGAACATCTCGGCGCCAGTTTCACCTGGTTTCAGGATGCCCACAAGTCCGACAAAACCGGCCCGCTGGCCGGCGTGCCCTATGATGGCGCCAATTCCAACAACTGGGACCTCTACCACTTCCCCGCCGAACCCGGCGACACCCAATGGTACAGTCGCAACCCCCGCTGGCAGCAGCAATGGTATGATGAAATCAAGCAGTTGGTGGACGATTATCATCCCGACCTGCTCTACAGCGACGGCGGCGTGGCCTTCGGCAATGACAATGTCGTGGGCTTGAGCCAGATCGCCAACCTCTACAACGTCAGCGCCAGCCGGCACCACGGCCAAACCGAGGCGGTTTATAATTGCAAGCAGCCTTCCGCCGGCCGCTGGGTGCAGGACTATGAACGCGGCGTCAATGGCGGCATCAATCCCAATCCGTGGCAGACCGACACCTCCATCGGCGACTGGTTTTACAACCGGCACTGGAAATACCAGCCCTTGAGCTGGACCGTCCACATGCTCGTGGACATCACCAGCAAAAACGGGAATTTGCTCCTCAACGTCGTGCTGCGGCCCGATGGCTCCCTCGATCCCGAAGTCGAGACCATGCTGCACCAGTTGGCCGACTGGACGGCCGTCAACGGTGAGGCGATCTATGGCACCCGCCCCTGGCGGATCTACGGCGAGGGCGAAGTGCAGGCCAGGGGCGGCGCCTTCAAGGAAAATTACCAGTACTCCGCCAAGGATATTCGGTTCACCACCAAGGGCAAAACCCTCTATGCCATCGCCCTGGGCTGGCCGGCGGACGGAAAACTTGTCATTCGCGCCCTTGCCAAAACCGACGACGCAAGCATCAATCGAATCCAGCATGTGAAGTTGCTCGGCCGCTTTGGCGGTTTGAAATACACCCAGACCACCGAAGGACTCGTGGTGGAGCTGCCCGGCAAGCCGTTGAGCGGGCTGACCTGCTCGCTGAAAATCATCGGAACCGGCCTTCAACCGGTCAGTTTGGCCAAATAATTTGCTTCACTTTTAGCGGATTAACCCGATGATTAGCTGGCATGCCTGCGCGCGGGCATGCGAAGCAGTTGGCTCTGGCTTCGCTCAACCGGCGCCGGCGGCAACCATGAACAATACGATTTTAGCCTCTGACGTTCGCGACTATGTGGCGGCACATCTCAGCGAGGTCTTTGAAACCATGCTGTCCCTGAAGGCCGAACCCGGGGATCAGTTCGGCGCGCCTTCCATTCCCGGCGAGCGCGTCAGCGGCTCCGTCGGACTCGCGGGGGAAACCGTCACCGGCATGGTTTATCTGCACCTCACGGCCGCCTTTGCCATCCAGGCCACCTCCGCCATGCTCGGCCTCGCGCCCGGGGAACTCAACGGCAACGCCGAGGTCAATGACGTGGTGGGCGAAGTCACCAACATGATCGGCGGCGGCTTGAAATCCTGGCTGTGTGATGCCGGAGCCACCTGCGTCCTGACCACCCCGGCGGTCATCCGTGGCAGTTCCTTCGCCATCAACTCCAAGCCGGGCGTGGAAATCATCGTTCTGGGATTCAAGTCTGCGGACACCAGCGGCATCGTCGAGATCCACATCAAATTCAGATAAACACCGGCGCCTCTCCCTCCCCGAGGACGTAATCCCCGCGCTGGTCGCCCGTTCCTGTGCCAGACGTGTGCCATCCCGGGCGCATCCCGAAGTTGTTGGCGATTTTCAGGCCGAAGCCTTTTGGAGTGCGGCGACACGTCGCCGCTTTGGGACGAGACGACACGTCGTCGAGTTCACCAGCGCGCGCCTGTCCGTTCTCACCAAGAATTTCGGGATGCACGGACAACCCCGTCTCCGGCGTGCATTTGTTTGTCAACCTCTCCTGTTCCCGCTAGACTCTTTCCCATGTGGTTCGCCTATTTTTGCGTGGCGGTCGGGGGGGCCTTGGGCAGCCTGGGCCGCTTCTGGCTTTCCGGGTTGGTGGCGGAGCGTTACGGCAGCGTCTTTCCTTGGGGCACCCTCGTCATCAATGTCACCGGCTCCTTTATCATTGGCGCTTTTCAAGCTCTCAATGAATCCGAGGGACGCGCCATGGCCGCCCCGGCCTTCCGCCAGTTTTTCATGATCGGCATTTGCGGCGGTTACACCACCTTTTCCTCCTTCAGCCTCGAAACTTTCAAACGCGCCCAGCAGGGCCAGTGGCTTTATGCCGGCGGCAACGTGCTCTTGTCCGTCGTGCTTTGTTTGGTTGCCGTCTGGCTCGGTTACGTCGTGGGCGGCCTCTTCAATTCCATGAAAGGACACTGACATGCAAATCCCCAATCAAGCCTCGCTCCTGCGGATTTTCATCGGCGAAAGCGACCGCTGGGAACACAAGCCCCTCTACGAAGCCATCGTTCTCGCCGCGCGCGGCGCCAAACTCGCCGGGGCCACCGTCCTGCGCGGCCCCATGGGCTACGGCAAATCCAGCCGCCTGCACACCACCAAGATTTTGCAGCTCTCCATGGACCTGCCCCTCGTCATCGAAATCGTGGACACCGAGGAGAAAATCAACGCCTTCCTGCCGCTGCTCAACCCCATGATGGGCGGCGGTCTGGTCACCTTGGAAAAAGTCCGCGTCATCCATTACCGTTCGGGCGTGGATGACTTGTCCGACCGGCTGATGCGGCTGGTGCACGCCGGCGGCAACCGGGAAATCGTGCTGGCCGGTGTTCTGGACGCCCTGCTGGATCATTTTCATTCCGAGACCGGCGCCATTCACCGGCTGGCGGCCGATCAACAAGTGCTGCACCTCCTCGCCCAAAAAGGACTGCCGCCCCAGTTGTTGGATGTGGTCAAAACGATTCCCGTTGGCAAGGGCATCGCCGGTCAGGTGATTGCCCAGGGCCGGCCGGTCACCCTGTGTAATTTACAGACGGACACCAGCGGCGTGGCCCGGCCCGGCGCGCGGCAAACCGGTGTGGGCGGCGCCCTCTGCGTGCCCCTCCGCCAGGACGGGAACCTTGTGGGCACCCTTGGCATCGGCACGAAACGTGAGTATGAGTACACGCCGGAGGAAACCGCCCGGCTGGAAGAAGCCGGAAACTTGATCGCCCCGCTGTGCCTGGAATAACCGGCGTTTTTTTTCAGACTCTGGCCGGGAGCCTCCGGATCGCCGGGCGCATCCGTGCAACTGCCCCCGAAAAGTCTGCGGGCGCTGCCGGAGCGCGGGTCTGTGACCCGCAGCGGGCGCCTTGCAAATACAGACCTGAAAACGGCTTTCACTTCCCCTGGCCATCGGCGTGCTGCAGCTCTCAGAGCCGCGCCGGACAGTGCGCCGAGGCGCCTCGGATCGTCCGCATTATGCTTTTGAACTTTGCCCCGCCCCCGCTTAAACTGCCGCCGTGTCAATCCTGAGTTTTGTTTTCATCTTTTTCGCCGCGTATTTCCTGGGCTCCCTTCCCACCGGCTATTGGGCGGGCCGGGCCCGGGGCGTGGACATCCGCACCGTCGGCAGCAAAAACATGGGGGCCACCAACGTCTTCCGCACCGTCGGAAAAACCCTGGGCATCATCGTCCTGCTGGTGGACGCCTTGAAAGGCTGGGCGGCGGTGGCTGCGCTGGCCCCGTTGATCTGGCGGCACTTTTCGCCCGACGCCATCCCGGTTTGGTTGCAGGTGACCGCCGGTTTCGGGGCCATTCTCGGTCACAATTACACCTGCTGGCTGCACTTTAAAGGCGGCAAGGGCATCGCCACTTCCGCCGGGGTTTTCCTGGCGCTCGTGCCCGGGGCGCTGGCGATTTCACTGGCTGTGTGGATCGTTTTGTTTGCGGTCACCCGCTACGTTTCCGTCGCCTCCATCGCCGCCGCCGCCCTCCTGCCGGTGGGTTCTTGGATTACCACTCAGGATGTTCGCCTGACGGTCGTGGCCGGCGTCGTCGGCGGCCTGGCCATCTGCAAACACAAGGCGAATCTCGCACGGTTGCTCGCCGGGACCGAACATCGGATTGAGCTGTGCAAAAAGAAGGGGGCGGCCCAATGAAAGTCACGGTTCTGGGGGCGGGAGCCTGGGGGACGGCCCTGGCCCGGTTGCTGCAAACCGGTGGAAACCACGTCACGCTTTGGGCCCATTCCCCGTCGCATTTGGATGAATTGCGCCGCACGCACCGCAACGAACGTTTCCTCCCCGGCATCGTTTTGCCGTGGGAAATGCGGTTGGAGCCGGACTTGTCGTCAGCCATCGCCGGAGCCGAATATGTGGTGGTGGCCGTGCCTTCCAAATCGTTTCGCGAGACCACCCGCTTCCTAGCGGATTTTTCCGGGGTGGTGGTCAGCGTCACCAAGGGCATTGAACACCGCACCGGCCTGACCATGTGCGGCATCCTGGCGGAAACCGCGCCGCAGGCCGGGCGCGCCGCCTTGTCCGGCCCCTCCTTCGCGCTGGAAGTCGCGCGGGACATCCCCACGGCCATTGTCGCCGCCAGTGCGGACCTGGCCATGGCCCGGGCCGTGCAAAAACTCTTCCACCGGCCTTCCTTCCGGGTTTACACCGGCCAGGATCTGCTGGGGGTCGAACTGGGCGGCGCGCTCAAGAACGTCATCGCCATTGCCGCCGGGATTTGCGACGGCCTGGGCTTTGGGGATAATACCAAGGCGGCGCTGGTGACCCGGGCCCTGTCGGAAATGCGGCATTTGGGCGTGGCGGCCGGCGCCCAGGCGGAGACGTTTTTCGGGTTGAGCGGGCTGGGTGATTTAATGGTCACCTGTTTCTCCAGGCTGAGCCGCAATCGCGGCTTTGGCGAGCGCATCGGACGTGGCGACACCATCCCCGACATCATGGCCGGGCTGACCGCCGTGGCCGAAGGCTATCCCACCGCGCGTTCCGCCTCCGAACTGGCCCGCCGACTGAACGTGGAAACGCCGATTACGGATGAAATCCACGCCACCCTCTACCTCGGCAAACATCCCGCCCTGGCCTTGCGCGATTTGACCGCGCGCGATTCCAAGCCAGAGAATTGACGAAGCCGGAAATGGCTTCCCGCCCATGGCAAAATGATCTTAGCAACCGACGTAAGGGCGTGTTGCCCAAGTCCCGGAGCGCGGGTCTGTGACCCGCAGCGCTTTGAAAAGTGAAGAATGGTCCGGTTTTCTGCTGCTCCTGGAGGTAAGGAGTGCCTTGTTTTTGACTTGGGCAACACGCCGATAAGGAGGCTCTGAATCATCTGCTTGGGCCGCCGATGGCATCCATCATTCCAGCCCGAAGAGGCCCCGTCCGCGCGAAGCGTCCCGCCGTGCGCCAGTCCTCTGGCGCTTTTACGGGCAAAGACGCGAGCACGAAAGATGCGTCACCCCGTTGTGTTCCTGCTTTACGTTTCCGTCACCTGAAAGATGAAACACCTTGAATGGCGCGGCTTGATTTTTGTGTAAAACGGCGGACACTTGGGTGCCATGAGCGCGAGGAAAGTCATTGCGGGATTGGTTTTCCTGGTCGCGGCATTTTTTGGGGGACTCTTTGCGTGGTCGGCCTTATACTGTCCAGAACTTTGGATCACTGGCATTCGCCACCCCTTTGCCCAGCCCGGCGGGCTGGCCGACAATAGCCTGGCGTTTCAACGCCAGGTTTTGGGCCCCAGTCATGAGTCCCAACGGGACGGCTGAGTGCGGCTGTGAAGGCGACAACGCAGCGGGGAGAAAGTCCCCGTCAGGCCAGAGTCACAGGGCCTGTAGCGGAAAGTAACTGCGGCGGCGAAAGTCG